>NZ_CP040602.1:1800000-2100000 GCF_005885815.1 Thiomicrorhabdus sediminis | reverse complement strand
GGTAACCGTGAATGGCGGCATGTCTATGCGTTCTTGGTACGATATTTATAGCCTTGATATTGCCCAGCGTATTGATGTGCAGGGTATTGCCGATTCCGTGCTCTATGTGAAGTACCTGATCGAACAGCAGATTGCGCAAGGCATCGTCGAGCAGCGCATCGTCTTGGCCGGATTTTCCCAAGGCGGTCTGGTGGCGTTGAAATCGGGCCTCTATTTAGATTATAAAATAGCCGGAATCGTTGCATTATCGACCTATTTTCCAGAGGTTTGTCTTGATGCGGAGCCGCTTGATAAGGCACCGGTGTTTATGACGCATGGCTATCAGGATACGGTCATACCCTATGAGGTGGCCGAAGCCTCTAGAGTGCGTTTGCAAAATGCCGGTGTGGATGTCGAGTGGCATGCCTATCCAATGGCGCATAATGTCTGTTTGCAAGAGATCCATGATATGGGAGCCTGGCTACTTGCCAGGTTGAATTTGCAGTAACAGCCATTGATTTATTAAGGTATGGAGTTATAACGATTTAAGTCACTTGGAGAAAAAATGAGTGAAACAGCACCGCAACAAAGTTGTCGGGAATTGATTGCCAATAGTAAAACATTGATGTTGAGCACCTTGCAGAGCAGTTTTTGGCGGCAATCAAAGGTAAATCAAGCTACTGCTGTACCGGTTTTGCATAGTTCGGTGACGCCTTTTATCTATCGCGATAACGCCTTTTTTATCTTTATTAGTGAGCTTGCGCAACATACCGCTAACCTCCAAGCGTTAATTGAGTACAATGCGCTGCATCAACAAGAGCCCGCGGTGTTGATCAGCATCTTATTGAGTTGTGATGAAGCCGAAACGACACAGCTTTTCGCTCGCCAGAGATTGAGCATGCAGTGCGAGGTTGGCAAGGTTGACTCGCAAAGCAAAATCTACCAGCCGATATTGGCGCAATTTACTGAAGAGTTTGGTGAAGTGGTCGATATATTAAAGACATTGGACTTTCACCTTTTCAAGCTGCAATGCATTAGCGGTGATTATGTGCAGGGCTTTGGTCAGGCTTATCGTTTTCAAGGACTTCCTTGTGACAAGCTTGAACAGAAAAGACAATAAAGCAACATTCCAACTTAGGATTCAGTAGACGTTTATGACTAATGTAAGACGATATTTTCGTTATGATGTGATTTTACCGATGCACCTGGAAATGGTGGATCGCTACGGTAAACACGTGTCTACCAGTCGTCGTCAATTGATTTCCGAGCAGGAAGAAGAGCAGCTACATTTTCTCAATGCGCAAATCAAAGCCAAACTGGATAAGCTCTACAGTTCCAACTCAAATGCATTTTATATTTTCTATAGCTTGAATCAGCGCATGAGTTTTATGTGGTGGTTGATCGATCAGCTGGTCGATACCACTGATCCGCGTGAGCAAAGGGACTATCGTTTTCGCCTTAAAGAAGATGCTAAGTTTGACCGTCCTAAAACGGGCAATACTTCAAAAATTGGTCCATTGATTGCCGGTTTATATGATCAGATTGAAGATTATATCCGTGAGTTAGTCTCGGTGGTGGATAACAGTGTCGACGGCAAGATTTTTAAATACACCGCGCCATCGAAAGTCGCCTTTGATGAGAAAAAATATGTCTCCAATCTCGATAAGTTGGCGCAACAAGGCGTGATTGCCGCCAAGGTATTGCGTTTATTGGTGGATACATTGAATCTGCAAACCAATGTCTATGAGCGTTTAAAGCAAGCCTATAAAGGCATTTCCCAGCCGGAAAACTGGATGAACTATCGGGTTAATCTAAGTGCCGGAGGTTTTAGTTTCTTATCGGTTGACCCTTATGAGCGCTTTAGCAGTATGGATGTGTTTATGGAAATCAATGATGAGGTGTTGGTATGCCGCGGCAAAATTGTTTCGCAAACCGCGTCCAATGATCAACTTTTTCCTTATCGTATCGGCGTTGAGTTCGATTTGCTGACCACCGAGCAGGAGCAATCGATTACTCTATTCGAGCAGCATAAAGAATTGCAGGACGCAATGGTATCGGTTCCTATTTAGGCCGTTTCGCCAAGGCGCTGTTGTTCAAAACGGATATTGAGTTGCTTGGTCTGAATGGCCTTTTTCAGCCAGGCGGCAAAAATCGGGTGATCTTTCAACATGGCCTGATAAAGCACGATCGGATCGACATGATCCATGCTTGCCGCATAGCAGGCAATTTCAATCAATTTGTCGATATAGCGGTTAGGGAAGTGGACTTGCATATCGAAATAACTGACTTTGGTGAGAATGACTTTATTGAGAACTTCATGCCATTGTTGCTGGCTCAGGTCAAAGTTGGCCGCCAAAAACTCGCTAGGCCCTTTAAGACGCATTTCCAGCATGTCCTTCAAGCTCGAAAAACGAATCAACTCCAGCGCCGGGTCGCGTAGCGATTGATCCAGATTATCCATAAAGCTTGGATCTATGTCATGGTTTGTGCCTGGCATTCAGTTTCTCCAATCTATGAAAAAAGTGCAAACTTCATGCACTCTTTGACTTCCTGTTTTTGAATCTCTTGTTGCAGTAACGTTTGGTCTTTACCGTCGGGAAATTCAAAGTTTATCGCCACGCGCTCTGTTCCTTGCGCGGCATTGTCGCGAATATCGACCACACTGCCTTCGAATTCAAGAATTTTGTTCAGGCCTTCAATATAAATCAAAACGTCCAGTTTTGTATAGAGCTCAAAGCGTTTGCCCAAATGGATGGCGATACCGCTGGCACTGACATTGGCCGGTTTGATGGCCCATTCTTCAGGGAACTGTCTCGCATAGTTGTCTTCATTGATCAATTCATAGACTTCGAGATAAGTATTCATCAATCCCCCCAAGTTGAGGATGGTTTGTACCAAGGGGATTTTTTCATATTTGGGATCTTCGAAGCTTTTTAACAACTTATCAATCGCAAAGCCTTTCGGTAGATGCCCTTTGACTTGAAACTGATCAGCTGTTGAATTCTCTATCGAGAAGATCAGATAATAGAAATGCTTGATGAATTTATCTTCAAGCAACGCTAGATATTGATGTGTTTTAGGGGAGGCGGCTTGCAATTTTTTGATGCTGGCAAAGCCTGCGGAAATAATATTGACTTGTCGCCATAGCGGTAAATCAAGTTTCGGACTGGCGCCACTGGAGATTTTTTCGCAGCACTGGCCAAAAATTTCTAAAGCCAAAACGATCTGTTTGGTGATTTCAGTAACCAATTCCTTTTGTTCCTGAACCTTGGATACGGCCTCAAAGACCTTAAGGCGTTGGCTTTTAATCTTGTCGATCACCACCTTGGGCAAGTAATTGGCGCCGGTTGCATAAATTTCACGGTCACGAATCGGTGAGCTGGGCACAATAAATGATCGGATCGGCATATCTACACGGTTGTAGCGCCTGGCATTGCCTTTTCTAAACCATTTATTCATTGAACTGATATGTATCCCTGAGCGTTAATTATCCTGATTCTACTTTTTTTATAAGCAAATTAATAGCCAAAAATTATTCTATAAAACCATGAATTTTTTATGTGCTCAATGCAATTTGGGATTGGGCGGTTTTGAACTATAAAAAAGCCCCCATAAAGGGGGCTGAATTGTTGGGTATAACTAAAGGTTTTTAGTTAGAAAGCGGGATTTGCCGGCATTATTTATGCATGGCGGCAAATTGCGCCATTAAGCTCTCTGGCTTTTGTTTTTTATTTGCTTTGTTAAGCACAAACACGACGGTTTCACCTTTTGGACCGGCACCGATTTGTGTATACATATAAGAGGGTTCACCCACTTTACGGACAAAGTCCATATCGGCTTTGTTGTCGAAGACATAGATTCGGCCGTGTTTGTGCATTTCACCATAGAATGACGAAACGTCCTGTTTACCATCCCATAGCATGGCTGCCGGAGTGTTTTCACCTAGTTTTTTATCAGCCTTGGTCAGCCCAAATACAAGGGTTTCACCATTCGGGCCACCACCGATACGGGTTAAACGGTAGGCTGTTTCGCCAACCTGTTTGAATTGGCTGAAAGTTTCCTTGTCGTAAAATACGTGGATGCGGCCGTCTTCATCGGCTTCGAACCAGTTGATTGTATTGGCAGAGTTTTTCTCTGTTGTGGTTTGGCAACCGCCTAAAAGTATCGCGGTGGCTAACATAGCAGTACTGAAAAGAGTCTTTAGTCGCATAAAATATTCCAATCAAATTATTCAATTTATAAACACGCTATTGCTGTTTATCTGCGTTGCATTTTAGGTGATGGAATTAACGGTTTTTTAACAAAAAAATGACGCTTTTATGACATGGATTAGGAGGCGGCGAGCAGAGTCTTACCCTCTGACAATATTTCTGTGACCTGCTTCGCGCTAATCGGCATGTTCATTAAATAGCCTTGGCCGTCGTCACAGCCGAGTTGTTTAAGGATATCTTTTTGCTGTTCGGTCTCAATACCTTCTGCCAGCACAGTGGCATTAACATTGTGGCCTAGCGAGATAATGCTGGAAATAATGCTGTGCGTTTCTGTTTCTGTGTTCAGGTTGCGGACAAAACTCTGGTCGATTTTTAAACGGTCGATCGGCATATGTTGCAGGTAGCTAAGTGAAGAATAACCGGTACCGAAGTCATCAATGGCGATTTGAATGCCTTTTTGTTTTAATTCATTCAACCAGTTCGTTTCTTTATGGTTCTTTTCTAAGCTTTTCACTAAAGAGTATTCGGTGATTTCCAATTCAATTAAGTTGCCGGAGAACTGACACCTTTCCAGCTGTCTATTGATGATGTCGACTAATTTGCGCGAATTAATCTGCTGGCTGGAAATGTTCACCGCGACCCTTGGTACTTCAAGGCCTTGCTCCTGCCATTCGGCGATTTGCTGACAAGCCATTTCCAGTACATATTCATCGATCAGTTGGATAAAACCGTGTTTTTCGGCAAAAGGGATAAATTCGTTCGGCGAGTAGCAGTAATCATCGTGTTCCCAGCGAATCAGCGCCTCAAGACCGATCAGTTGGTTGCTGTGCAGATTGTATTGTGGTTGATAGTGAAGGATGAATTCATGATTGACCAAAGCTTGTTCGATACGGTTTTTCAATATCAGTTTTTGTTCCAGTTTTTGACCGATGGTATTGTTAAAGAGCGCACATTGGTTTTTGCCGCTGTGTTTGGCTTCGTACATCGCCAGGTCGGCGTGACGCATCAGTTTGGTGGCATCGGTTCCATGTTGAGGGTACAAGGCCACCCCGATACTGCAACCAATCACCAGGTTCTGCTTGTAGACGTTATAGGGCTTACTGACCACTTCGATTAGCTTGTGGCCAAATTGCTGGCAGAATTCGTGTTGTTGCTGTTCGGGCAATGTCAGGATGATGGCAAACTCATCGCCACCGATTCGCGCCAAATGGAAGTCATGTATAAAATCCGATAATAGCAGGTTGTACATGCGACGGCTGACAGCATTCAATAGGCCGTCACCGTAGTCATGCCCTAAGGTGTCGTTGACGTTCTTAAAGTCATCGAGGTCGATATAGCAGACCGCCAGCTTGTTGTTTTGTGTGGTCAGTTCAGTCAGGGTTTTCTGGAAGAAGTGACGGTTTGGTAGCTCGGTCACTGAATCGAAGTTGGCCTGTAGCTCAACCGCTTCCTGAGTCTCTTTCAGTTCGGTAATATCTTTGATGGTCAGCAGGTATCGGGCATTAGGGATTTCTTCAGAATGGAAATCATGTATTTCACATAAAGCGAAGCATTCAAACGGCGATAGCAGAAACAGCTCTTTCTGCCAGGACTTTTTATCCATCAGGGCTTGCTGCGCCCTGGAGATTTCAATTTGCTGATTGCTTGCCTCTTCCAGGAGTTGCCAGATGGTATGTACATCAAGAAAATGAGTTTCTTCGAGGATATTATTCATGCGTGGATTGGCGCGAATGAAACGGCCATGATCGTCAACCAGGACGACATACTCGTCAACGGCATGCAAAATATGCGCATCCATCGCATTTTCATAGGCCTGATTTTGCATTTTACGGGTCAGTTTATAGACGGTTTTTTGCTGTATGTTCTCGCTGCGCCTTATTTGGTTGTAGCTGAAGATGCCGACGATAATAACAATAATCAACAAGGAACTTTGTAATAGGGTTTCGAGCAGGTCGCTTTGTTTGACGATGGTTTGATATGAGGCTCTGGCTTGTTGCGCTGTTGCCTGCAGTTGATGGCTTAGATTGCTCAGGCTCTTTACAACCTTGTTCTGTACCGGTACGGTCTGCAATAGCATTTCATGAGCGGCTTGCTCTTCTCCAGCTTGTATCAAAGCGATAACTTTTTCCTGACGGCTGCGGTTTTCACTGGTGATCTTGTGCACTTCATTGAGCAGATATTTTTGCTTTTCGCTCAAGTCTGTTCTTAACAGTGCCTGGCGGGTTTGCACAAAGTTAAAGCCTTCAATGTAGGTTTGTTGGATGTAGTCGTCCTGAGCGAAAGCGTCTTTCTCAAAAATAATCCGAACCAGTAGAACCGAGCGGTTTTTCGCATGCAATTGCAGTTGCTGGATGAGGTGAACCTGCTTCTCACTGGTAAGCATTTTTTGATAATGACTTTCAAGATTATTATCGTGATGCGCTGTGGATTGGATATTAATCAGAATAAACAGGGCGATAAAGAGATAGCCGATTAATATCAATTTTGAGGTGCGGGTTAGGTTCACAAAAGAGTGGTCAGTTGTTATTGGGTTAGCACAAGTATATATAAATGCTAGTAATTATCTAGATAAGAACGGTATGAATCTCTTTATGGCTAAGTAAAGCAATTTTATCAGAAAATTCTAATATTTAAGCTAAAGCCAGACAGGCTTTAGCTTAACAGTTTGCCTAGAACGGATTGGTATTCGCTTAGAGTTTCTTTTGCACTCGATAAAGCGCGACTTCACCGAGTAAGTTAGGCAGTAGACGCATACCTAGAGAGCTTTTATGTTGTGCGTTGACTACGGTGCGTGACACCACTTCCAGGCCTTTTTCTTCACAGAGGTTTTCAAAGTCGTTGAAAGTACACAGGTGGATATTTGGCGTGTCATACCAGTGGTAAGGCAAGGTTTCGGTTTCCGGCATGCGACCTTTTAGCATTAACTGCATACGCATACGCCAGTGGCCGAAGTTTGGAAAAGTGATAATGCCTTGCTTACCGACAGAGAGCATTTCATCAATCAATAAATCCGGACGGCGCACTACCTGCAATGCCTGAGTCATAATGACGAAATCAAACGAGTCGTTATCAAAATATTGGCTGATATCTCGGCTGTTCAAATCACTTTGAATGACATTGAGTCCCTTTTGCAGCGCTTGGACATTTTTTTCCGGATCGATTTCCATGCCGTAGCCGCTGATCTGGTGTTTATCGATCAGGTACTTTAAAAGTTGACCGTCGCCACAGCCAAGATCCAGTACACGACTATTCGGTGTAATCCAATCGGCAATCAGTTTGAATTCAGGGGAAATCTGAGTCATGGTTTGTTTGTTCATTCTGCATTGCCTCCATCAAGGGTGCCAGTGGAGGGCGTTGAATCTTGATAAACACGTTGCATATAGGCACTGAAAATACCTTCATAATGTGTATTAGGCAGTAAGAAAGCATCATGCCCGTGTTGCGATTCGACTTCGGCATAGCTGACATTGGCGTCGTTATCGAGCAAGGCTTTGACAATCTCATGCGAACGTTGCGGAGAAAAACGCCAGTCCGAAGTAAAGGACACCACGAGGAATTTGGCGCTCGCTTTGGCCAGAGCTTTTGATAAGTCATGCTCAAATTCCGCCGCCGGGTCGAAGTAGTCGAGGGCTTTGGTCATCAACAGATAGGTGTTGGCATCGAAGTTTTGCTTGGTGGCGAATTTTTCACCTTGATACCGCAGATAACTTTCCACTTGGAATTCGACATCGTAGTTATATTGTAATTTGCCTTCACGCAGTTCACGGCCGAATTTCGAACCCATCATATCATCTGACAGATAGGTCAGGTGCCCCAGCATTCGAGCCAGTGACAGGCCTTGTTTAGGCAGGGTGTCTTTTTCGATAAAACGCCCTTCGGCAAAATCCGGATCGCTCATAATGGCTCGGCGCGCCACTTCATTAAAGGCGATATTCTGTGCCGACAGTTTAGGTGCTGCAGCGATCACTACCGCATGGCGTAATCTATCGGGGTAATCAATTGCCCATTGCAACACCTGCATTCCCCCCATGGAACCACCGACAATTGCCGCCCACTGCTCAACACCGAGGTGTGCACGCAGCCGATCCTGACTATTGACCCAGTCGCGACAGGTAACAATCGGAAAATCCGGGCCATAGACCTTGCCGGTTTCAGGGTTGATCGTGGTCGGCCCGGTGCTGCCACGGCAGCCGCCGAGGTTATTCGAGCAGACAACAAAAAACTGATCGGTATTGATCGTTTTTCCTGGGCCGATATAACCGTCCCACCAGCCTTTCTTACCTTCATCATCGACGCCGGCAACATGATGGTCACCGCTTAGGGCGTGGCAAATCAAAATGGCGTTACTGGCATCGGCATTGAGCTCACCATAGGTTTCGTAGATGAGTTCATAACCCGGCAAGCTGGCACCGCTGCTAAGCTGTAAAGGGTCCTCAACTTTGAGAGTTTGAGGGCTGACTGACAATTCGCTCATGGATGCTTAACCTATCATTTGTTGGGCTAGACCGGCAATCGAACCGATAATGACAATTTGGAACAGCTTAATCGCCAAAATAGCAAAAATCGGTGATAGGTCCATGCCGCCGATCGGAGGAATTATGCGGCGGAACGGCTCCAGAATAGGGCGGGTAATCTGGTCAAAAATCGCTGTATTCGGGTTGTAGCCTTGTGATACCCAGCTGAGAATAACTTGAATAATAATCAGCCAGAACATCATGTCCATAAGTTGATTGGCGACTTCGGTTGTCGCAGCCAAGGAGATAAACGCCACGCCGAAACTGCGGTCGGTTAGCCAACCGATAGCGGTAACAAAGATTGCTTGGATAACCACTGCGGTGATCAATGCGGAAACATCCCAGCGACCTTTAGCCGGGATCACGGTATTGACCGGAGCACATAACGGGTTGGTGACCTTAGCAATAAAGGTCACAATCGGGTGGCGCCAATCGGCATGTGTTGCGCGCAGTAAAAAACGCAACATCAGGGCGAAAATAACCAGACCGATTAAAAACTGTAGTAAAAAAAGGCCGCCTTGACCTAGTGGGCTGCTACCATCCATTAATTCTATCCTCCTAGTTCGTCGGCAAGCTCTTTGGCTCGGCTTTGTGCGGCCTGCATCGCGGTTTTGACAATGCTTTCCAGGTTATTGCTTTGAAAGCTTTGAATCGCTTTCTCGGTAGTACCGTTAGGTGAAGTCACATTGCGGCGCAATGTTTGGCAGTCCTGGTGGCTTTCCAGTGCCATTTTAGCTGCACCCAAAGCAGTCTGTAAGGTCAATAGATGCGCGGTTTTGGCATCAAGTCCGAGCTCGGCGCCGGCCTTTTCCATCGCTTCCATAAACAAAAAGTAATAAGCCGGTCCACTACCCGATAAAGCAGTGACTGCATCCAATTGTGGCTCTTCATCAACCCAAATAGTCAAGCCAGCGGCGCGCATAATATGTTCGGCTTGGCTTTTTTGTTCCAAGGAAACCGAATCATTGGCAAACATTCCGGTGGCACCACTTTGAATTAGCGATGGTGTGTTCGGCATGGTGCGCACAATCGCTTTGTCACCACCTAACCAACGGGCAATGTCAGCACTGCGAATACCGGCGGCGACAGAGAGCAATAGCGGGTTTTGCTGATTGACGATGTTTTCAATCTCGGCGCAAACCTGCTGTAGAATTTGCGGTTTGACCGCCAAAACAACTATCGAAGATTGCCCAATCGCCTGATCATTGTCAGCTAAGCATTGAATGGCAAATTTTTGTGTGACCAAGTCACGTTGTTCTTGATTGGGATCGGTGGCTATAATCTTGTTCTTGTCATACCCGCTGGAAATAAGACCGCCAATCAGGCTTTGCGCCATATTACCCGCACCAATAAAACAGATGGTTGCTTCCATGTGAAATACCCTTTTTTGCTTTGCTCTAAATCAATCAATCTAAATTGAATCCAAGCGCACCATTTTCGGCGTCTGATAACTAAACGGTATTATACGCTAAGTTGATGGCTAAATAATATTAGACGGTGACGGTTGTTTAAGCAAATAAGCGGCTTTTTGGCTTGGATTTTAATAAGAAAGTTGTATTTGAATTGATTCAATTGTCTATAAATTTGCAGCTTATTTGTTTGCCGTTGGATTTAAAAGAAGATAAAGAAAAAATTGATTCCGTCCTAACTTATTTATTTTGCTAAAGTTTTAGGTTTGGTGGCCGCTATATTTTTTATAAGCGACTGCTAATAACAATCAATCGTTGGCAATAAGCGTAAAAAAACGACGGCAATTCATTAAAATAAACAGATTCTTTGCCGCACAATTCAGATCAAGACAAGCTTGAGTTCTGTTTTGCTATTCACTATTCACACCGGGGATATTTTTTCTTAAATGAAGGAATAAATTATGGCTAATACAATCAACGACAACGCTTTTGTCAAACAGTTGTTTGATATTAAGGCACAGAATCCCAACAATAAACCGGGGCAGGATATTTCTGAATTGGCAAAAGCAAAGCTAGAGGCTGATGTTGATTATTCTCCGACCGCGCGTGGCAGTGCTAAAGCCGCCAGTATGATGCAGATGCAACAGGCTTATCAATATAGCGAAACCATGAGTTTGCAATTGACTACCAAAGAGGGTGACAAGGTCACGCTCGATTTCCGACAGCTTTATGCCCAGTATCAGTCTTATCAGGAAATGAAAGTGGCTGAAGATGGCCCTTCCGGTGTGCGTTATTTTGAATCTAAGCAAGCTATGGAAGCGACCATGTTTGAAGAGCGTTTTGCATTTTCGGTGCAAGGTGATTTGAACGAGGAAGAGCTGCAAGCGATTTACGATGTGTTCGCCAAGGTTGATGAGTTGGCCGGTGAGTTTTATGGCGGTAATATCGAAAAAGCGCTCGAAAAAGCTCAGAATCTAGAACTGGATATGGATCAGTTAAGTGGTATGAGCCTGAATCTGACTCAAACCGAAACTGTGGTTAAGAGTTATCAGCAGCAGGCGCTGGCGCAGTATCAGAATGTGCAAAACGATACTGAGGGTAGCGAAGCTGATCAGCAGGAAAATGCTGAAAATGCCGATCCGGCCGCCTTGCCAAATTACTACGATACCTGGCAACAGGTGCTGGAAAGATTAGATGAGCAGTTTGCCAATGCTGAAAGCTTTTTCAATGAATTGATGGCCGATATTAACGCACAACGTTTTCCTGAGCAGGATAGTCGTCCTGGCTGGTTGGAAAGAGTGCGTTCTTTCCACGAAGAGTTGGCGCAATTAGCGCAGCAGAAGTCTGAGCAATCTCCACAGCTAGAAGCGACAGAGAACTCTGAACCGGCTGTTGTGAACGATCAGAATAATCCGGCTGTCTAAAAGTTACCAGTGGTTATTGAGTTTTTCGGTCTCGGCAATGCTAGGTCAAAAAACGCACAATTCGGTTAAAGCATTCGTGTTTTGGCCGTTAACTTATTTACAGAGGTGATCAAAACAGTTTCATCAACTTACTGTTTTAGAATTGCCCTAACAGTGTGTAGGGTCCGGTTAAATGTGATTTAACTATATCTTACGGGCTGTATAAAAAGGAGATGGCCAAAACCGCCGTGGCGGTTTTGGTTTTTTCTTTTCTGGCCTGTATTTATTTGCTGTAATCTCTGGCACCGAAGATATCGGTTCCAATGCGCACGATGGTTGCCCCTTCGGCAATAGCCGCTTCCAAATCTCCCGACATCCCCATTGACAGAGTATCTAGCTGCAACTCTGGAAATTCCTGTTGTAAATCCACAAGCAGCTGTTGCATGGCGGCAAATGTCTGACGTTGTTGGTTAAAATCCGAACTTGGTTGCGGAATCGCCATCAGGCCTCGTACCTGAAGGTTGTCCATGGTGGCGATTTGCTTTAATGCATCGCTCAGTTCATTTGCCGAAAACCCAGATTTAGTCGCCTGTTGACTGATATTTACTTCCAGTAAAATATTTAATTTGCCCTTGTCATCAGGGCGCTGGTCATTCAGACGCTGCGCGATCTTCAGGCGATCAACACTGTGAACCCAATTAAAATTCTCGGCAATCGGGCGTGTTTTATTCGATTGAATCGGGCCGATGAAATGCCAAATAAGATCAGGGCGCTGGTCGATTTTCTCAAGCGCTTCTTGGACATAGTTTTCGCCGAAGTGTTTTTGCCCGAGCTCGGCAATCGTATTGACCATTTCAATCGGTTTGGTTTTGCTGACGGCTAATAACTGGACACAGTCGCTGCTTGATCGGTATTTATTACAAGCCTCTTCAATGCGCTGTTTAACCTTTTCATAGTTGTTTTGCAGGGCCTTATCCATAACTCTCTCTAAGTGTTTTCCTATGTTCCGCGAAATGCCGTCTAAATGCTTGAAAAAATGATTTCGCTCATTTCAATTCAATTAAATCGGAGTATATTGAATCTAACAACCATTGTAACTAGGGAATCCTCATGAAAAAAGTTAAATCGAGTGAAGTGAACTACCCTTATAAGCAGAAAATCAAACGTAAGGACTATGAAGAGACCAAACGTTTATTGCAGATCGAGCTGTTGAAGCTGCAAAAATGGGTCAAGGAAACCGACCAACGCATTATTATGTTGTTTGAGGGGCGTGATGCCGCCGGCAAGGGTGGAACCATCAAACGCATTATGGAACACCTCAATCCCCGTGGTGCTCGTGTTGTCGCACTTGATAAACCCAGTGAGATCGAAAAAGGCCAGTGGTATTTTCAGCGCTATATTGAAAATATGCCGACCGCAGGAGAAATGGTGTTGTTTGACCGCTCCTGGTATAACCGTGCCGGTGTAGAGCGGGTCATGGGATTTTGTACCCCGCAGGAATACACCTTGTTCATGCATCAGGCTCCGGAGTTTGAACGTATGATTCAAGCCGATGGTGTCACCATTATGAAGTTCTGGTTTTCGGTGGGTCGTCAGGAGCAGCTGCGCCGTTTTAATCAACGCAAGACCGATCCCTTGAAACAGTGGAAACTAAGCCCGATGGATTTGGCTTCTCTCGATCGTTGGGAGGAATATACCAAGGCGAAAGAGGATATGTTTTTCTATACCAATACCAGTCATGCGCCTTGGACGGTTATCAAATCGAATGATAAAAAACGCGCACGTCTGGAAACTATGCGATATATCCTCAGCCAGCTAGATTATCACGGCAAGGATGAAACGATTGTCGGTCAGGCGGATCCATTGATTGTCAGTTCTGGTGAAGATATCTTTTTAGATGATTAATAAGCGGGGTGAGAGATGAAAGTAAATAAACATGCCGACCGAGTCGTGGCTAGCTTTAAAGAGTCATTGAGTAAGTCAAAGCGCAAACTGTTGAGTGAAAACGACTATCAACAGCTACAAATTCTAATCGAAGCGGCGATTGCCAATACCGCCGAATGTGTATTGGACGACTGCGCCAAGGATATCGAAAAGTTGGCTAAAAAAGCACGAAAACGTGCCAAGTTTATCGATCAATTGGAAAAGTAAGCGATTGACAAAAAGGCCCGATGAGTCATTTTAAGCAAAAATATGACAGTCGACTTGAGAAAATTGCTGGCACAGTTTTTTGAAATCATCGTTGTTTTCAGCGTCGCTAAAAATAACAATTTGTAGATCGGTTAAATCACCAAAGCGCTGACAGTTATGCAGATACTCGCTCAAGCATTCCAATGTCGAACCATCGAAACATCCGGCAACGCCGGATTGACTCGCCAAGCGGTTCGGGATTTTCCAGTCTTCCAATAAAGTGCAGGCACCAATGGCTTGTGCAGGCATCATATCCATAATGAAGCGAGCCGGTTTAAGCATAAATGGAAAACCGTCTTCACTGCCCAGTATCACCTGACAGCGCCCTTGGACAAGCTGACTCTGCTTAGCGATTACAAATGCATTGGCCATCGCCAGGTTTTCAGCTACCAGCAAAATCGGTTTTTGCCAGTCTAATCTCTGTGATTGCGTCTCTCTGTTTAAGCTCAGTTGCCATGTACTGGTCTCGTCAATGGTGCTTTCAGCATGATTGGCATCTTTGCTCAACAGCTGTAAAGATTGCCCGTTAATGGCAAACAGCCAAGTTTCGATGAATTGATTGCTAGGTAAGCTATCGCTGCTAAGCGACAAGACTTGACCGAGCAGATCCTCGGCGGCCATCTGCTCATCAATTTCAACCTGCCAAAGCCAGTAACCGTTGAGCTGTGGTTCGCAGACAATGGCGTTTAGGTTTATTGTGAAAGCATTCATTGACATAACACTAATACTATCAGGCGTTTTGTTTGAATACCGGACGCCCCTGGAATAGGGTCTGTTCTACTTGTCCGACAAATTCCCAGTTGGCGAAAGGCGTGTTTTTGCCTTCACTAAGCATGTTCTCAGGGATCAGTGTCCAAATCGCTTGTGGGTCGACAATGGTAATGTCCGCCGACATACCTTCATTAAGGTTACCGGTAGGGTGGTTAATGATTTTTGCCGGGTTGTGGGTCACACAACGAATCGCGGTCATTAAATCCAACTCACCTTCATGTACCATTTTCAACAATAACGGTAACAGGGTTTCCAGACCGCTAATACCCGGAGCACTTTCGCCAAAAGGTAACTGTTTGGCGTCTTTTTCCAAAGGGGTGTGGTCACTGACAATCGCATCAATGACACCGCTTTTGACCCCAGCAATTAGCGCTTGTTTGTCCTGCAAGCTTCGCAGTGGCGGGCTGACATGGAACAGACTGTTAAAGCCCATTACATCCATTTCGCTGAGTTGCAATTGGTGAATCGCGACATCACAGGTGACCGGTAGACCACGTTTTTTGGCTTCGCGAATCAGCTCCACAGAGCGAGCGCAAGAGATTTGTGAAAAGTGCACGCGTGCGCCACTTTCCTCAACCAGAATCAAATCACGAGCTAAGGCGGCGGTTTCCGCTTCCGCAGGGATGGCCGGCAGACCTAAACGCGAGCTCACCGGACCGCTGTGAGCGACACCGCCATTTTTCAGCTGTTGGTCCTCACTGCGTAAGATAATGGTTATATCTTGGCTGGCGTTATAATCGAGCGCATTTTTCAGTGTCAATGCATTTTGAATGGGTAGGTTTGCTTGGCTTAAACCAATGCAGCCGGCCTGAATCAATGAATAACTGTTGCTCAGACGCTCGCCCTTGAGTTCTTGTGTCAAGGCACCGATCGGCATCACATAAGCGGTTGCCGCTTGGCGAGCACGGCGTTGCAGCAACTCGGTTACCGCTTGAGTATCATTAACCGGATTAGTGTCCGGAGGGCAGCAGATACTGGTAATGCCGCCGGCCACCGCCGCTAAGGTTTCACTGGCAATATTGCCGGCATATTGGCTGCCCGGCTCACCTAAACGTGCTCGTAAATCAACCAGTCCGGGTAAAATCCATTTTCCGCTGGCATCAATTTCCTGATCGGCGGTAAAGCCTTCAGGCGCTTCATCACCGACAGCAAGGATTTTGCCGCGCGACAGGTAAACGTTGGTGACTTTATCCAGATTTTGACTTGGATCGATAACACGACCCTTGGCAATAAGATGTCTCACTGATTGTCCTCCGCAGTATCCTCTAAGTCGAGATCGGCTTGTTGCTGTTGTTCCAGTTGATGTTGTTTTAGCTGGGCGGCATTGCTCATAATGATCGACATCACCGCCATACGCACGGCAATACCGTAGGTGACCTGTTCAAGAATCACCGATTGCGGACCATCGGCGACCGCCGAGTCGATTTCCACACCACGATTGATCGGTCCCGGGTGCATGACAATGGCATCCGGTTTCGCCAGCTTAAGACGTTTTTCGGTTAAGCCATAGAGCTTGAAAAACTCTTTTTCACTTGGGATCAATGCGCTGGTCATGCGTTCGTTTTGCAGACGTACCATGATAATGACATCAACGTCTTTGAGGCCTTCTTCCATATTGTGATAAACGTGAACTCCCATCGCTTCCGGATGAGATGGCATCAGAGTCTTTGGACCGATAACGCGAATTTCACGAGCTTCGAGAATGCTTAGGGCCTGAATCTGCGAGCGTACTACACGTGAGTGCAAAACATCACCGACAATCGCTACCTTGAGGTCGTAGATATCGCCCTTGTGTTTACGAATGGTAAACATATCGAGCATCGCTTGTGATGGGTGGGCATGTTGTCCGTCACCGGCATTGAGGACATGAACATCGGGAGCGACATGTTTGGCAAAAAAGTGCGCCGCGCCGCTTTCGGAGTGACGAATAACAAACATATTCGCCTGCATCGCTTGCAGGTTCCACATGGTATCAAGCAAAGACTCGCCTTTTTTGGTCGCCGAGGTCTGGATATCCAAGCTGGCCACATCCGCCGAAAGACGTCTTTCGGCAATTTCGAAAGTGGTGCGGGTACGGGTACTTGGCTCGAAAAACAGGTTCATAATGCTTTTACCGCGCAGTAAAGGCACTTTTTTAATATCGTTGGTCGCCGGGTTGATAAAAGATTCGGCGGTATCGAGAATTTCGGTTAGGTGGTGGGCCTTTAAGCCTTCCAAGGTAATAAAGTGCTTGAGTTTGCCCAGTTCGTTGAGCTGAATGTTTGGGCCTGCCAATTTACTCATGCAGATTCCTCACTGTTTTCAATCAGGGAAACGGTTAATGGTTCTGGACCAGATAATTTGATCGCTTGCGACGATTCTACGGTAGTGCCGATAATGTCGGCCTGAAACGGCAATTCACGCCCGCCGAGACGATCAATCAGAGTAACTAGCGTGACACTGGCAGGGCGACCGAAATCAAAAATCTCATTTAGCGCCGCGCGAATGGTGCGTCCGGTATAGAGGACATCGTCAACCAGGATAATATGTTGATCATCAATCGGCCATGGAATATGTGACGGTGCTACCGATGGCGACAGACCTTTTTGGGAAAAGTCATCGCGGTAAAAGGCGATATCGATAACCCCGAGTTCATCCGGTAGTTGCATTTTTTCATGCAGGGCTTGGGCAATCCATTCGCCACCTGTGCGGATACCAATCATTTTCGGTGGGCTGGTGAAAATCGAACGGCTTTGTAATTGTTGGCTAATCTGTTCGATCAGTTGTGGAACATCAATATTGAGTTCAGACATTAGAAATCCTAACCTAAGATGGTTGAAATCGGTTGCTATTATGCGTTATTTAAACAGTTCGCTACGCAGATTGTAACCAGTTTTCCAATAAAATTTGTGCCGCATGGTCATCGATATGTTGTTGTTTTACTGCGCGGTTCTCGGCTTCCACAGAGCTTAATTGTTCTTCGATGTAAAAAACCGGGCGCTGATAACGTCCGCTTAAACGCTGGCCGAATTTGCGTGCCGGTTGTGTTAGTGGCTGTTCACTGCCATCCAATCGCATCGGCAGACCGACAACAATCGCTTCGGGTTGCCATCTTTCAAACAGTGCGCTGATATGCTGCCAGTCGGGTTTGCCGTCCTGACTCGCGACAATCGCTTCCGGAGTAGCGGTTTGGCTAATGGTCTGCCCGATTGCCACACCTATTCGACGCAGGCCGAAATCGAACCCGATGACAATGCCTTCGATATCTTGTTTCTGCCGTTTAGGCATTGCCGGCCTCGCGGCTTAAAAATTCAGGAGAAACGCCCAAGGTACCCAGTGCAACCTGCCAGCGCTGTTCAATCGGGGTCTCGAACATCAGGCTTTGGTTAAACGGAATGGTCAGCCAGCAGTTTTCCTGTATCTCTTGTGCTAATTGACCGGGTTCCCAACCGGCAAAGCCAAGGCAGACAAGAAAGTCGCCATCGACTTCGTTATCACTCAGTGCCTTCAGGAAGTCTTCGGAAACCGTCATCGAAATATTATCCGGCAGGTGCATTGAGCTTTTCCACTCATGGCGGTCCTGATGCAGAATAAAACCGCGTTCACCATCAATCGGACCTCCGGTAAGCACTATTTGATTATTGATGTCGTTGCTGTTGGCAACCGATAAATCAAAGTGTTCCAGTAGATCGGACACAACCAATTTATGGGGTTGGTTGATTACCAACCCCATGGAGCCGTGTTCATTGTCTTCCGCCAAGTAAATAACGGTTTTTTCAAACCAGCTATCGTCAAGAGAGGGCATGGCGACAAGAAAATGGTGTTCTAGGGAGTTTATCTGCTTCATAAGCCGAATTATAGCAGTTTCACACGCTGCGCCATGGCTTTTGTTTGTATGATTTTGCCCTCTTGGGTTATCGCAAACACCTTGGTAATGGCCATACTCTGAGCAATCTCCTGCCAGTGTTCGGGACCTGCCACCAATAAAGCGGTTGCGGCCGAATCGGCGCTGGTCGCATCGCTGAAGATAACCGTTACCGAAGCGAAGCTTTGCGCCGGGTAGCCGGTTTTTGGATTTAGGATATGCGAGTAACGTTGATCCTGCCAATCAAAATAGCGCTGGTAAGTCCCAGAGGTTACCACGCTTTCACCGCCCTGTAAGCTAAGGCTGGCAATTGCCCGGCTAGGGTTTTTAGGGTCTTGAATGGCAATTTGCCAAGGTTGTTTATGTTCAAGATCTTTTTCTCCCAAGGCTTTCATATCGCCGCCTATGCTCACCAATGCATGCTCAATGCCATGGTTTTGCAGGGTCTCCAAGGCTATGTCGATTGCCAGCCCTTTGGCGTTGCCGCCAAAATCTAGGCTCACATACGGATTGTCACTGACAAGCCGTTGGCCGTTGAAATGAATATCGAGAATGGACGGCGACTGTGCCAACCAATTGTTGATTTGTTGTTTCGCAGGTGGTGGGCCTTGCCATTTGTCACTATGAAAACCCCATAGGGCGATGAGTGAGCCTATACCCGGGTCAAATAGGCCTTGGCTTTGTTGGCAGAGTTGCTGGGATTTGATAATAAATTGTTTAACCGAGTTATCAACCACAATGCTTTGCCGTTGCTGAATCGCTTGATTGATTTTGCTGACAATGCCGCCTTTTTCCCAAGCATGCCACGCTTTGTGGAACTGTTGAAAGCGTTGTTCTACCTGGTGGATCGCTTGGTTGGCGGTCTGTTTGTCGCTGTGGTAGATGGTGATGTCAACTTGAGTGCCAAAAACCAGAAATTGCGCTTTAATCGGCACGGCGGCTTTATCGCAAGCACTCAGTAATAAAGCAAATAGCGATAAAACCAATAGTTTTTTTAATGCTGTCAATCGAGTGGACATAAACAAGTAAGCGCTATGAGCTGTTAGGGTTGGCATGCTAACTCGGCTGACTAGATGCGCTCAGCCAATTGTGCTTCGAGGCAGTCGAAGAGTTGACCAGCGATATTGAGATCAAATTGTGTATCCAGTTCTCGAATACAGGTCGGGCTGGTGACATTGATTTCGGTGATATAGTCACCAATTACATCGAGGCCGACAAAATAAAGGCCTTTGGCCTGTAAAACCGGAGCGATTTGCTGGCATAGCCAACGCTCTCGTTCTGTAATCGGCATACCGACCCCGCTGCCGCCAGCGGCAATATTGCCTCGGGTTTCACCTTCGGCAGGAATGCGAGCCAAAGTGTAATCCAAAGGTTCGCCGTTAATCAGCAAAATGCGTTTATCGCCTTGTTTGATTTCCGGTAAATAGGTTTGCGCCATAATGTGATGCTGGCCATGGTTGGTCATGGTTTCAATAATCACACTGATATTCGGATCATCCTGACGAACGCGAAAAATCGATGCACCGCCCATCGCATCAAGCGGTTTGAGAATGGTGTCTTGATGGTTCTGGACAAATTCACGCAATTTATCGGCATTGGCGGTGACTAGAGTTGGCGGTATGCATGCCGGGAACCAGCTGGCAAATAGCTTTTCATTGGCATCACGCAGGCTTTGCGGTTTATTGACCACCAGCACGCCTTGGGCTTCGGCCAGCTCCAACATATGCGTGCTGTATAGATAGTCGTTATTAAACGGCGGGTCCTGACGAATCAGGATGATATCGAGTTCCTTTAGCGCTATATCGTAGCTGGCACCAAAACCGTAATACTGTTCGCTTTTTGCTCTGTCCCAGACCTTTAATTCGCTGATCAGCGCATTCGGTTCTGCATTTTTAAGATAGATGTCTTCTGGCTGCATATAAAACAGCTTGTGACCGCGTCTTTGTGCTTCCAAAAGCATGGCAAATGAGCTGTCTTTATGTGGCTTGATATTCTCAATCGGGTCCATCACTATGCCGACATTTAAACTCATCGCTTTTCCTTTTTTTAATTGGTTGGTGTGCAAGTGGATGCGCTTATATCGCATCAATTTGGGTAAGTGAGCCTTTCGCTTCGGCGATTTCTCTTGCTGCCGCCAACAGTGCCAGACGAGCAATTACCCCATAAGCATAGAAGCGGTTAGGTGACGCATCCGGGTTTTGGGTTTCATCCGGTACAACCCCAGATTCGGCAAATGACAAAGGTTCAAAGTGCATTCCCGGCGAATTCAGGTTGTCTGTCGCGGTTTTACCTGTATGGACACGATAGAAGCTACCGATGACCTGACTGCCGATCATATAGACAACCGGTTCGGCAACCGCATCATCCATTTTCTCATAGGTATAAACCCCTTCTTGCACCAGCATCTGCTCAACCTGTAGACCTTCTTTGACTGAGGCCATTTTATTGCGCTGTTTGCGGTTGAGGTTCAAGACGTCATCGGCGCTGTTGACCGACATGATCGCCATACCATAGGTACCGCTGTCGGACTTCACAATAACAAACGGCTTACAAGCGATATTGTGGGCATCGTAATCTTTTTGTGTCTGTTCCAGTACCTTGTTTACCGTGCCTGCCAGCTCTTCCAGACCGGTACGCTCCTTAAAGTTGATCGGACCACAAGAGATCGAAGTCGGGTTGATCAGCCACGGATCAAGCCCGAGCATTTCGGCAAAGGCTTTAGTCACCACCGAGTAATGGGCAAAGTGTTCGGTTTTGTAGCGATCGGCCCAACCCAGTTCCAAAGGCGGCAATAGCGTCTGTTCAATGTTTTCCAGAATTTCTGGACGGCCGCCGGATAAGTCATTATTCAGTAATACCGCACAAGGAAAGAAACCTTCGACACCAACGCGATCATCTTTGCGTTCAATCGGTTTTAACAGTAGTTGGTTGCCGGAAGGCAAATCGATTTGCATCGGCTCGGTTAAATCGGCCATTAAAGAACCTATATGCACTTCATAACCGGCCGCTTCGATGATTTCCTTTAATGAGTAAAGGTTTTCCAGATAGTAGGTATTACGAGTATGGTTCTCGGGAATAATCAATACGCCATCGGCAATCGGGCAGGCTTGAGTGACTGCCGTTTGTGCGGCATGAACCGCTAAAGAGCGTAGATCCGGATGGAGGTTGTTGAAACCTGCTGGAAACAGATTGGTATCCACCGGTGCCAGTTTATAGCCGGCATTACGTAAATCGACCGAAGCGTAAAACGGTGCAGGGGTGTTTTTAAACTGTTTACGAAACCAAGATTCGATTTGTGCACGGTTATCTAAAAAGTGTTTCTCCAGTTCCAGAAGCGGACCTTTAAGGGCGGTTTTTAGATGCGGTACTTGCGTAGTTAACGACATAGATAATCTCTTCGAATCTTCGGTTTATGGTTAGTGTTTTTTATTATACGTGAGATAGGCCTTGCTTTGAAAAGCCTATTTTCAATTAGCTGGATTTTGAGGCAGAGCGGCTTAAAAATCTCCCCAAAGGGCTTGCATAATCGCCAGTAAGGCCGGGCCTGCGGTTTCTGTCCTCAAGATTCGAGGGCCCAATTGGATTGCTGTCAATCCGTGGGCACGGGCTTGTTCGACTTCACTTTCACTGAGGCCGCCTTCAGGCCCCACCAAAATTTGGATATTTTGCTCAAAATCGGGCGGGCTGAGCTGCTTTAATTGTGACTCGGCATAAGGGTCGAGAACAAAGCCTTGGACTTTATCCGCACCATTGAGCTGTTCCAGCCAGTCACTAAAGTCGATAATCGGCAAGATTTCCGGTACGTGGGTGCGGCCACTTTGTTCACAGGCGTTGATGGCGATGGTTTGCCATTGCTGGCGTCGTTTTTCCAGCTTATCGCCGCTAAGTTTTACCTCGCAACGTTCGCTGAAAAGCGGTTGGATATGATGAACCCCGAGTTCAACCGCTTTTTGAATGCTGTAATCCATGCGGTCACCACGGGAGATACATTGCACCAGCAAAGTGTTGAGCGGTGAGTTGTTGTCTACCTCGGCGACTTCATCAATAAAGACCTCGGCCTGGCGGCGGCCCTGAACCTGTAAACGACCTTGTGCGACTTGTCCGTAACCATTAAACAGCTCGACCTTGAAATCGTTTTTGAGGCGAAGTACGGTGAGCACATAGTGGATTTGCTCGGCAGTTAATGACAATAACTGCCGAGCCTGGTAGTCAGCGGGAATATAAAGTCTGGAGATACGCATGAAACGGCGGCACCTGAAATGTGTTCGACTTATTTAAAGCTTAAGGATTTGACGATTTCCAAAGTCGGCTCAGTGCTGTTCATACTGTAAAAATGAACCCCCGGCGCTCCCGCGTCAAGTAAACGTTGCGACAAGTCCATCACCACTTCCTTACCGAAGTCTTGCAGACTGGCCAGATCGTCTTCAAAGCTTTCCAGACGGCATTTTAACCAGCGAGGCACTTCAGCACCGCAGCCTTCCGAGAAACGGATCAGGTTTTCATAGTTGGTAATCGGCATAATACCCGGCACAATCGGGATATCGATATTATGGCGTTCACAGTTGTCGATAAAGTACAGATAGCTGTCGACATTAAAGAAGTACTGGGTAATCGCCGAATCCGCACCTTGATCAACCTTATGCTTGAACCATTTGATTCCGACTTCGCAGTTACGCGCCTGTGGATGGGTTTCCGGATAGGCGGCGACTTCCAGTTTGAAGGTGTCACCACGGGTATCTTTGATAAATCTGATCAGATCGCTGGCGTATTTGAATTCACCCGGGTCCATCATTCCCGACGGCAAATCACCACGCAAAGCAACAATACGTTTGATGCCCATGGCTTCATAGGTATCAAGCAATTCGGTCACGCTTTCTTCGCTGGCCCCAATACAGGTTAAGTGCGGCGCTGCATCAAAGTTGGTGTTTTGCTGAATATAACGCACGGTTTCCAGGGTACGTTCCTGAGTGGTTCCACCAGCACCGTATGTCACCGACATATATTCCGGGTTTAGTGTGCCCAGTTCTTCAACAACGGTTTTGAGTTTTTCACTGCCTTTTTCGGTACGCGGCGGAAAAAATTCTAAACTAAATTTCTGTTCGTATTTTTGTTGAGATTTCATAAACTCTCTCTTGTTTGGATCAAGCCGCTAGCGGTAAGACCTTCAGGCGGCTTGATTGTTTGGCTGTATTACAGCCCGGCATCTCGGCGTAAAGCGTCGGCCTTGTCTGTTTTTTCCCAGGTGAAATCATCCAGCTCACGACCGAAGTGACCGTAAGAAGCGGTTTGCTGGTAAATCGGACGGTAAAGGTCCAACATCGCGATCAAACCTTTTGGACGTAAGTCGAAGTGCTCGCGAACCAGTTGCTCGATGAGTGTGATATCGACTTTCTCAGTGCCGAAAGTATCGATGCTGATCGAAGTCGGCTCGGCAACACCGATGGCATAAGATACCTGGATTTCACATTTATCCGCCAAACCGGCGGCAACGATGTTTTTCGCGACATAACGTCCCGCATAAGCGGCTGAACGATCCACTTTTGACGGATCCTTGCCGGAGAAAGCGCCACCACCGTGACGAGCCATACCACCGTAGGTATCAACAATGATTTTACGTCCTGTCAAACCGGCGTCACCGACAGGGCCGCCGATAACGAAACGGCCGGTAGGGTTGATATGGAATTGGGTTTCTTTATGTAACCATTCTGCCGGTAATACCGGTTTGATGATCTCTTCCATCACCGCTTCACGCAGTGTTTTATTGTCAACTTCCGGGCCGTGCTGGGTTGATAATACCACAGCATCGATACCGACCGGCTGGCCGTTTTCATAACGTAAACTGATCTGGCTTTTCGCATCCGGGCGCAACCAGTCGAGACGACCGGATTTACGCACAAACGCCTGACGTTCCATCAAACGATGCGAATAATAAATCGGTGCCGGCATCAGTACTTCGGTTTCATTGGTGGCATAACCGAACATCAAGCCTTGGTCACCGGCGCCTTGTTCATGGTCTTCGGTGTCATCAACCCCCATGGCGATCTCAGGCGACTGTTTACCGATGGAGGACAATACCGCACAGGTCGCACCGTCAAAGCCGAGATCACCATGGTTATAACCGATATCGGTCACCACTTTACGGACCAATTCCTCCTGGTCAACCCATGCATCGGTAGTGATCTCTCCACCTAGAATAACCATGCCGGTTTTGACAAAGGTCTCACAGGCAACACGAGCCTTAGGGTCCTGTTTCAGGATGGCGTCAAGCATCGCATCGGAAATTTGGTCGGCGATTTTATCTGGGTGGCCTTCTGAAACCGATTCAGAAGTAAATACTGTAGTTTTTGTCATAACGGATTCCTCGAAATGGAAATAAAAAACGAGGTACGGAATGCTGCTGGGAACAAATAATAAAGGAGGGTTCCTCGCTTTAGCCGTACTTTTATATAGCGCCCGCAAGCTGATATCAAATCGGCGCATGGCGCTATTATCCAATATTTGCTTATGGGGTTCAAGCCGAGGCTGAAAATAGCTTTTTGCTGGTTCTTGTCACGACACTGTCAATTCAGTGTCATCTGCTTGTCATCGCGGTTTTTTATCATGGCGGCAATATTTTCACTGGATTTGGAATAAGTGATGGATCTCAGATCAATGCCTAATTTATCGGTTTTAATTGAACAAACCATCAATCTCAATGCCTCGCAGAACTTGTTGTTGCAGCAGAGCCAATTGGGGCGTGAGTTATTGGAGATATTCTCCCAGCAGAAGTTGCAGTGTGTTTTTCAGCCGATTATTGATTTACAGCGTAAAAAAATCTGTGCCTTTGAGGGGTTGGTGAGAGGGCCTTTGGCTTCACCTTTGTATCATCCGCTAAACCTTTTTGGCGTTGCCGAAGAGCATAATGTGCTTTATGAGCTGGACAACTTTGCCCGGGTTTCAACCATTGCCGAATTTGCCAGACAGGCGCTGGAAGATGAACCATTGCATCTGTTTTTAAATATTTCGGTAAATGCCGTATTGAACTCCGCTCACCAAAAGGGAGTGACATTGGAGGCCTTGAAGTATTTCGGCTTGTCGCCGGAGCGCGTGGTCATTGAAATTACCGAGTTGCAGCCGATAGAGGATTTTGAACTGTTCATTGAAGCGATTAATTATTATCGCTCGATCGGTTTTAAAGTGGCGATTGATGATTTGGGCAGCGGTTATAACGGCTTGCGGGTTTGGTCGGAAGTGCGTCCTGATTTTGTCAAAATTGACCGCCATTTTGTCAATGATATTCATCTCGATAATGATAAGCGCATTTTTATGCAAACGCTTCTGACACTGGCTAAAAGCATGGGTACCCGCGTGGTTGCCGAAGGGGTCGAGTCGGAATCCGAATTGGAAGTATTAACCGAACTCGGTGTCGATTTGGTGCAAGGTTATCTGTTTAAAAAGCCGGAAATGGAAATCAATCATCAATTGCTTTACCAGTGGCCGCAAACACCGCTCAACAAAGTGGTCTTGCAGCAGAATGAGACGGTGGAGGGATTGGCGATCGAGTATCCTTCCGTCAGCAGTGAGCAATTGTTGCATAGTGTTTCCGAGCAATTTTTGCAGCGTCCTGATACCGACTGTTTCCCGGTGGTTGATAAAGGGATTGTGCAGGGCATGATTTGGCGTCGCGATTTAATGGATTTACTGGCAAGGAAATTTGGTCAGGAGTTGCATGGACGAAAGACTGTTGCCAAGATTATGGATAAAAAACCGATAGTTGTTGATGCCGGTTCATCCCTGGTGGAATTGAGCCGTTTGGTCACCGACGGACAACATCATTTCACTAAAGATGCTTTTATTATCGAAAAAAACGGCCAATATCTCGGCTGTGGTAATTTTCGAGACCTGTTGAGACAGATCACCGACTTAAAAGTCCAAAGTGCTCAGCATGCCAACCCTTTATCCGGCCTGCCTGGCAATGTGCCGATACAAAAACAGCTTAAGCGTTGGATAGCGCTTCAGCAGGCATTCTTTGTCATGTATATCGATGTGGATAATTTCAAGCCCTTTAATGACTATTACAGCTTTGAAGAGGGCGATAACGTCATTTCGTTGATTGCCGATATCATCAATAAAACCGTGCCGCAGCATCAAATCAGTAGCGCGCAGAGTTTTGTGGGTCATATCGGTGGTGACGATTTTGTCGTGATGGGGCTCGATATTGAGCATTATCAGCATTGGGCGAGTAGGATTCTTCGCTGTTTCGAGCAACGAATTAAGGATTTCTATCGCTTGCAAGATCAGCAGCGAGGCGGCATTGAAGGTCGCGGCCGTGATGGTGTGACACAATTTTTTCCGGTGATGACCTTATCTATTGGCGTTGTCGAATTGTCTGCCGGACAGGTGCAGCATGCTCAGCAAGTCGCTTCTATGGCGACCAAAGCGAAGAAATTCGCTAAGCGCCTGCAGGGTAACAGCGTTTATCTGTTTCAGGAGGAAGGGAGTGTGGCGAACTCTGAGAACATTGATGAGCAGCTGGCTTAGAAGTCAATGTTTTCCAGTGGGCTTGGCTTGTGATAGTAATAGCCTTGGGCATAGTCGATACCGGTTGCGGCAAGCCAGTCGCTTACCTCTTTGTTCTCGACAAATTCGGCCACGGTTTGAATGTTCATTTCATCGCTGATTTGATGGATTGCACGAACCATCGCGGCATCCACCTTATCCTGCATAACATCGAGAATAAAGCTGCCATCGATTTTGACGAAATCAACCGGTAGTGATTTCAGCCAGCTGAACGATGAAAAGCCGGCACCGAAGTCATCCAATGCAAGCATACAACCTTGATGTTTGATGCGGTTCAAAAACGAAATACAGGCCGACATATGGGTGATGGCGATGGTTTCGGTAATTTCGAAACAGACCTTGCTGTTGATTTTCGGGTCCTTAGCGAGAATTTCCAATAAGCTTTCGATAAAGGCGTCATTGTTCAATGACTGACCCGATATATTGATATTTAGGCGTTCGATCTTATCGGCATGGATTTTCAGCCATTGGAAGGATTTTTCGACAATGTACATATCCAAACGCCACATCAGATTAAACCGTTCGGCGGCGGGCAGGAATTGGTTTGGCGTAATAATCTGACCGTCTTCGTCTTCCAGACGCACCAAAATCTCCAGACTCTTCTTGTCGGATTCTTTCTGTAACGGAATGACTTGTTGGGCAAACAGCATAAAGTGTTCGTTTTCAATTGCGCGCTTAATGCGGTTAACCCAGTCCAAAGTGGAGAATTCTTGGTTAAGCGTCTGGTCGTCCTCTCTAAAGATATGGATTCGATTACGACCTTGTTCCTTAGCGATATAACAAGCGACATCCGCCTGACTCATAATATTGGCTTTGCTCATTGCGCCTTGGAACAGGGTGATTCCGATACTGGTGCCGATATCGAAAACACGATCTTCCCAGATAAACCGGTGGGCGAATACCGCAACGCGGATTTTTTCAGCGATGCGTTCAGCATGCTCGACATTGCAATTTTCCAATAAAATGGCGAACTCGTCGCCACCGATACGCGCTAATAAGTCACTTTCGCGCACTTGTTTTTCCATGATGGTGGCGATTTGCTTAAGCAGTTCGTCACCGGCGGAATGGCCAACCGTATCATTTACCACCTTAAACTGATCCAGATCGATATAGATCAAACAATGCTGTAAGGTGTCGTCTTCAAGATTGCGTTCAATCAATTGCTCCAAACGGTTTTCAAACGCTTGACGATTATAGAGGTCGGTCAAGGTGTCATGCATCGCCTGCCAAGTCAGTTTGCTGCGAAGCTGACGCGCTTCGGTGGCATCATGGAATACCAATACGGCCCCGACGATCTCGCCTTTATTATCGACAATCGGTGCGCCGGAATCTTCAATCGAGATTTTCTCTCCGGCATGATTAATCAATACGGTGTGGTTGGTGAGGCTGATAATCTTTTGCTGTTGCATGCTGCGAAGCGCGGGATTGAAGGCCGGTTCCATCGTCGTTTCGTTGTAGATTTTGAAGACTTTTTCGATATGGATGCCTTCTGCGGCAAAATTGCTCCAGCCGGTCAGTACTTCTGAGACCGGGTTCATATAGGTGATCAAGCCATCTTTGTTGGTGGTGATGACACCGTCACCAATGGATTTTAAGGTGATCTCCAAACGTTCTTTCTCGGAAAAAAGCTCTTTTTCTTTGTTGTTTAGGTTGTTGAGCATGGCCTGAAAGTTATTCGACAAGGTTTGCAGCTCGTCTTTACGGTCCATTGATACCTTGATGTCGCGTTCGCCGGCACGCACTTTCTGGGTGGTTGAGATTAAACTGTATATCCCTTTTGTTAAGCCGTTTCCGAGACGCCAGGCAAAAAAGGTTCCGATTAGAATAGCGGCCAGTGTATAGAGCAACCCTTCAATGGTGATAAATTGAATGCTATCGAAAATGTGTTTGCGGCTGATGTGGATACGTGCCCAGCCGATCAATGCATTATTCACGGTAATGGGGGCGGCGATATCGATTTCTCTGGGAGAGTCCTGAAAAATGGCCAACTCGAGATTCTGTGAGGCCTTATCAAGTATGTCGCTATTGATGTATTTACCGATGTGCTGGCTGGTTTCCACTTCTTTGTGGTGATAGGCAATGATTTTGCCGTGTTTATCGGTGATCATCGCAAAAACCAGATTCGGTTGTTGGCTTTGGGAGCGCATGATCTCTTCAAGACCCGCTAAGTCACTCGACAACACCCAGGGAATGCTGTTGGTGGCAAGTGTTTTGGCAATCCCCATGGTTGACTGGGTAGACTCTTCGACAAGAAAGCTTTGCTGTCTATGTACCAGATCGGTGACAAAGATCGTCATCAAAATCGCATGCAATAGGGCAACCGCGAGAATTAACCGTGATTTAATTGAATGATGCCATTTGCGGGGTTTCATGCGTATTTGTATGCCTATCGATTTGAATCTGAAGTAAATTTCTGGCCTAGTCTATACGGAGTGCCGTCTCTTAAGGATTCAATTATTAACTATTTACCACAATAGTTCTATGAAAAAAAAGGTAATTATTTTCCTAGGTCTCTATTGTAAGGGCCGTATGGTTCTGGAAAACTCTTCGGTAAAGTTACGCACTATACTGTAGGTGGCATTGTCCGCCAGTTCATATTTAGATAAGTACATGCCTGCCAAAATTTGTTTGCCTTCCACGGTCGTGTGTAATGTGCTCAATAATTGACGTACCTGTTCGGCATGCTCGGGATTGACGTCATTTCTGACAACGACACTGTTATTCGGTAATGATTGGGTTTGCCAAATGACTTTGAGCTGTTTTTTCAGTTCCGGGCGTTCTTCTGAGAGCGCTTTCCAAGGAGGTGGCCAGGTAGCCCCGGCAGCGGTCGTACCCAAGAATACATTCATAATCGATGATTCTTGAGAGCCGACATATTTATTGGAGATGTCTTTGTTGATATCCAGGCCGTGCTTTTGCAGATAATACTGGGGCAGGATGGTTGCCGCTAATGCCGTTGGAGCAGGGTAGCTGACCGTCTTGCCTTTGAGATCGAGCGGCGATTCAATATTACTGTCTTTGCGCACCAGGATAATACCTTTAAAATTTTCGTCATCACCCATTTTGGCGATAACATGATAGCCGCTATCTATGGCCAATAATGTCTGGTATGGGTTCGGCAGGGCAAAAGGCACTTCTGCATTGACCAGTTTGTCATCAAAGGCGGCATAGTTTCTGGAGGCTTCAACCTTAAAGGTGACACCAGGCATTCGCGCATTCAGGTAATCCATCAACGGATTAAATACATCAAACAGTCTTGTCGGGTTATGCAAAGGGTGGATAGCGAACCGGTATTCAATGTTTTCTAGCTTTTTGTCTGTGGAGAGTTTGGGCGTTGCGACATTGTCATTTTGGTCGGAACATGCGCTAAGCAGAAAAGTGATGCTGAACAGTAGGGCTAGAATTCTCATGTGTTGAAAGCCTTGTGTGGTACTTTGAGTCATTCTAGCAATAGATAAGCCTGTTTGATATGAATCGTAATAAAAATATCTTATTGCTTTATTCTCAATGACTTATTTTGACTTGTGCGCGTATCTAATTACTTGACTTTTTGATCATTACTTGTAAGATTGACCGCTTTTCCAGAATTATGGTAGACAAACATGAGTGACTCAAATCAGCCTTTAGTTGGTGTTATTATGGGATCCAAGTCGGATTGGCCGACTATGCAACATGCTGTAGAAATGCTTAGTGCCTTCAATGTTCCACATGAAGTCAAAGTGGTCTCTGCGCACCGAACTCCTGATTTGATGTTTGAATATGCAGAAACAGCTGAGCAGCGTGGTCTGCAAGTGATTATTGCCGGTGCTGGCGGTGCTGCGCATCTGCCGGGAATGGTGGCGGCAAAAACGCTAGTGCCTGTTTTAGGTGTGCCGGTTCAATCAAGAGCCTTAAGTGGTCAAGATTCTTTATTGTCCATTGTGCAGATGCCCGGTGGTGTGCCGGTAGGTACTTTGGCAATCGGTGAAGCCGGAGCCAAAAATGCTGGGATTCTTGCGGCACAAATCGTGGCCAATCAAAATGCGGATATTCGCAAGGCGCTGCATGATTTCCGCAATACACAGACTAATACGGTATTGGAAAGCCCAGATCCGCGTATCTAGTCGCGAAAATTCCAGGCTCTGATTGTTGAGCTATGGATCGATCCTAAAGTTTAGAACCGTAATGATAGGGAGTTTGTTAAAATGCCCGTCATTACGGTTTTGTTTTTTTAGCGCTTTATTTTGTTAACCGAAAAAGTGTTTATCGACACAGCTTTTAATGGCTTTTGAGAAGTTAAGTTTTAAATAAGTCGCTTTTAATAGTTTTTGGAGAATTCAGTTATGACCCCAATTACAAAACGCATTGGTGTTTTGGGTGCCGGCCAGTTAGGTCGAATGATGGCGATCGCCGGTTATCCGCTAGGCCAAAAGTTTGGTTTCTATGCGATGAGCGCAGATGAGCCATCGGCGTTGTTGGGGCACTGTTTTACTCAGGCTGATGATGTCGACTCGATTGCGCGTTTAACCGAGTTTGCCGATGTGGTCACCTATGAGAGTGAAAATACTTCGGTCGAACAGGTGCGTGAAATCGCCAAAACCACCCCTGTTTATCCCGCGGAAAAATCGCTATTTGTTTCCCAGCATCGCGGCCGTGAAAAGGGCATGTTTGATCAGTTGGAGATTCCTTGTGCGCCCTATAGAGTGATTAATTCGCTGGCGGCTTTAAAGTCAGCGGTTGATGAGCTTGGGTTGCCGGCGGTGCTAAAAACCACGACCGAAGGTTATGACGGTAAAGGGCAGTTTGTTCTGAAACAGACAGAGCAGACTGAGCAAGCTTGGCAAGCTCTGGGAGGGAGAGAGTTGATTCTGGAAGGTTTCGTCTCTTTCCAGCGAGAGTTGTCGATTGTCGCGGTACGTAATGCCAATAACGAGCATGTCTATTACCCTTTGGTACAGAACGTACATCATGATGGCATCTTACGTTATACGGTTGCACCGGCTAGAGATGTTTCCGATGAGGTGCAGAAACAAGCCGAAAGCTATATGCAGAAATTGCTTGATGAGTTAGATCATGTTGGCGTTCTAACGCTGGAATTATTTGAAACGCTGGATGGTTTGGTGGCTAATGAAATGGCGCCAAGAGTCCATAATTCCGGGCATTGGACCATTGAAGGCGCCAATACTTGTCAGTTCGAGAACCATATTCGAGCTATTAGCGGTTTGCCGTTGGGTGATACATCGACACGTCAGCCAATTGCCGCGATGATTAATATCATTGGTGAAACCGGCCCGGTGGAAAAGGTCTTGCAAATGCCGAATGCTCACCTGCATCTTTACGATAAAAGCGAAAGAGCGGGACGTAAGTTGGGTCACATCACCATTACTGCTGAGAACGAAGATAAGCTTTATGAGCAGATTAAAGCGCTAAACGATTTTCTGCCGAAATAAGCCCTTTCTTTGCAGGGGCCTTTTAGTTTTCCCTATCTATAGACTAGCAACTGACTGATGGTTTGCGCTAATTCGGACGGCAAAACACTGATTTGCCCTTGCTGTTTGGCAACAATGTCGCCTGCATGAGCATGAAGGGTGACGCCTAAGCAAGCGGCCGCGAAAGGGCTTACGCCTTGCGCTAAAAAAGTCGCGATACATCCGGTGAGAACATCTCCCATGCCGCCAATCGCCATACCTGGATTGCCTGCCAAGCATATTTCCAAGTGTTCACCATCATAAATCAGTGTGCCATTGCCTTTTAAAACAATAATGCCGCCATAACGCTCATGCAAGGCCTTAACGGCCTTGACTCGATCATTTTGTATTTCCTGATTGGAACAACCGAGCAAATAAGCGGCTTCGCCGGGATGTGGGGTGAGCACCCAATTACTTTGTTGTTGGCAGATGCTGTTATCTGCTAATAATTTGAGAGCATCGGCATCAATGACCTTGGCTTGTGGCAAATCCAAGGTTTCGTTAAAACGCTGCTGTGCCCATAAATCCGTGCCTAATCCCGGGCCTATGGCGATAGCGTTGCTTAACGCCGCCTGGCTTGCCATAGCGGTTTTGTCATAACACATCAACTCCGGCTGATTCTGGGTAATTGCGGTGAGGTGTGATTTTCTGGTGATGATTTTTACCAGCCCTGCACCGCTTCTCAGACTTGCCAGGCCCGCTAATTGAATGGCTCCCATCATATTGTGATTGCCACCAACCAGACAGACGCTGCCGGACATGCCCTTGTGTTGTGAGGGTAAACGTTTAGGTGTCTTTTTTAACCAGTGTTTCAGACTGTGATTTTGCGCCAGTGGCGGGAAATTTTCGTAACTGCTCTGTTTGAGAAACAGCGGACTAAAATGAACCTTGCCACTGAACTCCTGGCCTTGATGGGTATATAGGCCGATTTTTTGGCTGATAAAGGTGCAGGTTCGGGTAGCTTTGACCGCATGGCCTAACACCGTGCCAGTGTCGGCAGAAAGACCGCTGGGGATATCAATCGCCAGCACGGGCTTGTTATGTTGATTGATGATTTCAATCGCGTCTGCATAATCGGCCTTAGGTGCCTGCCGTAAACCTGTACCGAGCAAAGCATCGATAACAAGGTCGGTCTGGGCAAGGCTTTGCTGTGCCTGGATTTGATCAAAAGGCTTTATTGTCAAGCCGAGTTGCTCGAGTTCGATCAGCGCTTGTTTGGCTTCGTTGCTGATTTTTGCACGCTCACCGACAATAAATACATCCAAATCATAGCCGGCAATCATGGCTAATTGGGCAATAACGAAACCGTCGCCGCCATTGTTGCCTGTGCCGCAAAAAACGGTTAAATGCTTGCTGTCGGGCCAGAACTTTTCCAGAGTCTGAAAGCTAAACAAACCGGCGCGTTTCATTAAAAGTAAGCCGGGAATATGTTGTTTTTCAATGGCAAAGCGATCTATTAAACGGCTTTGTTCGGCATTGTAGAATTGCATCATTGGCGGCTTTTTCCTTAAGGCTGTGCAGCTCGATAATATCGGGTCTTTAGCACATACTACTGCAAATGGTTAGTTTGTGACAGTGTTGCATTAAGGGGGATGATTGGGTTGACCGCTCGGTATGAGAAAGCCGAGCGGTAGCGTTGTCGGTTGTTTTAGACAAACCAGATTAATAATGCCAGACCGAATGCAATCCGGTAGATGCCGAACGCATTAAAGGTGAAATTTTCCAGAAACTTAATAAATAGGGTCATGGTCAGATACGCGGTGATATAGGCGATGATAAAACCGACAATCAAAGGGGTCCAGCTGGTATCGACAAATTCTTGATAGTTCTTCAATAAATCCAAACCGGCGGCTGCAGCTAAAACCGGCAGGGCGAGCAGGAATGAGAACTCGGCAGAGGCTTTACGGTCAAGGCCTGCTAGCATGCCGCCAACAATTGAGGCGCCGGCGCGACTGGTACCTGGAATCAGTGCGAACATTTGCGCGATCCCGATCCCGACAGCCTGTTTACGGCTTAGGTTTTCTATATCGGTGGTGCGCACAGATGTTGAGCGCTGATAGAAATATTCCATGACCAAAAAAATGATACCGCCGATAATAAAAAACCAGGCTACAATCTCCAGAGTAAACAAGCTCTTGATAACATCGTGGAATAAAAATCCGATAGCCGCGATTGGCAGGAAAGCGATCGTGACATTAATCCACAGGTTGAGATGTTGTGGTGTGAATTTCTCGCGATAGTGCGAGAAGATCGCCATAATCGCCGCTACTTGGATTATGACTTCAAAAGCCATGTTCTGTTTGGTTTGCTCCAGTCCCAGCCATTGGCTGACGACGATCAGGTGGCCCGTCGAAGAGATCGGTAGAAACTCGGTCAAGCCTTCAATAATGCCGAGAATCGCGGCCTGAAAAATGTCCATAATATCTCCTAAGATTATAGTTGGTGGCGCAGGTCGCGAATACTAAAGCCGCTTAAGCTGTCATCAAAGTTCTTTGTTAAGGCAATGACCTTAAAGGTTTCTCCCATTTCATCGGGTAGAGTCAAGGTCTTGATTTGCTGCGCGGTTTTTAATTGCAGCGTGATATCGTCATCTTGGTCATGAGCCATGTCGAGTAAACCGCTGGCCATCAAAAAATGCGCCTGGGTCGTATAACCGGCTACTTTAAAGCCGCTGTCATAAGCGCTTTCAGCTACTGCGGTGAAGTCAACGTGCGCAGTGATGTCTTGTAAGCCTGGATAGAAAAACGGGTCTTGATGGGCGCGATGCTGATAGTGGCAACGCAGCGTACCCATAACGCGTGCCGGCTGATAATACTCATCGCGGCTATAACCGTAATCGATCAGAATAACGGCGCCTTGGGCGATAATATCGCTCAAGCTCTGCAACCAAGGACCGATATTCAGGTTGATTTCCGTTTCGTAGCCAAGTTCTGAAGGCTCACCAATGTGTTTGATGAGCTGGTTGGCGAAACGCTGCAGGTTTTTTTCGGTAATCGGTTGGTAGTCCCAGACTAATTTTTGATTGTTTTCATCCCAGCCGACATAACCTTGCAAGGCACGGTCGGATTCAATGCGTAAGCGCTCAAATGGCATGGCATCAAGCACTTCGTTGGCAAGAATTACCGCTGTAATCGGTTTGCTGGGTAAGTTATCAAGCCAGACGACCTTGTCAAACCAGTCCTCTGTCAGGTGTTGTTTCAGGTTCTCTTGTTGGCGTTGACGTAAATCGGCGCTCAATTCGACGATGTAATAGCGCTCTAGAGGTTGCTGTAATGCTTTAAGTTCTAGCAGAATGTCTTTTGCCATGGTGCCTTGGCCGGCGCCGAACTCAATAATATTGGGGGTTTCCAGTTGTTCGAGTATTTGGCTGGCTTGTCTGGCTAGACAGCGTGAAAACATCGGGGAAATTTCCGGTGCGGTAATAAAGTCACCCTGTTGGCCAATCTTAGGCAAGCCCCCTGCATAATAGCCTAGTTGCGGAGTATAAAGGGCCATTTCCATAAATTGAGCAAAGCTCAGTTGTTTATGTCGATTGAGGTATTTGACTATTTTGTCGGTTAATAGCTGACTGTGGGCTTTGGCTTCGCTACTGGGTTCGGGAAGGCTTTTGACACGATTACGGGTTTGAGGCATGAAATTGTCCAAGCGTTTGGCAAAATAAATGGGGTTTTAATTTAATCTTGCTTTGAGTTCTTTGCTTAGCAAGATGATCATGTTTTTATCGCTCCTATTATGCAATAAACACGACAAGGCGGCTAGGGCATTTAATAATTGGCGAAGATATTGCTTAAGCTTTTATGTTAAAAATGAATCAATTATTATTGATCGGGCGCTTAAATATGTCAGCCGGTCTTATTAGTTGTTGTCGGATAGCTTATAATCCGGCTAAACGGCCCGAGTTAGTCAGGCAATCGCCAAACAGAAAGAGATGGCTTATGCGAGTAGGTATTAAAAAAGTTCAAGAGAATGAGTGGTTGGTGCATATCGGGCCGGCATCCATTAAATTGGATCATTTCTCGGTGGCTCTACTGAATATTACTTTACAGAATATGTTGGCGCTTGAAGATGGTGCGGAACACTCTAGCTCAAACAGTTATATTGAATTGGGTTTGCGCATTAAGGAATTAAAAGCACTCGATGTACAGAAATTATTGCACGAATTGGATAATGCCGATTTGGTGGTCATGATGCAGGTGGCCGAAGACAACGATTTAAATAGCTTGATTATTAATAATTCCGGTGCCATTTTGGCAAAACAGCTTGAGATGGATTTGCAAGCCAAACGCCAGTTGGATGAGGAGCAGGCCAAAGATGCCATTCGCCGTATAGTGATGAAGATGTTCGAGCTGGAGGGTAAAGGTCAAATCGAGTTTATCAATGAGAATACGCAGTACATTTGAAAATTTATTGGGCAATGGCGACAGTTAACAACGATATTAAAGCAAAGAGTTGATCATGGAAGTTTCAGCACATAAAACAAAAAGTGGTGAGTATCAGTTGGAAATAGGGCCAGTGACCTTTGAATTGACTGCGGATGCCACGGCCGCTTTAAGCAAGGTGATTTCACAACGTTTAAGTCAAAGCGGTTTGGATGCTGAAAATTTACACCGAAAATTGAAAGCCTATCGCGCGGTGGCCAATAAGCTGGCTTATGCGGATGATGCGATTATTCAGAAGTTTTCTACCCAGCTTGCGCCGGAACAGTTGATTACGCTGGTACGTCTGGCAGATGGCGACTCCTTATACAACAAAGTGGCGCGCAATCTATCCAAACAGAATCGTCGTCAATTTGAAGATGATTTCAACGGTTTAAATAAAATCACCGAACATGCGGCATGCCTGCATATGGAGCAGATCGTTCCGCTGATCAAAAAAACCGCCCAAGAGCAAAAAGCCTTACAAGAGATTAACGACACCGGGTAACTTTCAAGCCGACCGTATCGGTCTGTTCAACCGCCATCGGCTTACTGACTTTAAGTCGAATCACCATCACCGTTGGATGTTTGCTGAATATCTGCTCACAGATCTGTTCAACCAGTGTTTCCAATAGTTCAAACTCGCTGTTTTCAACAAATTCAATCACTTGGTCACAAACGGTCTTGTAATCGACCGTTTGCGTAATATCGTCGGTCATGGCGGCCGATTTCAGCGGTAAATCCATTTCGATATCGAAAATCAACGGTTGGCGATTGGCGCGTTCCCAATCATAGATGCCGATAATCGCTTGGGTCTTCAAGGCTTCGATATAGATGGTATCGAGCTGTGAATAAAGTAGAGAGGTGAGGTTCATGAGCCGTCTCCTTTGGATCAGTTAACAACCAATTATATCGGCTTTTAGCTAAAAAACCTGTCTGAATCTGTGCAGAGTTGGCCTTGATTGAAGTAAAATCATGCACTCTTTAATGCAAATATCCGACGGTTAAGGAAGTTAAATGGATGTTTTAACACTCGTATTTATTGTAGTTGCCTATTTATTGGGGTCGATTTCCACGGCAATTATCGTCTGCAAGCTGATGAACCTGCCTGACCCTAGATTGGATGGTTCGGGTAACCCCGGGGCAACCAATGTCTTGCGTATCGGTGGCGAAAAAGGCAAAAAGGCCGCGGCTATCACTTTATTTGGCGATATGCTTAAAGGTTTGTTGCCTGTCGTAGTGGCGCACCTGCTTGAGCTGGCGCCGTTGGCGATTGTTTTAGTCGGTTTTGCCGCTTTTATCGGTCACCTTTATCCGTTGTTTTTTGGCTTTAAAGGCGGTAAAGGCGTGGCGACCATGCTGGGGGTGATGTTTGGATTATCGTTGCCGATCGGTCTGGCGGTTGCCGGAACCTGGTTGTTTGTTGCCAAGGTGTTGAAGATTTCATCCTTGTCAGCTTTGGTGGCTACCATCCTTGCCCCTGTTTATATTTACTATCTGGCGGAGCCGGATCAACAGCAGGCTTGGATTACCGTGACGGCTGTGATGACCTTGATTCTCTTTTGGCGACACAGAAGTAATATTCAGCGTTTGCTGCGCGGTGAAGAGAGTTTGATTAAAGCGGCAAAAGATAAAGCCGACTAATCAATTATTAGAAATTAAAAAAGCCGGCATCTGCCGGCTTTTTATTGGGGATGAATTTCACTTTAAACCGCGGGCAGCTCTTCCAGTGACCAGCGTGGTGTGGTGGCGAAATTCAGATCTTGGCTTTGTCCGGCTAATAGGCGTTGTGCACCGGCATAGGCAATCATGGCGCCATTGTCAGTACAGAACTCCAGGCGAGGGTAGAAGGCTTCGCCTTTACGTTGTTGCATCAGTTTGTCGAGTTGATAGCGAATTTCACGGTTGGCGCTTACACCGCCTGAAACCACTAAACGATTGAGGTTTTCTTGTTCCAGCGCGCGCTTACATTTAATGCGTAAAGTGTCGGCTACCGCCATTTCAAACGCGCGGCAGATATCGGCCTTGGTCTGCTCGGTGGCATCATTGTCCTTTTTCGCCTGATTCCAGGTATTAAGCGTGTAGGTTTTCAAGCCGCTAAAACTCATATCCAATCCAGGACGGTCAATCATCGGGCGTGGAAACTTATAGCGATCGGGGTTGCCTTGTAGGGCAAGATTGGAAACTTTCGGGCCACCCGGGTAACCCAATCCGAGCAATTTGGCGGTTTTATCGAAGGCTTCTCCTGCCGCATCGTCTAGAGTGTCGCCAAGCAGCTTGTATCGACCAATGCCATCAACACGGATAATCATGCTGTGTCCACCGGAAACCAGTAAGCAGATAAAAGGAAACTGCGGTTGTTGTTGTTCCAGCATCGGTGCCAGCAGGTGGCCTTCCATATGGTGTACGCCGACGGCAGGAATGTTTAGGGCGAATGCCATACTGCGCGCGACCGAAGCACCGGCTAATAAGGCACCGATTAAGCCCGGCCCAGCGGTGTAGGCGATGCCATTCAGATTGGATTGGTCTAGATTGGCTTGTTTTAAGGTTTGCTGAATCAATGGTGTCAGTTTGCGAATATGATCACGTGAAGCGAGTTCCGGGACGACGCCACCGTATTCGGCATGCAGAGCCATTTGGGTATAAAGAGTATGGGTTACCAAGCCTTTATCTGTGTCATAAATAGCGACACCGGTTTCGTCACAAGAACTCTCAATTCCTAATACAATCATGCTCTACTCTTATGGGTTTGCGTTCAAAGTGGCTGAATTTTAACAAAAACTCATAAAAATCATTTGAAAAAGTTTGCAAATAGTTGGCTACAATTTTATAATTCGCCTTTTCTGCTCCTGCCTATTTCTTGCGTAGGTAGTGAAGCGGCCATGAATTTCTTAAAGAAAAAGTTTATAGGTAATATTATGCCAAGCGTAAAAATCAGAGATACTGAACCATTTGACGTAGCTTTACGTCGTTTCAAGCGTGCTTGTGAAAAAGCAGGCGTTCTAACAGAAACTCGTAAGCGCGAGTTCTATGAAAAGCCTACTTGGGCTAGAAAGCGTATGAAAGCGGCGGCGGCTAAGCGTCTAGCTAAGCGTCTAGCTCGTGAGAACCGTCGTACAACACGTATGTACTAAGGCGGTCAGTTAGTGTCAACTTCAATGAAAGATCAGCTAACGGCAGAAATGAAAGCCTGCATGAAAGCTAAAGATAAAGAGCGCCTTCAAGTAGTTCGCTCGCTTTTAGCAGCCATTAAACAGGTTGAGATCGACAATCAAACGACAGTAGACGATGCTGGCGTCCTTGCTATTTTAGACAAGGCGATGAAACAGCGTCGTGATTCTCATCAGCAATATGTGGACGCTGATCGTCCAGACCTTGCTGAGCAAGAAGCCTATGAAATGTCTGTGATTCAGGATTTCATGCCACAAGCCTTAAGCGAAGATGAAATCAACTCATTAATTGAAGAAGCTATGGCAGATACCGACGCCAGCACCATGCAGGACATGGGTAAAGTAATGGGGCTGCTTAAACCTAAGATGCAGGGTCGTGCGGATATGGGTGAAGTGAGTAAGTTGATTAAGGCGAAACTCGGCTAATTTTTCATTGTTGAATTGAGCTAACAAGAAAACCCGCAAGTGACCACTTGCGGGTTTTTTGCGTTTTAGGGTCTGTGTATTTTTCTGTGGATAAGGTGTGAGTATGGTAGAACAAAGTGGAAGTATTCCACGTTCGTTTATCGAGAGTCTTTTGGCTCGCGCCGATGTCGTTCAGGTTATTAACCAGCGTGTACCACTGAAAAAGGCCGGCACTAGTTATAAGGCTTGTTGCCCATTTCACGATGAGAAAACCCCTTCCTTCAATGTCAGTTCCACTAAACAGTTCTATCACTGCTTTGGTTGTGGTGCCAGCGGCGATGCGCTGAAGTTTCTAATGGATTATGACGGCCTCAGTTTTGTTGAGGCGGTCGAATCACTGGCTGCGCAATACGGTATGCCGGTGCCGCGAGAGCAATTGTCTCCGGCGCAGCAAAAAAGTCAGCAGCAAAAGCAACAAAAGCAACGCGACCTTTATGATGTGATGCATTTGGCGGCCAAATACTATCGTATGCAATTAAGGGATCACCCCGATTCGGAACAGGCCAAGGCTTATCTACGTCAACGCGGACTGAGTCCAGAAATTGCCAAAGAGTTTGTCATAGGTTTCGCGCCACCGGGTTGGGATAGTCTGCAGACCGGACTGAAAGCCGATGCCAAGCTGAAACAGCAATTGATCGAAGTTGGTATGCTGGTGGAAAAGGATGCTAATCGCAGTTACGATCGTTTTCGCAACCGCATAATGTTTCCGATTCGTGATGGACGTGGTCGTGTGATTGCTTTCGGTGGGCGTGTTTTGACCTCGGAAGAGCAACCTAAATACCTTAACTCGCCGGAAACGCCTATTTTTCATAAAAGTTATACCTTGTATGGGCTTTATGAAATGCGCCAGAGTCGCCAGAAATTCGATCATATTCTGGTGGTTGAAGGCTATATGGATGTGGTTGCCTTAGCCCAATATGGCATTCGTAATGCGGTTGCCACCTTGGGTACCGCGACCACTGCGGAACATCTGGATATTCTGTTTAGACAGGTAAATGAAGTGGTGTTCTGCTTTGATGGTGACCAGGCTGGATTGAAAGCGGCATGGAAGGCATTGGATTTAGCTTTGCCATTGATGGAAAAAGAACGCTCGGTCAAGTTTTTGTTTTTGGCTGAAGGCGAGGACCCTGACAGTACGGTGCGCAAAGAAGGCGTGGCAGGCTTTAATCAACGCGTACTTAATGCCTTGTCACTTTCCGAGTTTTTATTACAAGGCTTGCAAGGAAAATTGTCTTTTCCGGTCAATAGCATAGAAGGGCGCCAACAGTTGGTCGCTTTAGCCGAGCCTTATGTGCAATCAGCGCAAGGCTTGTATCAGTTCTTATTGGCCGAAGGTGTTGCTCATATTGTCGGGCTGCCTACTTGGCGTGTTGAAAAGCAGATGAATGTGCGTTCGGGGTTTGCGCAGAGCAATAGTGGTTATAAAAACCAAAAACAGCAGGCCGGTACTGAGGCGCAAAATGCCATTAAAGTCGTTACCATTGCCTTGAAAATGGTGAGATTATTGCTTAGAAGACCACATTGGGCGGAATTTTTTAGCGAAGAAATTCTTAAGGACCTTGTAAACTCGGTCAATCGTGACTATGTAGTATTGGGCGTATTTGTTAAGCAGTTGCAAACGAACCAATATGATGCGCAATTTGCGTTGAATGCCGTTGCTCAAAATGGCTACGGTGAAGAGATTGCTTTGGTTGAACAATCCGAGCTGCCAAATGATGAAGCCTTTCTGCTGGCAGAGTTTGAAATGGCGATTGCCGCGATATTGACTCAGTTGGATGAACAAAACCTTGGCCGGTCGGGCTGGGGGGATGCTGAATTAAAGCGTTTGATTGCCTTGGCGAAAAATCGCTGAATAGCAATTGGCTAACCATTTAAGGTTGCCTGAAGCCTAATTATCGGCTTTAGCTAACTTAATAATATATAACAATAAAACCCAGAAATAAAAACCGATATTTAGTGATATTTAAGTCGGGTTTTTGTATAATTTGCGGTTTGGTTTTCCGTTTTGGCCTAATTTAAGAGGCCGAAACCCTTCATTAACAAAAATACTTGTTAAAAGAATTTGAGGCAAAGCATGACAAAAGTCGAAAGAAAACAACAGTTAATTGATTTGATCGAGCGAGCGAAAGAGTTAGGTTATCTAACGTTTGCCGATGTAAACGATGTTTTGCCAGATGATATCGAAGAAGATCAGTTAGGTCAGGTTCTGACCATTCTTAAAGATTTTGGAATCAAATTATTCGATTCACCGCCTGATGAAGATGAACTGTTAACACAGGAAGGTGGCGCTTTTGATGATGCGGCTGCTGAAGCGGCGATGTCGGCATTGGCTGAAGTTGATGGCGAATTTGGTCGTACTACCGATCCGGTACGTATGTATATGCGTGAGATGGGGTCGGTTGAACTGCTTACTCGCCATGGTGAGATCGAAATTGCCAAGCGTATCGAATGGGGTATCCGCGATATGCTTGATGCCTTGGCGGCTTATCCTAATTTCTCAATTTCGATTCTAAAATCTTTCGAGAGAATGGAAGAGGGCGAAGGTAAGATTGCCGATGTTGTGCAAGGTTTCATCCGTCCAGAAGACCTCGTTGATGTACCGGTTGAAGAGTTGTCGCCAGATAATGACAACAACGAGCCAAAAGAAGACGGTATCAATGAAGAAGAATTGAATGCGTTCCTTGCTAAGCTTAAGAAATTAAGCGATGCCGCATTGGCAGCCGAAGCGGCTGATGGCTATGAGTCTAAAACCGCGGCGAAAAAGCGTCTGGCCGTTGTAGAGCATCTGCGCGGTATTAAGATCACACCACTGTTCTCTAACGGCACTATCCGTGATATCAAAAACCGCATTAAAGCGATTCGTGAGCAAGAGCGTATTGTGGTGGATACCGTATTACGTGGTATCGGCGTTCCTCGTAAGACATTCCTGGAAATTTTTGTCGGTTCAGAAACCGATATGAATATGATCGACCGCATTATTGAAGCGGTTCCAGAAAAAGCCGAACAACTGGAAGCGGCTCGCTCTGATGTGGTTCGTGCTCAGAAACGTTTAGCGATGATCAAGAAATCGGAAAAAATGCCGGTTTCTGTTTATAAATCGGTTTACAAGAAACTGAGTAAAGCGGAAAACAATGCCCGTTTAGCAAAACGTGAAATGATCGAAGCCAACTTGCGTCTGGTTATCTCGATTGCGAAAAAATACACCAACCGTGGTCTACAGTTCCTCGATTTGATTCAGGAAGGTAATATCGGTTTGATGAAAGCGGTAGACAAGTTCGAATACCGTCGTGGTTATAAGTTCTCGACCTATGCGACCTGGTGGATTCGTCAGGCCATCACCCGTTCGATTGCCGATCAGGCGCGTACTATCCGTATTCCGGTGCATATGATCGAAACCATCAATAAGCTGAATCGTATTCAGCGTCAGCTGCTACAAAAAATGGGGCGTGAACCGACACCAGAAGAGTTAGCTGAAGAGATGGAAATGCCGGAAGACAAGATTCGCAAGGTGATGAAAATTGCCAAAGAGCCGATCTCGATGGAAACGCCGATCGGTGATGATGAAGATTCGTCATTGGGTGACTTTATTGAAGACTCTAATATCCTGTCTCCACAGGATGCGGCGGATTCAGAAGGTATGAGCGAAACCGTTCGTGAAATGCTAAGCACTCTGACTCCACGAGAAGCAAAAGTTTTGCGTATGCGTTTCGGTCTAAGCATGAACACAGACCATACGCTTGAAGAAGTCGGTAAACAGTTTGATGTAACACGTGAACGTATTCGTCAGATTGAAGCCAAAGCCTTACGTAAGCTACGTCATCCAAGTCGTGCTGAACGTTTGAAGAGTTTCTTGGATTAATTCCAAAAAAACCAAAAAAATAGCCGCTATTGCGGCTATTTTTTTAACTTTAGAAAAGCTTTTGTAATAAAGGCGAATAGAGCGGCTAGAATTGATTCACAAAGCGTTTTTCAATCGCTATAATAGCGCCATCCTATCTTACCCTTGCGGGTAATTCCCAATCTTGGGGCCCTTAGCTCAGTTGGTTAGAGCACTCGACTCATAATCGATAGGTCCACGGTTCAAGTCCGTGAGGGCCCACCATTTATTCCTCTCACATTGCATGCGATATTCAGTCAAGTTTGAATAGATGCGTTTAATAAAGGCTTGATAAGGCGTTGAAAGTGCCGAAAAGACCGATTGTGAAACTAATGGCAAACACTGCCATGACGCTGATAAAGAATTTTGAGAAAGTTTGATTTTCCATTGTTAACCCCTTTTAACATTATAGTTGTACTGTGGTTTACCTATGCTGAGTAGCATTGCTTATGCCAAATGTAATTCTGTGTAGCACTTTTGTCTTGCTAAGGATTATCTCTAAAACACTTTAAGCTGCCGTTAAGCTTTTATTAACGCTGGGTTACAGCTGGGATGGCTTAGTCACATAAAGAATGGGTTTTTAAATATTCTGCTGCGATTAAGTCAGCAAGAGCTAGAGTCTGAATTTATGAAAATTGCCATCTTGGTGCAGTTATTTTTCAATTGTGCTCAAGCCTTGTCTATTCACTTTAGATAGAGGCACGATTGAAATCCATGAAAAAATACCTATTGTAACTAGTTGATTTTATGTTTAATATTTATGTATAAATTGGTTTTTTAAGAGTTGTATCGAGATGATTACCCCTGCGCACAGTGTCGAAAGTGGCTATATACCTCAAATGGTAGGTAGTAGTGGCTTTGCGCAAAATAAAGGGAATGCCAATCAAAGTACCGCGAATACAGTTAATCCGACCGATTCTTCTGCAGCGAACTTTTCTAATCGGGGTAAGGCTCAAGCTGAACAGGCTTCTGTAGATGCAGATAAGCAGCAACCGACGGCAGGGCAAGAAGAAAATTCCGCAGAGCAGGATAAGCTGGAACAGGTTCAGCAAGTGGTGGATCAATTAAAAGCCCGCGATAGAGAAGTACGTGCGCATGAACAGGCACATATGGCGGCGGCCGGTGGTTATGCTACCGGTATGAGCTTCAGTTATCAGACCGGGCCTGACGGTAAGAAATATGCCGTTGGCGGTGAAGTGGGTATCGATACATCAAAGGTAGCCGGTAACCCGGAAGCGACCATTCAAAAAGCGATGGTTATTCAACGAGCGGCTATGGCTCCGGCTGAGCCGTCTTCACAAGATTATAAAGTGGCAAGGCAAGCATCGGTGATGATGACTGAAGCCAGAGCCGAGTTGGCAGAGCAAGACAGAAACGAAAAGAACGAGCCGGCTGAAAACTTAAATGAAAACCAAACTGAACCGTCTTCACCTTCACAAAGACAGCCCGATCAGATTGTAGCTCGTGGCGATAATCAGGATTCCGGCTCTATGGAATCCCTTGACCGTCAGCAATTCAATCTAAGAATGCAAATGCCAATCCAATCTTTATTGGTGGGTTAGACTGTTAATTTTCAGCCTCACTGTTCGGCATTCGCATTGGTTATCTTATTGTTCAATCGTACAGAAAGTCTGTTGCATCGCTTCCATTAATTGCAGGATATTGTGATCTCGTACCTTGCATAGAATGCGACTGCCATCACGACGTGAAGTGATGATCTCCTTCTCACGCAGAATATCGATGTGTTGAGAGATATTGCTTTGGGTTGTTCCAACCTTGTTAACAATATCCATCACCGGTAATTCCTTTTCGCCAATAACACAGAGAATTTTTAGACGTAGAGGATGTCCCATCGCCTTAAGCGCCTTCGACGCCTTGTTGATGTTCTCTTCTTTCATAATAAAGTTTGGATCAGTAATATCAGTCATAACGCTCTGTAATCATTTGTAAAATATAAGGATATAATTATTTTACTTTAAATTCTAAAGAAATCCTTTTAATCTGTCACCTAAAGTTCTCATATAATGAACAAATATTTTTTAGTCGACGATTGAGTTATTTTACCTAGGTTACTGAATTAATTGGGTATAAAACAAAAAAGACAGTGGAGTGAGATGTGCATTCATCAAGGTTAACCAAGTTCATGCTCGTGCTATCGGGTACAGTTATGGGGATTTTCATTGCGGTTGGGACTACCGTATGGGCTGATAAGGAACCTCAAGCGCAAGACACTGAAAAGGCGATTCCTTTACAGGAACTGCGCGCTTTTGTCGAAGTGTTCGAACGCGTCTCTCACGATTATGTTGATGAAATCGACGATAAAAAATTATTGGAAGGCGCGATTAGCGGCATGCTTTCCAGTTTGGATCCTCATTCTGCATATTTACCGCCAACCGATTACAAAGAGATGGAAGAGCATACTCGAGGTGAATTTGGCGGTCTTGGTATGGAAGTCGGTATGGAAGACGGCTTTGTAAAGGTCATTTCGCCTATTGATGACACCCCGGCGCAAAAAGCGGGCGTTCAAGCAGGTGATCTAATCATTAAGTTGGGATCGGAGCCGGTCAAAGGCAAAACCCTGGGTGAAGCGGTTAAAATCATGCGTGGCAAGCCGGGCACCAAATTAAAGCTGACTATCGTGCGTAAGGGCGAAGATAAGCCGTTGCAAATTGAGATCACCCGTGCCGTGATCAAGGTTAAAAGCATTAAGCAGAAAATGCTCAAAGACGGTGTCGGTTATGTGCGTATCAGTCAATTCCAAGTGCGTACCGGAAATGATTTGGTCAGTGCTTTATTGAAACTTGAAAAAGAAAATAATGAGCCACTTCAGGGGCTGGTTCTTGATTTGCGTAATAACCCGGGTGGGGTTTTGAATGCTGCGGTTCAGGTTTCCGATGTCTTTTTGGATGACGGGCTGATTGTTTATACGGAAGGCCGTATTCAAAATTCACAAATGCGTTTTGAGGCGGCTAATGGCGATATGTTGAATGGTAAGCCGATTGTTGTCTTGATTAATGAGGGTTCGGCTTCGGCTTCTGAGATTGTCGCCGGTGCTTTACAGGATCAGCAACGTGCGGTCATCGCGGGACGCACCAGTTTCGGTAAAGGCTCCGTACAGACGCTATTACAACTCAATAACGGCGCGGCAATCAAAGTCACCACCGCTCGTTACTACACGCCTTCCGGACGCTCGATTCAGGCTGAAGGTATTAAGCCTGATGTGGAGATCGATCTGGTTAAGGTGGAAAAACTTAACAAAGACGATTTGATCAATGTCAAAGAGAAGGATTTGGCCGGACACCTAGAAAACGGTGATTCTGAAAAAACCGATGGAGTTGACAAGAAGTCCAAAGTTTCTGATGTCGATAAGGCATTGGAGCGAGATTTCGAATTGAATGAAGCCTTACGTTTGGTTAAGGCGATGGCGATCGCGCAAAAAATGCAAAAATAGGATTTGCGCTCCGGCGCACTGCTATTGATTGAAACCACTTATCTGATGTATGTTGGATAGGTGGTTTTTTATTGCCGGTGTGAAAGTCGGCTGGAGGAGGCAAAATGAAAAAAACAGTTTTGGTGCCACTGGCGCAAGGTTGTGAAGAACTTGAAGCGGTAACGATTATTGACTTGCTGGTTCGGGCTGATATCGAAGTGGTCACCGCGAGCCTTGACAATGAAAGAGTGATTACCGCAAGCCGTGGCGTGCAGTTGGTTGCACAGATGACTTTGGATCAGGCGTTACAACAAGATTACGACATGGTGGTTTTACCAGGCGGGTTGCCGGGAGCCGATTATCTGAATGCAGATACCAGAGTGCAACAAAAGCTACAACAAACGGTCGAAAAAGGAGGCTTCGCCGCAGCGATTTGTGCCGCTCCTAAGGTTTTGCAAACAGCGGGTTTACTGGATAACAAACAGGTCACCAGTTATCCCGGCGCCTTGCAGTTAGATCAAAACGCTAAGTATGACTGGGTTGACCAGGCGGTGGTCGAAGACGGCGCCATTATTACCTCTAGAGGGCCTGGGACAGCGATGGATTTTGCTTTATTGTTGATTGTGAAATTACGAGGTGATGAGATGCGACAAAAGGTAGAACGCTCTTTGGTCAGAGCATAGCCTGTAGACAATCCTATTTTTGCAATCTCTAGTTAGCACTGTTCGCTAAATTCATTATTTTGTAAGAATTTTTTGAAATAAAAGATTACATAATAGGTCTTGTTAAGTGGGTTTATCAAACCGTTGATGGCCTGTTTGATAACATAAAATACATTATGGAGAGAGTAATGAAGACACGTAGAGACTTTTTAAAGTTAGCGGGTGCGGCAATGGTTGGTTCGACCGGAGTGGCATCGGCGGCTGAAAACCCGTTTGGTTTTAAGAAAATGGATGCCGGTTATACGCAAGTGGCAGAAATGAAGTGTGGGGGGCAGCCCGCACCGAAACCCGCTGAAGGTAAGTGTGGTGGTCAACCGGCACCTAAACAACCGGAAGGGCGTTGTGGTGGCCAGTCAGCACCTAAACAACCGGAAGGGCGTTGTGGTGGCCAGCCAGCGCCTAAACAGCCGGAAATGAAATGCGGTGAAGGTAAGTGCGGCGGTAATATGTCTTAAGTTTTACGGCCTCAGTACCAACTTATGGCAAGCATCTTTGGTGTCTTGCCAATTTATAAAAAGGTTCGGTTTGATTTCCATCAGCGTTTGATAGAGAGCAAACCCAACCATTTTATTTTTCAGTGTTTCTGAAAGCAGATTCCTTTTTCATTAAACAGAGTCAACAGGGTTGCAATCATGAGTAAACTTGCCAAGAATCCCGTTAGAAGTTATCCGGTGCATGGCGTCGGCTTGGGATTGAGACGTGATTTTTTCGATGAGGTGTTGCGTCAGCCAGACTTTGATATCGATTTTATGGAAATTGCACCGGAAAACTGGCTTAATTTCGGAGGCCGCCAGGGCCGTCAACTGAGAACTTTGACGGAGCGCTATCCGTTTGTTTGTCACGGCTTGTCACTTGATCTGGGGGGGATTAAACCACTGGATATCGACTATATCAAAAAGCTGAAGGTTTTTTTTCAGCGGCATGATATCCGTGCCTTTACAGAGCATTTGAGTTATTGCGGCGATAGCGGTCATTTATATGATTTGATGCCGATCCCTTTCACCGAGGATGCAGTGCATTATGTCGCGGAAAGAATTCGAACAGTTCAGGATGTGCTCGAACGCAAAATCGGAATCGAAAACGTTTCCTTTTATGCCATGCCCAGCAGTGAAATGACTGAGCTGGAATTTATCAACGCGGTCTTGGACGAAGCCGATTGCGATTTGCTTTTCGATGTCAATAACACCTATGTCAATTCCATCAACCATAAATACGATGCTGAAAACTATATGCAGTCCATGCCAAGCGAGCGCATTGTCTATTTGCATATGGCAGGACACTTTGATGAAGCCGATGACCTGAAAGTCGATACCCACGGACAACCGGTTAAGCAAGAAGTCTGGCAGTTACTGGAAAAGACCTACGCAACTCATGGTGTTGTGCCGACTCTATTGGAAAGGGATTTCAATATTCCTCCACTTGACGAGTTGATGCTGGAAGTGGAGCAGATTCGCCGATACCAGAAAGCCGCTAAGCAACAAGCCGCCTAAAGAGTAACGCTTAAAGAGCAATCTTATGTCAGAACAATTCTCAGAAAAACCTGAACTTTTGCCTTTTCAGCAGCTGCAACAGCAGCTTTCAAACTATATTCGAGACCCCGAAAACCGGGCTTACAAGCCTGAGCATGGCTTAGAGATTGAACAGCGTCGTTTGGATATCTACGCCGAACTGTTTTTCAATAATCTTTATGGTCTTTTCAGTCAGGTGTTTCCTGTTTGTAAAGCGATTATTGGTGAGCATCGTTGGCAGCAAATTTGTCGAGAATTCCTTGTTAAACATAATGCGCAAACACCGCTTTTTCATGAGCTAGCCGGGGAGTTTCTTGATTTTTTGGACAATGAATTTTCACCACAACCGACAGACCCCGAATTTTTTTTGGAATTGGCGCATTATGAATGGGTTGAATTGGTGTTGTCGGTCTCCGAAGAGGAGGATTTGATTGCCTGTCAGATACCTTGGCAAAACATCGATTTGACGGCCAAATTCGAGTTGTCGCCACTGGCGTTGCCTTTGGCCTATCAATGGCCGGTACATCAATTGGCAGCAGATTATCAACCCGAGGAGCCGGAACAGGCTACGACCTTGTTGGTTTATCGTCAATGCGCACAGATGGATGCCGGTCAACCGGTAAGCAATATTCAAAAAGACAGCATTGAATTTATTGAATTAACACCTTTGCTGTATCAATGGTTGGTCGCTTTAAATGATCATCAATCGGCCGAGTCGGCGTTGGAGGCAATCAGTCAGGGCCTAGAGCTTGATCAAAAGGCTTTGCAAGAGTTCGCCAAACAAACCCTGCAGCAATTAATGGCCAAAGGCATTGTCAGCCAAGTTTAACTCATTATTTGTCTTTAGCTGTGGCCGAACCATAGCCACCGCCCCCGGGCGTTTGCATAACCAAGGTATCATTAGCTTTCATTTCTAGAGTGATGGTGCTGGCAAGATCCACGCTCATGCTGTTATCAGCCTTGATCACATACTGTCTACCTAAGCTACCGTCTGCTCCGCCGGCCATGCCATAAGGCGCAACTTTGCGATGATTGCTAAGAATCGAAACGGTCATGGGTTTTAAAAACCTAAAGTGCCTTTCGCAGCCGTTTCCGCCTTTAAACAGGCCGTTTCCTCCACTATTTTTGCGAATGGCAAAAGTTTCCAAGCGAACCGGATAGCGTAATTCCAACACTTCTGGGTCGGTCAAGCGTGAATTGGTCATATGACTATGAATGGCATCACAACCGTTGTAATCAATACCGCCGCCCGTGCCTCCGCAAATGGTTTCATAATATTGCCAAGTGTCATCGCCAAAAGTAAGGTTGTTCATCGTGCCTTGTGAAGCGGCTTGAATTTGTAAGGCACCATAAAGAGTATCGGTGACCACTTGTGAGGTTTCCACATTGCCGGCTACCACCGCGGCAGGATAGTCAGGGTTGAGCATACTGCCTGCAGGCACCTGTAAATCTATCGGCCGTAGAAAACCGTCATTGAGTGGGATCGGTTGGTTGACCAGCGTGCGCAAGACATAAAGAGTGGCCGCTCGGGTAATGGCATAGGGCGCATTGAAATTATTGTATTGCTGTAAGCTGGTACCGCTGAAATCAATCCTGGCTGTTTGCCGGTGGTGATTGACCGTGATCTTTACGCAGACCTCCGTGTTTTGATCTGTCTGGTAACAGAACTCACCATCGGATAGTTCATTGATTAGGTTTTTCACCGCGTTTTCGGCATGATCCAAAACATGGTCCATATAACGACTCACCGTCTGCAGACCGAATTGTTTGCATAGCGTGTTGAGGCCGTTGATACCTTGCTGGTTGGCCGCAATTTGTGCCTGTAAATCATTCAGGTTTTGTTTGAGATTGCGGACCGGATACTTGCTTTCTAATAGGATTTTTTCTAATTCGGATCGCTGTAACTGACCTTGTTTAACCGCTAAAACACAGTCGAGCAATACGCCTTCTTCTTTGATATGGCGGCTGTCTGCGGGCATTGAGCCGGGTGTTTTACCGCCTATATCGGCATGATGACCCCGTGAGGCGACAAAAAACGCTAGCTTATCATCGACAAATACCGGAGAAATCAAGGTGACGTCAGGCAAGTGAGTGCCGCCTGCATAGGGATTATTGAGCACATAGGCGTCGCCCGGTTTTAGGGCTCCAATCGCATTGTTAGACGCTTTTTGAATAACCGTTTTCACCGATTCGCCCATGGATCCAAGATGTACCGGCACATGCGGCGCATTGGCGATTAGTTGGCCGTTTTTATCAAATAAAGCGCAGGAAAAATCGAGTCGTTCTTTGATATTCACCGAGTGCGCGGTTTTTGCCAGAGTCACTCCCATTTGCTCGGCAACCGCCATAAAGCGACTATTAAACAGTGCCAGTTGCACCGGATCAGCGTCTGATCTGGCGGCCTGCCTATTCAACGGTAATTGTTCGGCAATTGATTCCTTGGTCATCAGCAGTTGACCATCGGCCTGCAGCTGGGCTTGCCAGTTTGGGCTGACAAGAAGGGTGCCGGTGGGTTCCAAGATCAATGCCGGGCCATTAATCGTTTGAGCAGAGCCTAAGTCACCTCGTTGATAAAGCGGTATCTGCTGCCATTTGCCATCTAAATAACAGCGGCAGTTATCGATCGGTTCAGCTTGTCGGCTGTTTCTATGGGTTAGCGATAGTTGCTGCTGATGTGACTGGCCTATCGCTTCAACACTGACGCTATTGATCATTACCGGCGTGTCGCCTTGTATAAAACCGAATTCTTGTTGGTGTTGTTGAGCAAATTGGCGCAGGTAATCCGCAACGCTTAAATCATCGGCATAGCTTATATCCAACAAGGTATCACTACCTTGGTATTGCAGGTGGAGCTGGATGTTCTGCGTCTGTAAGGAGTCGTTTTGTGCTTCAAGTTGGATTGTCGCTTTACGGATTTGCTGGTGGAGCTGCTGTGTAAAGCTGTTGGCTGAGATCTGTGTCAAAGGCAGGTTATAAGATTCGGTTTCAATGATCCGCTTTTGTGCCAAGCCCATGCCATAAGCCGATAAGACTCCCGAATAAGGATGCAGCAGGATCGAGGTCATGCCGAGTTTATCGGCAACGGCGCAGGCATGTTGGCCGCCTGCGCCACCAAAACTGACCAAGGTATAATCGGCGACATCATAACCGCGTTCGCCGGAAATTTTCTGTACGGCATTAGCCATATGCTCAACCGCTATACTTAAAGCGCCTTCGGCAAGTTTTTCAGGGCTCATCTGAAGCTGTTTGGCTAAATCGGTAAATTGCTCGGCAACCGTAGCGGTATCAAGCGCTTGATCGGCTTTCTCACCAAACACCTTAGGAAAATGTTGAGCTTGGATACGGCCTAAGAAAACATTGGCATCGGTAACGGTTAAAGGGCCGCCTCGTCTGTAGGCGGCAGGTCCAGGGTTGGCCCCGGCGGATTCCGGGCCGACACGTAACTCATTATGCAAGCGGCTAATAATTGACCCGCCACCGGCCGCCACCGTATGGATGTCAAGCATTGGTACCCGCATTTCCACACCTGCGACTTGGGTTTCGAAGCTGCGTTCGAATTGACCGGCGTAATGCGATACATCGGTTGAGGTGCCGCCCATGTCAAAACCGATGATGTTGTTAAGTCCTGCCTGCTCTGCGGTTTTGGCCGCGGCGACAATACCGCCTGCCGGCCCGGAAAGAATGGCATCTTTTCCTTGAAATTGTTCGGCTGACGTTAAACCGCCAAACGATTGCATAAACTGTAAATCAACCCCGGGTAGTTCGGCTGCAACCTGCTCAACATAGCGCCTTAAAATAGGGCTTAAATAGGCATCGACTACGGTAGTTCTTCCACGTGAAACATATTTAATCAAAGATGAAGTGGCCGCCGAGGTGGAAACCTGTTGAAAGCCTATTTGTTTGGCCCAGGCAGCGACTTGCTGTTCATGTCGGTCATTCAGATAGCTGTGTAAAAAAACAATCGCCAAGCTGCGATAGCCTTGATCAAACAGGTTTTGTAACGCTTGCAATGTTTTCGCTTTATCGAGCTTTTCGATTTCATGACCGGTGGCATCAAGTCTTCCTGGAACTTCGATAACTTCACGGTACAGCGGTAAAGGGCGTTCGATTTTAAGTGCAAAAATATCCGGGCGATGCTGGTAGCCGATTTGCAATGCATCGGCAAAACCTTGATTGGTCAGAAGAGCGGTAACATCGCCTTTGCGTTCCAGTAAAGCGTTGGTGGCAACAGTGGTGCCCATCTTTACGCTGGCAATCTTTGCGGCAGGAATTTTTGTTGTTTTGTCTAGTTTTAAAAAATGGCGGATACCGGCAATGGCCGCATCGGTATATTGTTCCGGGTTTTCCGAAAGCAGTTTGTGGGTGTGCAGTTCGCCTTTGGGGTCCAAAGCGATAATATCGGTAAAGGTGCCGCCGCGGTCGATCCAGAATTGCCATTGTTTTTCAGTCATAACAGTTTAATCAGAAGCCTTGTAGCAGAATGGTGGGTAGTTGAATGATAATTGGCTAATTTTAGCAGGAATCTGTTTTTACAGTATCCTGACTGCTAAATTCAACTGTGCGATAATGCTGACAAAGCCTAGTTGTTGTTAAATCTATTTAAGTGCCGTTACGCCAAACGGCTGTAAAAATTTTGTTTTAAGGAGAAACATTTTAATGCCATCATCGGAACAGATTAATCAAAGCTGGCCTTTGCTGTTAAAGCAAGTGCTGCATTGGCGATTTTGGCAAAGGGTGTTTATCCATTTCAAACAACATCAGGGTAGTGATGCGGTAGCGATTTTGGCCTATACCACCTTGGTCGGAATTGTGCCGACCATTGCGGTGATGTTGAGCCTGTTTTCGGTGTCGCACTATTTCGCTTCGTTTGAAACGCTGGTTATGGACCAAGTGGTGCGTAATTTTATGCCCGATTCTCAGCCGGTCATTGAAGAGTATATCGTTCGTTTTTCGCAGCAGGCGGCAGCTTTAAAAGGGCCGGGTTTGGCGGTGATGCTATTGACCACCTTAATGTTGCTTTGGAAAATAGATCAAAAACTAAACGGCCTATGGCCGGAGCGTAATGAACGCAAATGGTGGCGAAGTGTCCTCAATTATCTTGGCATCAGTTTATTGGGGCCTTTGTTATTAGGGATGAGTCTGGTATTGAGTTCATCCTTAATGGCTTTGCCGTTAATTGCCGACACTACGCCTTGGATTGAAAAACTCACCGCAGGGCTGAAAATTGTCCCCTTGATTCTTGCCTGGCTTGGTTTTACCGCACTTTATAAATTTGTTCCTCGTGTCAGAGTACCGATTCGCGTCGCGTTGCTGGCAGGTTTTATGGCGATGGTTGAACTTGAACTGCTGAAAAGCGGATTTGCCGCCTATGTCAAAGCGTTTCCCACCTACGCGGTAGTTTATGGTGCTATGGCCGCGGTTCCCCTGTTTCTATTATGGCTCTATCTGTTATGGTTCCTATTAATCTGGAACGGCTCCTTGGTAGCGACGTTAACCAAAAAAGCTCCGCGTATTGATGATGAAACACCGGCACATCCTACAAAAGAGAGCGCCGATGCCCAGGTCAGGCAAACAAAGAAAACAATCTCCAGTCATCCGAAAATGGAGAAAACCTAGTGTCCTTGTCACAAAAGTCGATATGGTTGGTTGTGATAACGCTATGCGCAGCGTTATTTCATTTAACGGCTGGTTTTTCTTGGCAGGAGTTCATCAGCCCTAATCAGACGCAACAGTTTCTGTTGACGGAGCTGCGTTTGCCGAGAATGCTATTGGTGGCTTTGGTTGGTGCCGCTTTGGCGCTCTGCGGTGTGGGGTTGCAGGCGTTGTTTCGTAATCCCTTGGCAGAACCCGCGCTTATAGGTGTTTCCAGTAGTGCCGCTTTGGGATCGGTGTTTGTGATTGTCCTGGGAGCGGAACTTTGGCAGCAGGTCGGTTTTTTGCAGATAGGGGTGGGTGCTTTTATCAGTGCTGCGATTGCCACAGCGATTATCTATGCACTGGCCACCCGTTATGGGCAAACCGATGTTGCATTGATGTTGTTGGCTGGTGTGGCTTTGAATGCGGTGGCCGGTGCTTTGATTCAACTTTTGGTGAGTGTTTCGGATGATGCACAGTTGCGCAGTGTGACGTTTTGGCTGATGGGCTCCTTTGCCAATGTCAGTTGGACGGAAGTGCTGTTGATGGCGCTGCTGTTTTTGGGGTTATTGATTTTTTATGTACGATTATCGCGTGCCTTGAACGCTTTCGCCTTAGGTGAAAATATTTGCTTGCATATGGGCTTTAATAGTGCGGCTTTGAAGTGGCAGGTTATGCTCGCCACCGCTTTGATAACCGGTGTCGCCGTGGCGTTGGTCGGGGTGATCGGTTTTGTCGGTTTAATCGTGCCGCATATCATGCGTTTACTGGTTGGTTCGCAACATCAATGGTTGTTGCCATTCAGCGCTTTGGGCGGTGCCTTATTGTTGTTGCTGGCCGATTTGCTAGCCAAAACCCTGCTTGCTCCGGGTGAGCTGCCGGTTGGGCTTTTTATGGCTTTGCTCGGAGGCCCTTTCTTTTTACTGATGCTGTTTAACCAGCGCATGAAACGCTATGGTAAGGGGTAAGACAATGACCTTGCCGCAAACAAAGCAGATCGCCATTGAATGCAGAAAACTCTGTTATAGCATCAATAATCAGCCATTATTGAATGACGTTGATTGTGCTTTCAGCGCAGGCGCGATTCATGTTTTACTGGGAAAAAACGGTGCCGGAAAAACCACTTTATTGCATCTGCTGGCCAAGGAGATCAAGCCGAGCCGTGGTGAAGTGTTTTGGCGAGAAAAGTTATTGGCTGAATATTCCTTTACCGATTTAGCAACACAGCGGGCAGTGCTGCCACAAAGGCAGGTATTGGCGTTTTCCATTTCTGTTCAGCAGTTGATTGCTTTGGGTGTCGAAGCGGGGCAGCATTTCCGAAATAATGAACAGAAGCGGTTAATTATTCATCAGTTGTTAATGCTCTGTGATCTGGATGAATTGGCAGATCGTGATATGTTGAGTTTGTCTGGTGGAGAGCAACAGAGAGCGCAGATTGCCCGTGTCTTGGCGCAAATCTGGCCGGTACCGGCATCGGTTGACTTTAAGAAAACCGCGCAAAAAATCTTGCAGCCTTTGCATTTCGACGGACGTTGGCTGCTGCTGGATGAATGGACCACCGGGTTGGATTTACAACATCAGGTGCATTTTGTGACCTTGTTCAAGCAGCTTGCCGCCCAAGGCTTGGGCATTATTATGAGTGTGCATGATATCAACCTTGCTTGGCAGTTGGCCGATTTTGCCTATCTTTTAGATAATGGTGCCCTAGTGGCAAGTGGTGAAAAAACTGAGGTGATGAGTAAACCTAATCTACAACAGTTATTTGCTATCGAGTTGAACGAAGTAGACACTGAAAAGGGAAAACTGTTTTTTTGCGGTTAAGTCCCGGCACAGGTGAAACTTTTACCTTGATTGGCGGTCTTTAATTTTATCAATCATTTTCTTATAAAACATTTTAAACGTTAATCGAGGCGATTGTCTTATGCCACATAAACATCGTTTTTTTGAACAGCTGGTATCGGCCTATGCCAATGACTTGTATCGATATGCCTTTTGGTTGTGTAAGCAACCTACAGTGGCTGAGGATTTGGTGCAGGAAACCTTCTCACGTGCCTGGAAATCGATTGAAAGTCTCAAGGATGAAAAAGCCGCCAAAGCTTGGTTGGTCACTATCCTACGCCGTGAAAACGCTCGTCTGTATGAGAAATACCAACCGCAGATTTTAGAGATTGAAGAAGGCTTGGTGGCCGATGACAGCGCTAATGAGCCAAGCGAAAGATTGGCCAAAGAACAAGTGCAGCAAATGATGTTGCAATTGCCCACCGAGTATAAAGAGCCGTTAATCCTACAAGTGATGTGGGGCTTTAGCGGGGAAGAGATTGCTAAAGAATTAAACCTTAAATTGGCGACGGTGAACACCCGATTATTCCGAGCACGCCAACAATTGAAACAGATGATGCACAGTGAGCAGCCACAGCGCAAAACTGGGGGTGATTATGAATGATATTCGTTTTCAAACTCAGATAATGATTAATCCATATCAGCTTGATGAAGAGCTATTGTGTTATTTGCAGGCAAATCCTGAAAAAAAAGCGGTGCTCAAAAAAGCGCGTGAATTGGATCAAGATATCAGTCAGGCTTTGGATATTGAGGTGCCCGAGGGTTTGCACGCCAGAATCCTGCTTAACCAGAGTTATCAGCAGTTTATTCCGACCGATCATGAACCGGACTTAACTCCCTTAGCCGCAAAACATTCGCCAACTTCGCTGACAAACGAACAGAGTGATACGGCTATTGAAATCGCCGATAAGAGACTCAATTGGACGGCTATGGCTATGGTGGCATCGCTGTTTCTGGTTAGTGTGTTGCTGATTTTTAACCCTATGACCCCCGCCAATCTACAGGGTAGTCAGGTCGTGCATCATATATTGGCGCATATTAAAGAAGACCCTAGCCTGATGGCTAATAAACGTTTACCGCAAAGTGAGGCTGAATTACAGCAGTTGTTCGCTTCAGTGAACGCTTCTTTGCATCAGCCTTTAGATGGAATGAGCTATGCCGGCATTTGTGATGTTGAAGGCAGAAAAGGTTTACATCTTGTGGTTCAGCAGTTCGATGAACCGGTCACCATTATTGTGTTGCCTGGTGCGGTGATGGAGTCATTACAGGCTTTCGAGTCTAGTGGAATGCATGGTGAGTTGATACCGATTAAAGGCGGTTTGGTTGCTATAGTGGGAAATAACCTACAGCAGGTTGCCATGGCGCAGATGGCCTTTTTTAAAGCGGTTCAATTCGTTTGATGATTATGTCCAGGAGGTCCTTAGCCATGTAGAGTTTTCTGCATGGCTTTTTATTACTTTTTTTTGTAAAGGTAATAAAAATATTGAGTTCTGAAGAGCAATCAGATACTATTTTTAGTAATTCAATTTCATCTCCGCAGAGTCAACGAAGATTCTTTTCGGCTGGATCAGTTTTCAACTGATTCGAAACTAATTCTAGGAATAGTTATGCTAAAGAGTATTCGTGCCAGACTTCTTGCCAGTTTTATTTTTCTGATTGCGCTGATTTCCGCTTTATCCGGTTACAGCATCTATAATTTAGATATCTCATCGAAAGGTTTTGATAGCTATCAAAGCATGACTCAAGACAGTCTTTTGGCGGGTCATTTTCAATCCAATATCCAAATGGCACAGCTCAGTGTGCAGGATTACTTAAATAATCCGGGCGAGAAGGAAGCGCAGGCTTTCAATGCGTTTTATCAAAATGTGCTGGGCGATATTAAGACGGCACGACAGAAAATGAAACATCCGCAACGTGCGGAAATGGTTGCTCAAGCCGATTTAAAATTGCAGGATTACCATAAAGAGTTTGAAGCGGTTCAGCGGCTGATTGCCGAATCAGATAGCTTGATCAGTCAAGAAATTGGCGCCAAGGAACCCAAAATCAACCGCTTGTTATCGGATATTAAAGTTTCGGCGCAACGCAGTGGCAATCAAGAGTTGTTTGTAGAGGTCTCCGATAGCTTAAATAGCATGTTAACCGGACAGCTTTATACCAATAAATTCATTAGTTCGAATTCTCGCGCCACCATGAACCGTGCTTTACGTGATTTTAGGAGCTTTAACCGAAAATTAGCCAAGTTACGGTCGCTCATTATCGATACCGCCAACCAGCAACGTTTGGCCGAGGCAGAGACGTTGGTGAAACAATATACTCAGGCGGTTTCTCAACTGTATAAAGTCACCAATAGTCTGAATGGTCATGTCATCACCATGAACTCACTAGGGCCGCAAATTGTCGAATTGGGCGATGCCATCAAGGATTCCATTCAAGCCGATCAAGCCACAGTCGGCCCAGAAGTTAAACAAAGCAATGAACAGTTGATCACCACTCTGATAGTCGTTTCGCTATTGGTGGTTTTGCTTGCGCTCACCATTGCTTTGACCATTCCACGCAGCATTATCAAGGGTTTGAAGTCCATTCAGCATAGCTTGGCACAGATTAGCGATAGCGGTGATTTTTCACTACGTGCCGACAGTACACGAGAAGATGAAATCGGAGAGATGGGAGCTGCCGTCAATCATCTGCTGGAGAATTTGCAGAGCGCGATTCAATCTGCCAATGAAGTGGTGGGGGCCATCGCACAGGGCGAGTTTGATAAACGCATGCAGATTGATGCCAATGGTGATTTACAGACCTTGAAAGAGGGCGTTAATAACAGTGCGCAGAGTGTCGCGTTTATGATGTCCGAGTTAGCCAAGGTGATGAGCGCTTTGGAGCAGGGGGATTTTGATGTCAAAATGGATAGTGCGGTCGCCCAAGGATTCAGGGATCAGGTGGAAGGCGCTTTGTCATCGATCGATAAAATTATCAACAATATCTTATCGGTGATGGAGAGTATGCAAAAAGGCGAGTTCGATACCCGCGTTGAAATTGAGGCCAAAGGTGCGCTGCTAGAACTCAAACAGGGGATTAACCATTCTATGTCCAGCTTGGATTTAGCGGTCGATGACTTACTCACCGTGATCGAAGCGCAATCTCAAGGTAATCTGGCGGAACGATTAACTAACAACTATCAAGGCAAGCTTGCCGCTTTGCAACAGGCGATAGAGAATACCGCAGCAAAACTTTCACAAGTGGTCGGCAATGCCAGTGGTGCCAGTGATATTGTTTCCAATGCCGCGAATGAAGTGGCTTTAGGGGCGAACGATTTGAGCGCTGCGATGCAGCGTCAGGCCGCGGCCATTGAAGAAACCTCGGCGACCATGCATGAAATGAATAGCCAAGTGCAAAGCACTAGTCAAAACGCCAAAGAGGTTGCTTTGCTGACCGAGAAGATGCAAGAAGATGCCAATAGTGGTGTGGGTGTTATGCAACAGACGATTGATGCCATGTCGCAAATTGAGGAATCAAGTAATAAGATTTCCGATATTGTCAGCCTTATCGACAGTATCGCCTTTCAGACCAATTTATTGGCATTGAATGCCGCCGTGGAAGCGGCTCGAGCCGGAGAACATGGTCGCGGTTTTGCTGTGGTCGCTGGTGAAGTGCGAGCTTTGGCGCAAAAATCTGCGGATGCTGCCAAGGATATCAAAACCCTTATCGATGAAACGGTAGATCGTGTTGAACATGGTTCCGGTTTGGCAAGCGATTCTGGAGCACGTTTGCAACAGATTACCGATTCGGTAAATCTGGTTACTCAGATGGTGGCGCAAATTGCCCAAGCTTCTTTGGAACAATCAGAAGGTATCGGTCAGGTATTTAACTCCATTAGTGAGATTGATAGTGTTACCCAGCAAAATTCTGCACTGGTTGAGCAAACCTCTGCGGCAGCGGCGAGCTTGACCGATCAGGCTGTAGCACTTAATGGAGAAATGCGTTTTTTCTCAATTGAAAATAAGCCTGCCGAGCTTCCGCAAAACATTGTTGTCGAGCAGGATAAAGAGACTTCTATTGCTTTAGAAGATTTGAGTGAAGAGCCAGTAAGCAAAGAGCTTGGTTTTGTGCCCGAAACAGAAGTCGATGAGCAGGGCTTTAAAATCTATTGATGGTGTTAGCTCTGATAAAAAAAGCCCGGTTGATTCCGGGCTTTTTTAATAGGCTTTGATGGGATATTTACAGCGAGAAATCACTGAAGTCATCACGATCCACTTTCGAATCCACCTGACCGACAAGATAGGAGCTGATTTCCGATTCTTGCGGTGCGACTTGAACATTGTCACTCACCAGCCAGTTATTCATCCAAGGTAAAGGATTGCTTTTAGTTTCAAAAATCGGCTCGAAGTGAACCGCTTTCAGACGGATATTGGTGATGTACTCAACGTAGTCCTTAAGGATATTGGCATTTAGACCAATCATGGAACCGTCTTTAAACAGATAATCCGCCCACTCTTTTTCCTGCTCTGCCGCTTCACGGAAAATCTGATAGACCGTCTCTTCTTCTTCTTTGGCAATTACCGCCATTTCAGGGTCGTCTTTTCCTTCACGTAGAATATTGATCATATTCTGGGTGCCGGACAAGTGCAGAGCTTCATCACGGGCAATCAGTTTGATAACCTTGGCATTTCCTTCCATTAATGAGCGCTCGGCGAATGAAAAACTGCATGCAAACGAGACATAGAAACGAATCGCTTCAAGTACATTGACCGAAACGATCGTCAGATAAAGCGATTTTTTAATCTTTTTACGGAAGGCATCATCTTTTGCGATATCAATCGCATTGGCGTACATTTCGTTGGTTAAGGCAATCAATTCATCATAATAAAGGGTAACGCTTTCAGCGCGTTTGGTAATCTCTTCATTGGTGACGATATCATCAAACACCAAAGATGGGTTCGAGACGATATTACGAATAATATGGGTGTAGGAACGGCTGTGGATGGTTTCCGAGAATGCCCAAGTCTCAATCCATGTTTCCAGTTCAGGAATCGATACCAATGGTAATAAAGCGACGTTTGGTGAACGGCCTTGAACCGAATCGAGTAGCGTTTGATATTTTAGGTTACTGATAAAAATATGCTGTTCATTATCCGGTAGCTTAGAATAGTCGCTACGGTCATTCGACAAATCTACTTCTTCAGGACGCCAGAAAAAGCTCAGCTGTTTTTCTATCAGCTTTTCGAAAAAAGGATATTTTTGCTGGTCGTAACGCGCCACATTGACGTTTTGGCCAAAGAACATCGGTTCTTTAAGCGAGTCGTTATTAGAACGACAGAAAGTAGAGTAGGTATGTTTTTCTTGGCAACTCATAAAATACAGCTTCCTATAAAACTGACCGCTTTTTAAGGTTTTTTGAAATTCAAAATAACCCCGTAAATTAAGCGGTTAGCTGGTAATTTTCTCGCAATAATTTAGCGCTATTAAAAAGATAATTGGCACTATTCTAGTACAGTTTTCCCGGTTTAGATAGAGAGAGCTTTTTATTAATGGATAAGCGGCGTTTAAGAGTCTTTTTTACGGCTTAGCAAGCGACGAAATTCAACGGTTTTTTGACGCCTTGATCCATTAGTTCAACATTGATTCAAGCGCTTCCCAGCGTTCAAAGGCTTGTTCCAGTTGCGCCTCTTTATCACTGAGTTGTTTTAACACTTGCTGCACCTGTTCATTGTCTTGTTGATAAAACTCCGGGTCGGCGACCTGTTCGCCCAGAGCTTCCAACTCGGCTTCCAAGTTTTCTAGCAATTCGGGTAACGCATCGTATTCGCGCTGATCCTTATAGCTGAGTTTTTTCGCCTTGGCAGCGGGCTTGTTGCTTTTGTTGCCAGCAGTTGCCGGCTTAGCTTCATTGGCTTTGTTGTCGCTTGCTGGTGTTGCGGTGTTTTTGCTAAGGCTTGGAGCTTGATTATAGTGTTCCGGGCGTTGTCTTAACCAGTCATCATAGCCACCTACATACTCATTGACCTCGCCCGGCGCATCAAATACCAATGAGCTGGTGCAGACATTATTTAGGAAAGCTCGGTCGTGGCTGACAATCAGTACCGTGCCCTGATAGTTCATCAGCAGCTCTTCGAGTAATTCCAGCGTTTCGACATCCAGATCATTGGTGGGTTCATCGAGAATCAAAAGGTTTGACGGCTTGGCAAATACTCGCGCCAATAGCAGGCGGTTACGTTCGCCACCTGAAAGCGATTTGACCGGTTGGCGGGCGCGGTCAGGTGAAAACAAAAAATCGCCCAGATAACTGATCACGTGTTTGCGCTGACCATTGATTTCAACATGGTCGCTCTCTTCGAGTACGCTTTCGACAACCGGTTTGTTTTCATCCAGTTGTGCGCGATGCTGATCGAAATAAGCGATTTCCAGATTGGTACCGTGCTTGACCGAACCTTGCTGAGGCTGTTGCTTGTCGAGTAGAAGAGATAGCAGGGTGGATTTACCACAGCCGTTTTCACCGATGATCCCGACCTTATCGCCACGGATAATGACACAGGAAAGATTGCTGACAATCGGTTTATCTGGCCAGTTGAAACTGAGATTGTCAATTTCAAATACCACCTTACCGGAGATTTCCGCACGGTTGACCTGAAGGTTGGCGGTGCCTTGTTGATGACGACGTTCTTTGTGTTCTGAACGCAGTTTTTGCAGGGCGCGAACACGGCCTTCATTACGGGTACGACGCGCCTTGATGCCTTGGCGTATCCAGGCTTCTTCCTGCGCCAGTTTTTTATCAAACAGTGCATTTTGTTTGGCTTCGGCATCAAGCCATTCGGCTTTACGCTCAAGATAGGTGTGATAGTCACACTCCCAATTGCTCAGTTGGCCACGGTCTAAATCAATGATACGGGTCGCCAGCGCCTGTAAAAAAGCACGGTCGTGAGTAATGAAAATCAAAGAACAGCGAATGTTTTTGAGGAAGTTTTCCAGCCACTGAATTGATGGAATATCCAAGTGGTTGGTCGGCTCATCCAGTAGCAATACATCCGGATTCTGTACCAGCGCCTGAGCAAGCAAAACGCGGCGCTTCATTCCACCGGATAGATTGGAGAACTCACTTTCAGCGGGTAGACCGAGTTTAGAGATAATGGTATCGACATTTTGTTTCAGTTCCCAGCCGTTCTGCGCTTCGATCTTTTGTTGCACTTGGGTGAATTTAGCCAGTGTCTGCTCACTGTAATCGTGTTCCATGCTATGGCTAAGTTGGTGGAACTGCTCGAGTAATGCGCCGATTTCGCCCATGCCTTGAGCAATCACATGAAAAACCGAGCCGGTTGTGTCATGAGGTACTTCTTGCTGCAGTTTGGCAATTTTAACGCCGTCTTGAACAATACGGTTGCCGTCATCCGGCTGTATCAAACCTTCAATGACTTTAAGTAGTGTCGATTTTCCCTCGCCGTTACGACCGACAATACACACGCGTTCTTGCGTTTCCAGTTGAAAATTCACTTTATCAAGTAGGGGCGCGGCACCAAAACTGAGGCTGACATCGCGTAAAAAAAGTAGAGCCATATAAAATCACTGCATTGAGGGTTTTTATTAGTTCTGCTGGCTAATCGCTAGCAGCAGCCGTTTTCTGAGCTGAACCCATTAGTCGTTTAAGGCTTTTTACAGAGTTCAACAATCAGGTTTTGGCTGGATTGGATATTATAACGGTTTAACTGCCAGCTAGATTGTTGATTGATAAGCTTTTGCCAATAATCGATGATTTGCTGGCTGTCTTGGGTCGGTTTGGCTTTTTTGCTGTCGGCATTGGGCTGGTTTTGCCATTGATGCCAAAGGTTGAACAGTAACATGCCTTGTTGCTGATTTACCAATTGCCAAAGTTGTGCATTGAATTCTGTCGAGCTGAGTTCACTAGCCAAGCCTGAGGCATCAAAAATATCGACAATAATCACATCATAGTGGCAATTGGAATCTGAGGCTGCTTGTGCACTCTGTTGAGCGACAAACTGAAGCGCGTCATCTTGCAGAACTTCAATTTCCGGTACATGGGGCAGCTGAAAAAAACGATAGGCGCAATCGATTACGGCTTGTCTGAGCTCGATAACGGTGATCATCGATTTTGGCAGGCAGTGGTTCAGTTGAGCGGCAATAGAGCCTCCACCCAATCCGAGCATCAAGATGCGCGGCGAACGTTTATTGCGGGCGGCAAAATCAAGAATTTGAGCAACGGTTTTCTGTTGATATTCAAAGTTCAAACTCAGCGGAGCATTGAGGTACTGACAGCTTTGTTCGACATTGGAGTCAAAAAACAGCTTACGCGTGGCGCTGTCTTCAACCACCTGAATTAGACCGAATTCATCGCGTTCGCTATAGATGATATCACCATGTTGCTTCATTGGTCTCTAAGCCTAAAAACCGGCGAGCCAAAGACGCAGGCGAAGTCCGATTTCGGTGGTGAAACCGACTTCGACAAAACGAATATTGCCTTGACCATCAATAATGAAGTCCGCAGGTACCGCTTTGGCTCCAAAAGTCGACATCCATTGACCATCCAGATCATTGACGATCAAAGCCGGGTTCATATTGTTCTCGGCGGCATAAGCCATTAACTGTTCATCATCGGCGGATTGGCTGGCAATATTGATTACCGCATAATCTTCGGCAATGGATTCGATATCATCATGAGCGACACTGCAAATAGGACACCAGGTTGCCCAAAAGTGAACCAGTACCGGTTGGCCTTGCATTGAGAGTTGCTGTAAATCGATCGGTTCACCATTAATGCTGGTCAATTGCATAATTGGTGCCTTGCCCTCAATGACATCGCCTTGCATAAAAGGGCGCATGGCCAAATAAAGCACAATAAACACCGCTACAGTCAGGCTGTTTTTTACCCAGTTTTTTTGCCAGAAACCGGTTTTACTCTCATCCGATGGAGCATTAGATTGATTCGAATTGGTCATATCGTTAGTTTTCTATGTGAGCCATTAATTTCAAAGGCCTATGTTAAAATCGCCACCATTATAACGGAATGCTCTGGTGAGGGACTCATTAGACACTGACGTTAATCTTGAAGCATATCGATTCGGACTGGATACAGCGTACAAACAAGTAGAGAGAGTGATGCAAGCGGATTTTTGGCATAAAAAATGGGCAAATAGCGAAACCGGTTTTCATCAGACCGAGATTAACGGCTTTTTAAAAAACTATTGGCGCCAACTGAATCTAACTGGCAGTGAGGCGGTACTGGTGCCTTTGTGTGGCAAATCGTTGGATATGCTTTGGTTGGCCCAGCAAGGCCATAAAGTTTTGGGTGTGGAGTTGAGCTTGCAGGCGCTCGATGAGTTTTTGCAAGAAAATACACTGCCAGAGGCAAAGCCTGTGCAAACAGAATCTCATTGCGGTTATCAGTTGGCCGATATGACCCTATTATGCGGTGACTTCTTTGCTGTCAGTGCTGCTGATTGCGAGTCAATACAAGCTGTTTATGATCGCGCTGCATTGGTGGCCTTGCCGCCAGCGATGCGACAAGATTATGCTCAGCATCTAAAAAACATTTTGCCAACGGGTGTAAAAATACTGTTGGTGACGATGGAATATGACCAGGGACAATTAGCCGGGCCGCCTTTTTCGGTGACCGAGGCAGAAGTGCAGCATTTATTTGGTGAATTTTGCCAAATTGAGTTGCTGCATACTGAAACGGGGGCGCGTAAAGGCGTTACCACGACAGAAAAAGTCTATTTGTTGAATAAAAGCTAGCAGACAAAAGTTAATGGCCGATGCCTTTTAACTTGATTAAGCTTTGCCAGGCTTAAGGCATGATCTCGAGAAAATTGCTGAAGTGTTTGAAGCCTTTAGGGTCGATGGGATCAAGGTGCGGGCTGACAAACGTTGCGCAAAGTTGTTCTCTAATGCCATAGTCTTTAGCGGTTTGCAATGCGTGCAGGTTATCATCGATCAAAACGGTACGCGCCGGATCATAAGGGTGGACGCTATGAATGGCATCCCAAATGGCGATATCTTCTTTGGGCATGCCAAAATCGTGTGCCGAAATTAAGTGATCGAAATAGCGACCGATTTCGGTCATTTCCAGTTTAACCGCCAAGCTATCCTGATGAGCATTGGTGACCATAATCACATCCTTGCCCTGCTCGCGTAAGGCTTTTAAAAAGTTGATAACTTCCGGATGGACCTTAATATTATGGCGTAATTGACGTTTTAACTGTGCTATCGGCAGTTGTAAGGCGTCAGTCCAGTAATCAAGGCAGTACCAGTTTAAAGTGCCGGCTTGCGCGTTAATTTTTTTGTGAATGATCTGTTTGGCACGAGAAACCGGAATCTGTTTTTCCTTTGCGTAGGATTGCGGTACAAACTCCATCCAGAAATGCCAGTCAAAGTGAAGATCGAGTAAAGTGCCGTCCATATCCAGTAAAACGGTTTGGATTTGTGACCAGTCGATAATGTGTTGCTTCATTGGAAAAATCTATCCCTTGGCGTATGATTAACAGACAGCTTGCTAAAGCAAACTTCTAGCAAGGCTTTGAATTGATTGAGAATGACATGTCTGAAAAAAAATCGCCTACTATTTTGGCTGAAAATATAGAACTGAAATCGCGTATTTTTACCGTTCAGTCTCAGCAGATTGCTTTTGCTAATGGTACACAAGTTGTCTACGAAAGGCTAGTTGGCAACCCGAATGGCGCAGTATTAATTGTGCCGCTTTTGGATGATGATCATCTATTGTTGATTCGTGAATATGGTGCCGGTGTAGGGCGCTATGAACTCGGTTTTCCAAAAGGAAAAATCGATCCAGGTGAAGGTTGGCAACAAGCTTGCATTAGAGAAAGTCAGGAAGAAATCGGTTATCTGCCTAATCAGGTGAAATTGCTCGATTCGGTCAGCTTGGCAGCCGGTTATATGACCCATCAAACCCATATTGTCTTGGCAACCGAGTTGGAGCCTAGTGACGCCGAAGGCGATGAACCGGAACCGTTGGAAGTAGTGAAGTGGCCGCTCAAGAACTGGGCCGAACTATTAAGCCACCCTGATTTTAGTGAAGGGCGTGCTTATGCTGCCTTAATGTTGCTATTAAAAGAGAAAGAGTGGATCTAATCTCCTCTTGTTTGGTCTCGAATATCAAAAATTTAAAAATAAGAAATTTCATTTATGTCTATTAATACCGCAGTTGCGCAGTTACCGCTTAATCAGTGGTTGCCGGAGATTTGCCATATTGCTTATCAAGCAGGGCAGCTTATTGGCCGATATTATCGTCAAAACAGTGTCAATATAGAGAAAAAGTCGGACGGCACGCCGGTAACCGAAGCGGATTTGGCCGCGGATAAAGTCATCTCCAAGGCGCTGCGTGCGCTAACACCGGATATTCCGATTATTACCGAAGAGACCTTGGCACAAATTGATTTTGAAAAACGTCAGCATTGGGCGACATTCTGGCTGGTGGATCCATTGGATGGCACCAAAGAGTTCATTGATCAAACCGGCGAGTATTCGGTGAATATCGCTTTGGTCGTCGACCATAAGCCTGTTTTGGGTGTGGTCTATGGACCAGAGTTAGGCAATTTGTATTTTGCATCGCATCAGTTAAATGATGCGATGCAAATGCCATGCGGTAAATTAAAAGGTTTGTGGCCCCAGCAACAAGCCCAGGATACCGCTGATAGTGCTTCTTTAAATTGGGATTATCTATTGAAACAAGCGGCAGCTATTGGGGTGGCCGAGCATCCTCAACAGCTCAAGCGGCAGAGAAGTTTTAAGGTTGCGGTAAGTCGCCGCCACGGATCACAGGTACAGAGTTTTATGAATGATCTTGGTATGGCTCAGGCCATGAAAATGGGCTCGGCCTTGAAGGCCTGTTTGGTGGCCGAAGGTGCGGTCGATGTTTATCCACGCTTTGGTCCGACATCATTATGGGATACCGCCGCGTCGCAAGCGATTGTCGAAGCCGCAGGCGGTGCAATTCTCAATGCAGCCGGTCATCCTCTGCAATATGTTCAAACCCCGTCGTTATTGAACCCGTTCTTTATTGTCGTCAGTCACGCTGACTATCAATGGCCGAAATTCCCTGAGGTGATGTAACTCAACATCTAAATAAATCATCTACATAAAAAAAGCGACCGAAGTTTTATAACATCGGTCGCTTTTTTGTACCTGGCTATAGAGCTTTTGAGTTTAGCTCAAAAGGCCATTTAAAGTTTACAGGCGCCGCCTGCGCAGCCATCATCCTCTTGGCTGTCATCCGCGCCATCACGTGTGTTGTGATAGTAAAGCGTCTTCAAGCCCATTTTGTATGCGTAAAGCAGGTCTTGCAGAACCAGCTTGATCGGAACCTTGTCTTCATCAAAGCGCGCCGGGTCATAGTTGGTGTTAGCCGAGATCGCCTGATCGACAAACTTCTGCATAATGCCGACCAATTGCAGATAGCCTTTATTATCAGGAATATGCCATAACAGTTCATAGTCGTTACGGTGGTCTTTGAATCCAGGCACGACCTGTTTAAGAATACCGTCCTTTGATGCCTTAACCGATACGTAACCACGAGGTGGTTCAATACCGTTGGTTGAGTTAGTAATCTGTGAAGAGGTTTCACAAGGCATTAATGCTGTTAGGGTTGAATTACGCAAACCATCGGTTTTGATTTGTTCACGTAAGCTTTCCCAGTCCAGATGTAGCGGTTCATTACAGATTTCATCCAACTCTCTCTTATAGGTATCAATCGGTAGGATTCCTTGAGCATAGGTGGTATCTGCAAAGTAGGTACAAGCACCATATTCTTTAGATAGCTTATTCGATGCCTTAAGTAGGTAGTACTGGATAGCCTCGAAGGTGCGGTGCATTAAGCCGTTTGCCGAACCGTCTGAGTAACGCACACGGTTTTTAGCTAGGTAGTAAGCCATATTGGTGACACCAACACCTAAGGTGCGGCGCCCCATACTGGCACGACGAGCCGCTTCAACTGGGTAGTCTTGATAATCTAATAGGCTATCCAGAGCACGTACAATCAGCTCTGATAGGTTTTCCAATTCATCAAGGTTCTCGATGGCACCAAGGTTAAATGCCGATAAAGTACATAAGGCGATTTCACCGTCTGGGTCTTCAACCGAATTTAACGCCTTGGTTGGTAGAGCGATTTCCAAGCACAAGTTAGATTGGTGTACCGGTGCTTTTGCAGGATCAAACGGACTGTGAGTATTGCAGTGGTCAACGTTCTGAATATAGATTCGACCGGTTTGTGCGCGCTCCTGGGCAACCTGAGTAAACAGTTCAATTGCTTTGACTCTCTTTTTACGAATGCCGTCATCGGCTTCATATATTTTGTATAAGCGCTCAAACTCATCCTGATCTTCAAAGAAAGCATCATACAAGCCCGGTACATCTGACGGGCTGAATAGCGTGATGTCGCCGCCTTCAATCATGCGTTGATACATCAGTTTGTTGATCTGTACGCCGTAATCCAAATGACGGGCACGGTTTTCTTCAACACCTCGGTTATTTTTCAATACGATTAACGATTCGACTTCCAAGTGCCAGATCGGGTAGAACAGAGTGGCAGCACCACCTCGAACACCACCTTGAGAGCAGGATTTAACCGCGGTCTGGAAGTGTTTGATAAATGGGATCATACCTGTGTGGTAGGCTTCACCGCCGCGGATTTCACTACCTAAAGCACGAATGCGTCCGACATTGACACCGATGCCTGCACGTTGAGAAACATATTTCACAATGGATGAAGAGGTGGCGTTAATCGAATCTAATGAGTCGCCACACTCGATCAATACGCATGAACTGAATTGGCGCGTTGGGGTACGCACGCCTGACATGATTGGAGTAGGTAAAGACAGCTTGAATTCAGAACAGGCATCGTAAAAGTCTTTTACGTACTGCAAACGTGTTTCGCTTGGATAATGTGAGAACAAGCACATAGGAATCAGCATATAGATAAACTGTGGGCTCTCGAAGATTTTTCCGGTTACACGGTTCTGTACCAGGTATTTACCTTCTAGCTGCTTAACCGCCGCATAACTGAAATTCAAATCGCGTGTATGGTCGATATAGGCATCAAGCTCATCGATTTCGGCTTTGCTGTAATCATCAATAATCTGGCTGTCATACATGCCGCTGCGCACCATCTTATTCACATGCTCAAATAAGGTGGGCGGGGTAAAGCGGTCAAACGCCTTTTTGCGTAAATGGAAAATCGCCAAACGCGCTGCAAGGTGTTGATAGTCCGGTGTGCGTTCTGAGATTAAATCTGCCGCTGATTTGATGATGGTTTCATGAATGTCGGAGGTGGTAATACCATCATAAAATTGAATATGAGAACGTAATTCGACCTCTGAGACGGAAACATTTTCCAAGCCTTCTGCAGCCCATGTTATGACTCGGTGAATCTTTTCTAAATCGATTGGTTCCTGTGTTCCATTACGTTTGGTTACTTGGATATTTTGATTAGTCATGGGCTCGTTTTTCAACCTGTGTATAAAAAAGTTGTAATGAAAAATGTTTAAAAAATCGAATTTTTAGAAAATTCATCAGGTTAGCGGCACTATGCAAAGTCGACTGTGAAAAGTGACGACAAACGCCTTGTGTCTTGTTGCGGTGAAAATACTATATGTAGATAGAAAAATTCCGCGTTAACCAAAATATAGTAGATTTTAAATTAGGGTGCAACCATCAAATAAGGCCTATTTTTACCTCTGTTATTAAGGTTGTTCTGTGGAAAAATACCTAAAACGCCCGTGAATTCTTGTCTCTAAGCCTGTGGATAACTCTGTGGTAAATTTTAAAAAGAGTCGAAAAAAAATTTCTATTTGAGCACAAAAAAAACTAAACAAGAAAAGCGTAAAAAAGCTTGATTTTTATTTGCTTTCGAGCAGTGGTCGCCAAAGTGCATTCAAGCGGGTGTTTTGTATCAAAATGGGATGTGTTTTGCACTTTGCTGATGCGTGGGTGCAGAATGTGATCCTGTCGTTATATTATCGATTTTTTTAGGTGTTCTTCTAATAAAATCAAAGTGGCGTTGGGTGGATATTGTGCGGAAAAATGTTGACTATTATTGAAGATGATTTCAAGTCTTGAATCTTGTTGGTAGGCGGAATTTTCTCTGGAGTGGTGTCCGTTGCTATATTGAAACAGCATGCTCAGTTTGCCTGTGCAAAATAGTCCTTTTGCTCGAATGATTTCTGGGCGTTGTTTAAAGTCATCGAAAAGGCGTTCTAATGGTTTCCAGTCAAAAAGTATGTTTTTGTTGAATATCCAGCCAATGGCATAAAACTGTTCCGTAATAATTATTTCACTACCGATGGTGTCAAGTTCTGAATCAAAGGGCGTGCTGTCTATAGTGGAAAGATGAGGGCTGCTTAGGCGCTTAAGGCCCGTAAATTTGTGTATAACTGGCTTTGATTGCCGATATAGCAGGGCAAGGTCAATTTGACTGTATGTTGTCGTAATAATAGCCTGCTTGGCTGGGTAGCTATCGCTAAAACACTGTTTGAGTTGTTTAAGGTGTTGTCTGTTGGTTAAATCCGATTTATTGATGACGACGACATCCGCAGTTTGCCGGGCATGTTTAGCTATGAGCGACTGGTCGGAGTCAATGTCTGAAGTGGCGTCGATTATATAAATAATATTGTCAATATGAAGGTTGTGCTGGTTTGCGAGTCGTTCGAGTAGGTTGACGAGTATTGCAGGGTCGCTGATACCTGAGGGCTCAATAAAAATTCTGTCTAAAGGCATTTGTAGTATCGAATCCAAGGCGGCGGAAAAATTTTCTACGGCACTGCAGCAAATGCAGCCGGCGGGAATTGTTTTTATAAAGGTCTTAGCTGTGTTGGTAAGGATTTTAGAGTCAATGTCCACATTGCCAAACTCATTAATTAATATGCCCCAGTTATGATCTGCCGGTTTTTGGCTGAGTAAGTTCTGTAGTAGTGAGCTTTTTCCAGCGCCTAAGCCGCCAAGGATAAGATTGATAGGTAGGCTCGATTGAAAGCGCTCAAAGCCTGCCATAAAAAGCTTTAACCTTGCTTGTCGAATTCACCGCAGACTTTATTTCTGCCGGTATTCTTGGCTTGATATAGCGCTTTGTCAGCCCTTTCGATGAGTTTGTCGACATTTTCCCCTAATTGGTAGGTGGCAACCCCCGCTGAAATAGTCAGTTTAAGGGGCTTGTCATGAGTTTTGACTTTTAGCGTATTGCCTTCGATTTTCTTGCGCAGATAGTTGGCAACATTATAAGCATCGGTATAAGAGGTGTTGGGGAGTAAGACAACAAATTCCTCACCGCCAAAACGAGCAATACGGTCTTTCCCCTTTGTTTCGGAATCAAGTTGCTGCGCTAGAAAGCGTAAAACACTATCTCCTATCAAATGACCGAATTCATCGTTAATTTTTTTGAAGTAATCGATATCTAGAAGGATTAAGGCAAAAGAGGATTGTTCGCTTTGCGCCACCTTGGCAATTTGCAAAATAATTTCATTAAACCCACGGCGATTAGGGATTTTTGTCAGATCATCGGTTTTGGCAATGTTTTGAGCATGTTCAAGGTCGTTCTTCAGTTGTTGAATCTCATCGGCGGACTGAAGCAGTTGCGCATGCAAATCGTTGGTTTCTGAAAGAATGTTATTAATACGTGGCAATATGCGTTTTTGAATATGGTTATTTACCTCCGGCGAAAGCTCAAACTGCTGCAGGGTGATAACATCATCATTCAATTTGTTGTTATTGTCTTTAGACGAAGCAATCCAGCGCTCCACTTCAAGTAATAAGCCGCTCAATAAAGATTTGACTTCTTCTGTAGGGATTGGGTTGTGGAAAAAATGTGAAACTAATTCAATATAGATATCTTCCGCCGTTTCATTATCATAACTATTGGTATCGAGCGCATGTTGAACCTTGTTTGCCAAGTAAGGGTCAATCTCGTTAAATATTTCATAAATTAAGGTGTAATGGATTGGGCTGGGGGTAACCCCTAAGGCTTCAATTTGTTTGAGGGCTTTTTTTGCGGCTTTAATACTTTCAGGGCTAGGGCGGCTGTGCTCGGTTTCGTATCGTTTAACGAAGTTTTTAATACATTTATTCTGCATAACTTGCCGACTCTGATAAGTATTGTTTGTTGTCATCTTTTATCCGATTTTAATTTTTCTGACAGTGAATGCAAGCAAATTAATCTGTTGTTCTGTATAAGTTCGATAGTTAAGGTTATTAACCCTAGGTAGTATATCTATAGTATGCAGAGTATAGCTTGTCAGGGATTTTGCAATAAGTGCATAAATTATATAGAGTCAAAAGACCTATAAAAAACAAGTGTATATTATGCCATAGATAATTTTATTAGTGACATACAAAAAGCTGATGTAAGAGTTTTGATGGAGTAAATGATAAAAATGGATAAGAAGATTCCGGGTGAGGCATATTCTGATTTTATAAGAGCAAGATTCTGGTTAACGGATGGTGTTAATAGTTATGTGGGTATTGGCCGGGTTGAATTGCTTGAGAAGGTTCATGAGTTGGGGTCGATTAATAAAGCTGCCCAAAGTATGTCGATGTCTTACAAAAAAGCTTGGAAGATTATCGAAGAGATGAATTCAATGTTTGATGAGCCGCTTTTAGTCAAAGTCACTGGGGGCAAATCAGGTGGTGGAAGTGTTTTAACTGAGCAAGGTTTAAAGGTGGTGAAAAATTACCGAGCGATTGAGCGCGAATTAAAAGATTTTTTGGTTGGGAAGAGTGAGCAGTTGTTTTTAGAATAATGTGGTGCGCTGATTACCCTTTTTTGGTGCGATGTAAAAAGGCAACAAGCGTTGTAAAGTTGCAACAAATCTTTTATGTGATTGAAATTAAAGTTTTTTATTGTGTTTGGCATCTCTTTGGTTATAGCTTGTGTGAAAATTAATTCTTTTTTACTTATCTTGTTGGAGAAAAACATGAAATTAAAAACATTAGCACTTTCATTAGCTGTAGCTGGCGCTACCTCTGTTTCACTTGTTCCTGCTGCAGCTCAAGCTGGCGTGTCTGCAAACGCTGGGATTTTTTCTGACTATGTGTGGCGAGGTGTTCAACAGAATGGTTCAGACACTATGGCTGTTCAGGGTGGTTTAGACTATGAAGCAGACAATGGTTTGTTTGTTGGTATTTGGGGTTCAACGGTTCTGAAAGGTTATGAGTACGACCTTTATGCTGGTTGGGGTGGAGAGGTTAACGGTATTGACCTAGGTATTGCTTACACCAGTTTTAACTACACTGATTCAGCAGTAGGTGGAACAAATGAGTTTGAAGAAGTAAGTCTTTCTGCTGGTATGGGGCCTGTTTCAATCGGAGCGGATATTGATGTTGATAAGGATCAGGTTGACTATACTCACTATTCTATCAGTTATGATGCTTCAGCTTTCGCTGAGGGTGTTTCTCTGACATATGGTGTAACTGATACGAAAGGTACATCTGCGAACGCTGGTTATTTAAATGTAAATTATTCAACAACTATTGATATGGGTGTTGATTTAATGGTTGATTACTTCATGAATGATAATAATAATAATAGTGGTACTAATGAGCTTGTTATTGGTCTCTCTAAGTCTTTTGATCTGATGTAATCCAGAAAATTTAGTTAAAACCTTAAAAGCTGGCTTTAAGCCGGCTTTTTTGTTGTTGAGGGTAGGGGGGGTAAAAATAGGGTAAATCAGGTAAAGTTATAAAAATAATTAATTTGTACCTAATTTTTACTAATATTGTCATTGATAAAAAAGAACAGGTGGTTAGAATGCGCGGCCTTGTAAGAGCTTGGTTGTGTGTTGATTGGAACGATTTTCCGCAATCAAGCAGTAAAGTATTGAAGGCATTATGCCTAATTATGGAAGTGATTTTAAAGATCGCTTTCGATTGTGGAGATAAAAATGAAAAAATTATTGCTATCAATGGCGGTAGCTGGTTTAGCAACAATGCCTGTTGCTTCTCAAGCTGGTTCTTTGGGCGCTAATGTTGCTATTGCGTCTGACTACTATTCAAAAGGTGTGGATCAGACAAGTACAGCCGGTCTACTAAAAGGTGATATCAGCTATTCACTCGACAATGGTCTTTATGCTGGTGTTTGGGCTGGCTCTTTGGATAAAGGTTACGAGTTTGATTTGTTCGCTGGTTGGGCGGGTAGTTTCGGTAAGTTAAACCTAGATATATCTTATATGACAATCTACCTGACAGATGATGCTTGGGGTATTGGTACTGATGCGATTACTGAAGAAATTTTAGTTCGCGCTGGTTACGGTATTTTCTCTGCAGGTGTTGATATCAATGTTGATTCTGATAAAGCAACAGCTAAAGATACTTTTGTTGAAGACTATACACATTACAAAGCCTCTGTAGATGTGTCTGAATGGGCGAATGGTGTATCTCTGACTTATGGTCTTGTTGATTATGCAGATAGTCAGGATGTTCGTTATTTTGAAGCAACATATGCTACTGAAATCGACAAGGGGGTTGGTTTCGAGGTTGATTTCATCAACTCTACAAAAGAGGCTGGTGCGGTCGTCGTCACACTTTCAAAGTCATTTGATTTGATGTAACTGCTTTAAGTTGTATTTAATATAGCTTTTACCGAAAGTCATAGGGTCAGTAAGGTCTTGTGGCTTTTTATAATTTATCGAGGCGTTTTAAACGATTTATTTGCAATAAATTGGATTATATTCTTGTTTTGTACAGGGAAATTGTTTAAAATTCTTTGCCTTATTAATCCTTCCCCTTCTTATTGCCCGTTAAACAGTAAGTCGATAGGTTCAATGCGATAGGTATTGAAAATATCATTTTGGATTTGGATTATTTATTTATATTAGGAACAAATTATGAAAACATTTGTTGCAAAACCAGCTGAAGTAAAACGCGACTGGTACGTAGTGGATGCTGATGGCAAGACTCTTGGTCGCCTGGCGTCTGAAATCGCTGCTCGTTTACGTGGTAAGCACAAGCCTGAGTATACTCCGCACACAGACTGTGGTGATTACATTGTTGTTATCAATGCAGAGAAAGTCGCTGTAACTGGTAAGAAGCGTACAGATAAAATGTACCACCACCACACTGGTTATGTTGGTCACTTAAAATCAACTAATTTTGAAAAGTTAGTTGCAAAAGCGCCACAGCGTCCAATCGAGTTTGCTGTTAAAGGTATGTTGCCAAAAGGTCCTTTGGGACGCGCAATGTTCAAAAAGCTAAAAGTGTATGCTGGTACAGAACACCCTCATACTGCTCAGCAGCCTAAAACTCTAGATGTGTAAGAAGGAATATTAAAATGGCAACAGAACAATACTACGGAACAGGTCGTCGTAAAAGCTCAGTAGCTCGTGTATTCCTACGCGCGGGTTCAGGTAAGATGACAGTAAATGGTCGTGACATTAATGAGTTTTTCGCTCGTAAAACAGATTTGATGGTTATTAACCAGCCATTAGAAGCAACAGAAAGCGTTGATAAGTTTGATGCGGTTATCACTGTTGTTGGTGGTGGTACGACTGGTCAGGCGGGTGCAATTCGTCACGGTATTTCTCGTGCGCTAGTAGCGTATGAAGAAGGTAACCGTCCGGCACTACGTGCACGTGGTCTATTGACTCGTGATGCGCGTCAGGTTGAGCGTAAAAAAGTTGGTCTACGCAAAGCTCGTCGTCGTCCACAGTTCTCAAAACGTTAATATTACTATTATTCGTTTTATGGAAAACCCGCCTTGTGCGGGTTTTTTATGCCTTGACGAAATGTCGATGAATTGCTGTGTTGTAAAAAAACAACACAAATAAACTCTGTGGTTTTTTTTCTAAAAAAGCTTGCACGCCCAAAATTATTTGCATATAGTCACGTTCAAGCCACGCCACGTGCTGGCAGTTTTAACTAAATATAAAAGGATTTTTCGCATGAAGAAGAATATCGTTGCTCTAGCCGTTGCTGCGGCTATCTCTGCTCCAGCTGCTATGGCTGACGCTCCTACAGTTTATGGTCAACTAAACGTTGGTGCTGAATTCGCTACTGGTTCAGATATGAATGTTAAGTCTATCGCTTCACGTCTAGGTATTAAAGGTTCTGAAGACCTAGGTAACGGTCTTAAGGCTGTTTATAAAGTTGAATTTGGTCTAGCGACTGTTGCTGACAATGCTTCTCAGTCAGTTTCAGTTAATGGAACTGTTACAGATACTGGTTCTACAAACCCTGAGACAGTAACATCAACAGGCTCGACAACTGGACAGACACTAACTTCACGTAACATGTACGCTGGTCTAGCTGGTGGGTTCGGTACTGTTGTTCTAGGTCGTCACGATACTCCAGAGAAAATGTCTCAAGCTTCTGACCTTTTCAACGATGGTAACGCTGACTTAGGTAACGGTAAAATGGACGGTGGTATCCAGGTAAACGAAACTCGTTCTGGTAACGTTATCGCTTATATGTCACCTTCTTTCTCAGGTGTTAAAATTGTAGCTGCTCAAATCGCTACTGGTAACTCAGCTAACGACGCAGTTTCTGCATCGATTTCTTATGGTTCTAAGAAGAAAGGTCTATACCTTGCAGCTGCAATGACAGACTTCAAACAAGCTGGTTCAAACGACACAACTCGTTTGTCTGCTCAGTATAAAGCTGCTGGCCTAACAGCTAACGTTATCTACATCGACTCTAAAGATTCTACTGCAGGTAACACAGCTTCTGAAGGTACTGTTACTCAGTTCAACCTAGGTTACAAAATGGGTAAATTCATGCCTAAGGTTAAAGTTTCTACAGCTGACTCTAAAACAGCGTCTTCTGTTACTAACGTAGCTTACGGTCTAAACTACTCTCTAGGTAAGAAAACAACTGCTTACATCGAGATGGTTGATGCAGACAAGAACAATGCTGCTTCTTCTACAGATGCTACATTCGTAGGTCTATTGCACAAGTTCTAATTTAATTCTGGCCTAATTTTAAAATTAGCCAGTTATTAAATAACTTGATAAAAACCCCGCTTATGCGGGGTTTTTTTGTTTTTAGGGGGGGCGATTAGCATTTATGTTTTAAATGATTATAATGAACGGCTTTGATAAGCTATTGTTCTTATATTGATTCTTTTTCACTCTCTATGAGTAATGCTTTTGCGCGATTTACACAAACAATCCGGCTATATTGTCTTGATGGGGATGCTGGTCTTAATGATTGGTGCCATGGTGTGGTTTGGTGCCAGCGGTAATGTCATGGTCAATCGCATGATGCTGCAATCCAATAATGAAGAAGTGACTCAGCTTGAGCAGATTAAGCAGAAAATGCTGGCTTATGCGGTGATGCACCCTGAAGTTTTCGCCAATGTGACTCCGAAGCCGGGTGTGGGCTATTTTCCTTGTCCGGATGTGGATGGCGATGGACTGCCCGATAATCCCTGCGGGATCAAGTCTGGAACCGATCAGCTGTATGTTTTCGGTAATGTGCCATATCAAAATACCTTGCAGAATTTCAATTTTTTAGACAAGCAACTTGATAGCCGGTTGTACTGGTTCGCCGTTGATAGTCGTTTTGTCGAAAATAGTGCGCTCTATTCTTTTGCCACATCCAGCCGTTTTGCTCCGCTCAATGATCAATTAGATACCCATGTCACAGATATTCATCACAAACAGGTCGCTCCTATATTGCTTGATGGGGATGATGAAATTGTTATGGTGCTGTTTTATGCCGGTGATACGCTAGCCAGTCAAGCTCGTCCAAGTGTTGATGCTGCCGATTATTTGGAACAACCAGTAGAAATTGTCGGTGAGAATATAGGCTTTAATAGTACTGGGACGGCAATGCAGGATTTTAATGACTATGTGATTGCGATTACTCGCAGCGAATGGCAGGCAGCGATGTTGATGCGATTAAGTCGAGATAACTCACCGGCTGACCAAATTCCAGATATGTGTGTTTCTGTTGGGGCGGCCGGTCAGCATTGGTTTAACGACTGTAGTTATAATTCAACAAGCCGTCCAATATATAGTTGTGATGGTGTGGCGATTGATAATTTGGCAGGTCAGGGCTGGAGAAGTTTGTTGTGCGAATAAGAAACTGGTACAGACACCACGTAGTACCACAAAATAAATTTGGCCTTGCAGTGTATCAAGCTGGTTTCAGCTTGCTCGAAATCAGCGTGGCTTTAGTGGTATTGAGTGTTTTGTCATTCGGTTTGGTGAATGTACTAAAGCTTAATCAGGATTATGAGGATTTTAATAATAACCGTTTGCAGATAACTCAAACCAAACAAGCATTATTGGTTTTTGCACAATCGAATGGTTATCTGCCTTGTCCGGATAGCGATGGTAATGGTTTGGAAGACCGCAGTTCAGGTGTTTGTGATGTACAGTTCGGGCGCTTGCCGTTCCTGATGCTTGGGTTGCCTGAAACCGATGTGTTTGGCAACTCGATTTTTTACGCGGTAAATGCCGATGCCGTAACTGTCAATATCAGCGACGGAGCAATGTCGGCGAGTTATTTTAGCGATGTCAGTGCGCCGCGGTTTACTTTGCAAACAGTTCCGCTCGGTAGTGACGCCGGTACTGGCAATTACACCGTGTGTGACGAGGCGGCAACAGAGTGTAATGCTAGTACGCCAGTAGGTAATCATCTTGTTTCCAGTGCTATCGCGGTGATAATGAGTTTTGGCGCCAACGGTGCTCAAACATGGGCGACGAATGCCAGCAACAGTAGTATCGAAGTCGAAAATGCAGATGACGATCAATTTTTTTGGCAAGCGCGCCGCAGTCAGGCTTACGGTGCTGAATTCGATGACCAGTTGGCGTGGATAGGTGCTTATGAGCTTAAATTTGCATTACTTAAAACAGAGAATGGATTAGCAGAGTGAAACAGACCAAAATATCCCCACATCACTCGGCGCAGTATGGGTTTTCATTGCTGGAGCTGACCATTGTTTTGGGCATTGTCGGCCTAATTGCCATCGGTTCTTTATTGAGTTTTTCCGAGCAGAAAGTCAATGCCGAGTGGTTAGGCAGTAAAGCCAAGCTCAATTTGGTGAAAACGGCTTTACTGGATTTTGCAGATGAAAATAAATTTTTACCTTGTCCTGATGTGAATGGTCTAGGCTATGAATCGCGTCAGACCGAAAAAGGTAAGATTCCAGCGATTCCAGCGATTCCAGCGACACCTGCGATTCCTAAAACCGATACCGCGCCAACCATTCCGGCAGTGCCCGCGACACCTGCGCAACCAGCCATTCCCAATATTGATGTTTCCGTGTGTACCACGGCTTCGGGTACTGTGCCATATGAAATGCTTGGTTTGTCGGCGGCAGATGTTGAAGATGCTTGGGGCAATCCGTTTGTTTATGCAATCGATGCCGGTGCAACGCAAGCCGATGATTTGTTGGATTGTCCAACCGATTCGGCGTGTTTTTTCAATCGAGATCCGATTCCTGACCTTCCTCCGAGTAAGGTATATCCCGGTAAGGCGTTACCGGCATTTGATAACTCTACTTTGCCGGTCAAAGGGCAGTTGGGCGCAAATAATTTAATGTTGTGCGCAGCTAGTGACTGCGCTGATATTGTTGCCGAAGGTCTTGTTGTCGTGTTGTTGTCGCAAAACGAAAATGGTAACAGTCATTTAGGTTTAATCGCCGATGAGGCGGAGAATGCAGATAATGATGCGGTTTTTGTAGAAAAAAACTATTCCAAAAGTCCGTTTTTTGATGACTCTGTAGTAACGATTTCTGGTCAAGAATTGAAGAAGCCGCAGCGCTTTGAAGCCTCGGTCACCTATGTCTCAGTAACCGGTGACAGTAATACTGTATTGACCGGTAATGACTTAAAGAATATGGGAGACAATACCGTTGGTGGTATCGGGACCAATGTGGGAACCGACGCCGCGCAATCCGACAGTATCAGCCAGGTGTTCGATTTCGGTGCCGATGCCGCCAATAAAGAGATTGTGGTGTCGTTTAAAACTCATGCGAAAGGTTCTTGGGATCAGCCGTCTTCGCCCAGAGATTCAGTTACCAGTGATCAGGCTTCTGTGGCGATTAACGGTACAGAAAAGGTTCAGTACGCTTATGACTATACCGATAATTCTCAACAAGGCTATGAGCAGACCAGTTATGTGTCACCGAAGTCGGGGTGGGTTCCGGTGATGGACGCCAGTGGTAATGAGTCCTGGCAATATGTCTCTAGCGGAGATACGGTGACGACCTATGTCGATTACTGGAATACTTCGGAAAACTTTATTGTGACTGCCGATGAAAACGGTAAAGTCGAAATTAATTTCACTGTTGCCACTACCGCAAACTATGAAGTCATTGATTTTACCGATATTGAATTAAAACTCTATAACTCACCTCCATTATTGCCGTCTATGCCGTCGGTAGACCCGATTAGTGGAATTAGTCAAACCCAAGGGTTGCAGTAATGATTAATAGGTCGAAGCAAGGCGGTTTTTCTCTGGTGGAGATGATGGTGGTCTTAGCCATTCTCGGTATTTTATTTGTTGGTGTTACCGAGGGAATGAAAAGTTTTCAAGAAACCGAGCTGGGTAAAAGTAATAACGAAAAATTGGACTTGGTCAAACAACAGTTACTCAAGTTTGTGCAGGCCGAAAAATATTTGCTTTGTCCGGATAGTGATGGTGATGGTTACGAAAACCGCACTCCGAGTGCCGTGGTTATAGGCACCTTAGGTAATGTGCAGGCTTGTACTGTGAGTTATGGTACGGTTCCATATCGCGACTTGGGGCTGAAAGAAAGCCAAGCGGTGGATGCGTGGAATAATGCTATCGCCTATGCGGTAAATACACAAACGACAGATGCGCAGAAAATTTGCGATAAAACTGAAGCGGCCAGTATGTTCTGTAACTTGGTGCCAGGTGTTCTATGGTTTAGTTTGGCGGACACTCCGCCTTTGGCAATAAATCGAGGTGATGGTAATTACTATATTTGTAAGCTCGGTGTAGCTCAGTGTGATGCGACATTTGTTTTGGATTCGAATAATGTTCTGCAGGATGCGACTGTTGTGTTGGTGGCATTCAACCAAACTGGGCAGCAGGCATGGGACGATTGCAGTGAATTGTCGACCAGTCAGCAAGAAAACTGTGATGCCGATCTTTACTACCAGAAGCAAAGTTATTCCAGTGGCGGTGTGATTGACGACGATCAGATACAGACGATTAACGGTTATGAAATCAAAGCGTTGGCGATGGGCACGGTGATGACGTGGAATGCGTTTGATTCGGCATCCTCAGCTGCCGATTTAACACCAACCTATGAGGCTTTCGATATTGCCGCAGGAGATGACGTATCATCTCTATACAGCAGTGACTCAGATGTTGTGATGATCAATCATGATGTTGACCAAGCGGTAAGACTTGGTAACGGCGATGATTATATGGTGATTGGCAATGACCTTAACGCTAATGCTAATTTAGCTCTAAATAAAGGGAATGATTCACTTTATATCGTCGGCTCGTCCTATTCGAATGTTAACCTTGGTCTAGGTGACGACACCATGGTGCTCGGTGGTGATTTAACTAATAATCTTAGCGCGCAAGCCGGTAATGACCGTGTTTGGATTCAAGGAAGTGTTCTTTCGGGTTCCAGTTTGGACTTGGGCAAAAACGATGATGTGCTTTGGTTGGGGAAATCCGATAATGCTGATAGTGGTCAGATTTTCACCACGCTTCAAGGTGGTGATGGCTATGATATCGTGGTGTTTGAAAATCAAGCGAGCTGGTCGGATTTGAGCGCCAGCGAACAAAGTAATCTACAAAACTTTGAATTAGCGATCTTTAAAACGGGTAGTGATGGCGGTAGCGGTCGCGCCTACTGTTTTTTGGATGGTTCTTCTCCAAGCTGTTATTAAAAACGTCCTCCGTTTTTTTTGCTAAGGTATAGATTTTTTGGCTTTCAAGTCTTAACTAAAAATCTGCGGGAAAACTTTGTAATTAGCTTGCCTCTTTGCAAAGCCCCTTATCTATATTGACTTTTTTTTTAGGTCATTTGATGGCTTCTATTGAGCTATCACTGTGCACAGTGTGGCGAATTGTAATTCTTTTATGATGGGCTTTGTATTTGTAAAAATATCGCTAAGTAATGAAATTTTACACGTAAGTATTTGGTCTTTATCTGTGCTGAATTATTTTATGGTGGAGCGATATTGAATATTTTTTGTTATTAAGCACTTGTCATAGTGATAATATAAAACTCTGATATTTAAGAGTTGTGAATCTCTTTGTTGAGACCCTCAGCGCGTTTTAAGATTTCCCTATCAGGTGGCGTGATGCATAAAGATAAACACTCAAAACAGAAAGGGTTTGCTTTTCTATTGATTATTGTCGTGATTGCGATTGTAACCAGTTTGTGGATTTCTACGCGGTTTGAATACATTATTAGTTTTTTTAAGTCTTACGAGCTTGAAGAACGTGAGACAGAGCTTACCTGGGCGAAAGATCGTCTTTTGCAATACGCTGTACTGCACCCCGAAGTCTATTTAACGGATAGCAGTAACGCAGGTCAGTCGGCTGAATCGATACCTGCACCAGGTTATTTCCCGTGTCCTGACCTGGACGGTGACGGTGATATCAACTCCCTAAACTATGAAACTCAATGCCAGAACTCTGTGGATTTTGGTGGCGATGGTTTTGTGCCTGACCCGGATCTTGCCGCAGGGCTTGGCAGCTGTAATGGTACGGATTTGTGTTTGGGGTATTTGCCTAGAGGTATTTCCGAAAGACATCTGTATTTTGCTGAGCAGGCAAAGTATTACTATTTCTTAGATGAGCGGTTTGCGTTTAGAAACGGTGACCATGCCGCCAAAGCGCCAACCGGTGCAGCCATTCAGTATATTCCTATGAATCCTTCAGAATTTAATGTGGCAGGCTCTTCTCCTGTTTTGAGTATTAATGGTAAAACCGGCTATGTAGTGGTTCTAATAGATCCGGGTCTTGATGGTCAATTAAATGGTGAAAATGCAGATGGAGACGGTGATTTTCAATACAATCCACTTAATTCTCTAATGAATGATGCGGATAATACAGATGTCGTTATTGGTATTCATTATGATGAATGGTTGAATTGGGTGGCTCGACGGGTTTGCTCTGAGCATCAGCGTTTTGATGGGGGTAATGGTGATGAAAACAATGATGGCAATACTGATGCTGCCGATGAAATCTATACCGGAATTGATGAAACCATCGGCCATTGGTTTAATGATTATGATTTAGCAACCGATAGGTACGGTGCTGATTGGAGAGGGTGGGTGAGTCAATGTCCAGAAGATGCGTATCCACAATAAAGGGGTTTTCATTACTTGAAGCGGCGATTGCGGTTTTGATTGTGGGGCTTATCATTGCCAGTTTGACAGGTGTTTTCGAGCGTTACTTCCATACAATGAAAATTAAGGAGCAACGCCAAAACATGGCCACTATCCATGATTCGCTGACGACTTTTTTGAAAGCCAATCGCTTTTTGCCTTGTCCTGATACGGATAACGATGGGCGTGAAAATAGAGTGGTGGATGCCAACCGCTCTGTGTGTGACGAAAAGAGCGGAGGCTTGCCTTATCGAGACTTGGGGGTGACATCTGTCGATGCATGGGATAACCCTTATTATTATCAGGTACATCAGCGCGCACTTGACCCGGTTTATATCAATGATATTTGTGAGCCGGCTAGCGTATTGGGATATAGTGGTTCTCGAAGTCTGGGGAGTTTGGAAATGTGTCCAGACACCAATTTATATTATTGTAATAATAAATGTAGCGACGGCTGCACTAGTGCTTGTGTGACATCTCCTGACCCACGATTCGGTGCTGTTGAGGATTCCACCGTTAATGGTAATGAAACCGATTTGTCTGGTGCACCATATTTTCATTTGGTGACGCCTCCGTTTGGTGAAACAAAAGGCGATTACAATATTGAATTGAGTGACGAAGCTGGCATCTTGATGGATGACACTGTTGTTGCCATCGTCTTGTCTTGGGGAGCGGACGGCCATGAGGTTAACGACGGTAGTTGTTCAGTAGGAGTGGAAAATGAAGAAAACTGTGATGGCGATCGAGAGTTTATCTATACCAAAACTGGTGAGAATCGTGATTTCATCGATTGGGTTACGGTGAATCAAGCAAAGATGGCTTTAATTAGCCAGAGGAAGCTGAGATGAAAAATTATAAAAGAAAACAACTGGGGTTTACCTTAGTAGAGATTGTCATTGTGTTGGCTATTTTGGGTGCTTTAGTCGGCATTGGCTTTACTTCTGTTAGTGCGTATTTGGATAATGCGCATCAGTCTCATACCAGTGGTAATTTGCAAGTTACTAAACAAGCCTTGCTCAATTATGTTCGTGTCAATAAGCATATGCCTTGCCCTGATACGGGAAGCGATGGGGAGGGTGACAGAACTGCTGGTATGTGTGACAGCTCGACAGGTCGAATTCCTTATAATGAAATTGGTTTAGCCAAAGGCATCGCTTCCGATGATTTTAATAACGTATTTGCTTATGCCGTTCATAAGCAGTCAGTCAATGTTGCGAGCCAAGCAAATTTTGCAACCGACAGCACCCTGTATCCAGGCTCCTATTTTTACAGTGTCAACGCGCCGGCCTTTGATTTTGACACGCCACCAACCGTATCGGTTGCGGATTCGTTGACAGACAGCTATCAAATATGTAGCCGTGAAGCGGCGGATAACTGTGGTGGAACAGACAGTGCCAGTGCCCCAACCGATGATGTCGAAACGGCTTATATTCCGGCGGTGATTATTGCCTATAATGAAAATGGAGATACTACTGGTTTGAATAACTGTACGGGTTCACGTGGTGCGCGAGAAAGTGAGAACTGTGACCTGTCCACCGATACCAATCCTACTTTTATCAAAGGCTTTTTTGACGATACGACGTTTGATGACCAGATTGCGGTGATCTCCGCTTATGAAATCAAAAAATATGCGTTAGGCGACTTGGATGATTTCACGTTATATCCCGATTCAGACGATCCTTTTTGGTCTGGATATGACACGATTTATTTGCAAAACGTAGACGGAACCACTCAGGTCAATTCACCTACTCCAGGACAAGATTCCGTTGAAAAATGGTATATCGGTGCGACTCGAGACGCACAAGGGAATGTGGTCAATGAAGACTCTGGTGGTGAAGACGGTGATGTCTATGTTGGTTTCAATTTAGGGCTTGGAGAAGACGTGCTTTATGTAGAAGGTGATATTAAAGCCGATCCAAGTGGAGACGGGCCATCCAGTTTCAATGTGGATTTAGGCGGTGGTGACGATACTTTTGAGATTGAAGGTAATATTGCACAAACCGTTCTTCTCGGAGACGAAGATGATCAAGCTGTCGTGTGGGGTAATATATCCGGGACGCTTGATGCGGGTAAGGGAACAGATAAGGTTTATGTATATGGCTCTCTTACTGGCACTATAGACATGACGGATAACGGTAACCCGGCTTCGGATAATGACCACTTATATATTATTACCGAAACAACCAATACCAAGGACTCTTCAGCTGTCGTTAATATAGAGGGGACTATCGAAATGGGAACAAAACAAGACCATTTCTACTTGTGGGGTAGTAACTACAGTTTTGGCGCGTCGGCGTCGGTTGATGGCGGAGATTCTGGTGATGATTATGTATTCCTAGATTCATCATCCAGTGTTGCGGCCTGGAATGCGATCAGTGATAAGTTCATCAATTTTGAATATTTGTGTATTGGTACGACCGAATATTCAATAAGTGATACATCGGTATCGTCTGGAGTATGCGAGTTACCAAATTTGGTTGGTCGCTTATAGTGAAAGTACTGATAGTTGATGATGATCCGGCTTTAAGAGGCATGGTTGCGCTTTCACTCGAGTTGGCGGGCTATGAACCCATTGAAGCGGAATCTCGTTTGTCTGCTATTGATACTCTGCAGCAGATGGACTTTAAAGTTGTTGTCTTGGATATGGGAATGCCTCCGCATGAGCATAGTGCGGATGAAGGTATTGCCGTCTTGGAATGGTTGAGTCTAAATCAACCTCAGGTTAAGGTGCTGGTGTTAACCGGTCAAAATGCCGATTCCACATCTTATTTGGCTCTAAAGCATGGTGCTTTTGACTTCCTGCAAAAGCCAATCTCCACAGAGTTGTTGCAGCAGGCGCTCAAACGCGCACTGCTGTTTCACGAGCAGCAAGAAAAACTTCGCGAACAGGAAGGCGTACAGAAAGTCCAAATAGACGCCACTCTGGGCGAAGGGGTAAAGCAAATTCGTAATTTGGCAGAAGAAAAGCTGGTGCGTCAAGTTTTGGGTGAAACCGGATTTAATGTCCATGAAACCGCACGTCGTTTAGGCCTGAAGCGGGAAAATGTCTATTACCTAATAAAAAAGTACGGCCTGCAGCGTGATGCTTGATATTGTTAGTTTGTTTAGAGGTTGTTTATGAATGATCTCTTTTTTTTAGGGATTCCTCAAGGTATTGCCCATTGGCTTTGGTTGGCATTAATCGCGATGGGTACATTTTTGCTATTTACGGCCTATTATTTCCATAGAAAATCAAAAAAATTAAGCCGAGCGATTAGCCGTTTGCATGAACTCAACCAGTCGTGCAATCAAGATGCGTTGGATTTTTTTAACCAGGCATGGCCGGTACTGCATCGTAGTGGATGTATCAAAATGCAAGCCAATATTGATTGGTTCGGAGAAAGCATTCCTGTTATCAAAGGAACGATTAAAGGAATACGCCTTATCAAGCAAACACATGTGATTCAGCGCGATGATATGCGTTTTGAAATCATGGTTTATATGCACCGGGAAGCAGGGCAGTTAGAAAGTGTGTCTTCGGTGGTTTTAAAAACCTTTCTGAATATCTTAGAGCAGGATTTGGTTCTCAAGCAGGCAGAAATTCTGACTTCCCAAAAGCGTTTGGAACGCTATCAATTGTTCGTGCAGCACGAAATTAAGAATATTTCTCAATTTATTCAATTGCTTGCGGATCAAGTTAATAGTATTCAAACAGCTGAAGCCAAGGTTAAGTTGGTAGATCGTCTGGCAAAGACCATTCCAACAATGGCTCAGCGGGCACGCAAAACCATAGAGCATATGCAACAGCCGTTATCAGAGTTTTATGAAGGGCAGATGGTACGTTTGCAGGATTTGATATCTGATGTGGTTCGAATGTATGGTTTGGATGCTTATGTCAGTGGTGATACCACCAGTCATTTGCCGAGACAATTGTTGAGCGAAGTGTTTAAAAATATTCTCGGTAATTTTAGAGATCATGAAAATGCTGAACAGCCTTTAGATATTGCGATTGCCCAAACCGACGATGGCGCAACGATTAGTATCATAATAATGGCCAAGAACGAACAGGGTAATGAATTCTTGGCCGAAAGAATGTTTGAACCCTTTTGGACGACCAGTGAAAGCGGTATGGGATTGGGGTTGTTCTTAGCGCGTGAATTATTAAAGCAAATGGAAGGCTCGGTGAGTTTTTTTCAAAATCAGGGTTCTTTTGGTTTTGTTGTCGAGCTGCCCAGCAGTGAAGATGTCAAAATGATGCATGCGATTAGCAAGTCAGATCCCTAGTTAAAAACCGGAGTAAAAAACTTTTACTCTTTTTTTATTTCTTTTCACTTGTAATATAGAGCCTACACAAACATGTGTTTCATTGAAAAACTGAGGAGTGTTGCTATGCAAACTACAGAATTACAAACTAAATTAGAAAACCAAAAAGGTTTTACTCTGGTCGAAATCGCCATCGTATTGGTTATTATCGGTCTATTGCTAGGTGGTGTATTGAAAGGTCAAGAATTGATTGAAAACGCTAAGGTTAAAAGTATTGCCAAAGATATGGAAAATATGGCTGCCGGTTATTATTCATATCAAGACCGTAAGGGACAGTATCCAGATACAAGTGATGATGATGCCTTCTGGTTTCAATTAAAGGATGAAGGCTTTATTGCAGGTGATTTAGGTACTTCAACAGATTCTGATGGCCCTACCCATTCTTATGATGGTGAGTATATCATGAAAAACTTGACTACAGCTGTAGCGAATGCGTTGGATGCAAAGACATATATTTGTGCTAACAATATTGATGGCGAAGTTGCCAATAATTTAGACACCAAATACGATGATGGTGTTCATACATCGGGGACATGGAGAATCATTGCAGACTTGGCCGATGAAAGTACAGCTGTTGCTACAGCGGGTACTTTGACTAATGGCGAGCCTTCAGAGGGTACTTCATATGCTCTTTGTCGTGAACTTTAATTAATTCTGTCAATGAATTTAATTTAAGCCCGCTTCTGCGGGCTTTTTTATAGGTGAAATAAATGCAATGGATAAAAACAAAATCCGTACTTTCAGTCTTTTTGATAATAGCGGTTTTTTATTTTAGTTTGATTAGTGTTGATAATGTCGGTGGTCAAGTCGGCATTATTACACCTTATAATTTATCGGTTTATTTTGCTGTAGTTGTTTTTATTATCTATTCATTTTATCAAGTCATTTCATTTCAGCAGTTTCAAATTTCATCTCGTCTGCTTTGGACGCTAATTGCAGCCATTAATCTCATTGCTGTCGGTTATTGGCAGGCAATACATCTCAATTTCTTACATTATGTAATTTTGGCTTTAGTGGTTGCCGTATTGTTTGTTTTGGCTTTAGAGCAAGTTAGTTTGAGCGAAAATGCTTGGCATTGGTTGTTTTATGCTTTATCAATATTGGCGCTATTACAAAGTTTGATTGCATTGATTCAGTATTTTGACACTTTCTCAGTGGCCTATTGGTGGACGGGATATTTTCCGTTTAAAATTCACTCAGGCTTTTTAGGGTCATTACAACAGCGTAATATGTTGTCGAGCTTTATTGCTTTTGGTTTGGTTCTATCGCTGTGGTTATTGTTTAGTGCTCAATTTAAGCAATCTCCGATAAAAATAAAATTACCACTATTTTTATTGGCTGCTTTAGGTGGTTTTGTAGTATTCGCTTCCGGTTCTCGAGCCGGTTTATTGGCTTTAGCAGTAGGTATCTTGTTATTGTTATGGACTTATAGATTTGAATTAAAGTCACATTTAGGCAACCTGTTATTGTGGTTTAGTTTGCTGGTGACATCAGCATTACTGGTAAAGTTTATTGGAGTCGATATTGGCTCAGCAGCAAGCAAGTTTGAGCGGGTTGTTTATGGCTTGGATGTGCGTCTATTTTTATATGAGACAGGCTGGAAGCTGTTTTTAGAAAACTTATGGTTTGGGGTTGGTATTGGCAACTATAATCACTCTCTGCAAGATTTTGTACTCGCTCATCAGTTACCAGGTGATGCTCGCATAGCAGGGCTTGAGATCGGTAGTTTTTCACATCCTCATAATGAATTTTTGTTTTGGTTGATTCAAGTTGGTTTGGCTGGCTGCTTTTCTATACTGATCGTTATTTTTTTAATCCTTAAAAACTGGTGGCAACAAGGCCAGAAAGCTTTTTGGGGTTATTCGGCTATTATTTCGCCTTTAGTGATTCAGTCGATGGTGTCTTATCCATTTATTTTGTCTGCGACGCATTGGTTTTTGGTTTTGCTTGTGGTGTTCTATAGTGTGATAGTATCGCAGCGTACTATTAATATTTCATTATCCGAGTCTGCTTCTTTAACGTTTAAAGTGGCTTTGCTTAGTTTTGTTGCTGTTGCGGCGTACGGTTTTTATATTGGCTTAATGAGTGCATTTGAAACCTATTATTTCAAAAACCGAATTTTTATTTATAAGGATTACCCGCAGCAAGAGCAGGTTGGTTATTTCTATAATGCTTCTAAATGGGGGCTTTATGATGATTTGGTACAAGCAAATATGGAAAATATGTTTTTAAATGCCAGGCGTGATAATAATTTGTATGATTTAAAGCAGTATTTGCTTTGGTATAACAACCAGACTGAATTGCCTGATAAGTTTAATGATTATGCTGCTCAATCTCGAGCTATGCTGCAATCCAATGATGCAAAGTAGTGGCTTGTAAAATTGCATTTTTTTGTTTCTGATGTGTTAGAATACGCTCCCTTTAAAATCTATAGAAACATAAATAGATTCAGTAAGATAGCGTGATTTTGGGGTCATGCTCTCTAAATAATTGTTGTACGGGTTTATCAGGTTAGAAAACATGTCGGAAAACACTGCTTTAAATACTTCGCCGTTTGAAGGCGGGCTTTATGTCATTACTTACGGTTGTCAGATGAATGAATATGACTCCGATAAGATGGCGAGCCTGTTGGAGAAAACTCATGGTTTAAAATTGGTGGAGACTCCAGAAGAGGCTGATGTGGTGTTGATGAACACCTGTTCTGTGCGTGAGAAAGCACAAGAAAAGGTGTTTTCCGAGCTCGGTCGTTGGGCGAAATGGAAAGCGCAAAAGCCGAATCGTGTGATTGGTGTTGGTGGTTGTGTTGCCTCACAAGAGGGGCAAGTGATTCGCCAACGCGCACCAAGTGTCGATGTGATTTTCGGTCCACAAACGTTGCATCGTCTGCCGGCGATGATTGATGATGCACTCAGAATGCGTGGCGATGACTCGATTAAAAAGAAAAAAGCGGTCATCGATATCACCTTCCCTGAAATCGAAAAGTTTGATAATTTGCCAGAACCGGAAGTGAATGGCGTGTCAGCCATGGTTTCGATTATGGAAGGCTGTTCGAAATACTGTACTTTCTGTGTAGTACCTTACACACGTGGTGAAGAGGTCAGCCGTCCATTTGAAGACGTTCTGCGTGAGATTCAAACCCTAGCTGAACAGGGCGTGCGTGAAGTTAACCTTTTAGGTCAAAACGTGAATGCCTATCGTGGTGAAATGGCGGATGGCGAAATTGCCGATTTAGCGGTATTGATGCACGCTATTCGTGAAATCGAGGGTATTGATCGTATTCGTTTTACCACTTCTCATCCGAATGAAATGACGCAAAGCATTATCGACTGTTATGGCGAAATTCCTGAGTTGGTGTCGCATTTGCACCTGCCTATTCAATCCGGTTCAGACCGCGTTTTGGCGATGATGAAGCGTAACCATATGGTGATTGAGTATAAGTCCATTATCCGCAAGATTCGCGCTTTACGTCCAAATCTAAGTCTTTCCGGTGATTTTATTATCGGTTTCCCTGGTGAAACCTGTGATGATTTCAAAGAGACATTGGCTTTGGTCGAAGAGCTGAACTATGACCGCTCGTTCAGCTTTATCTATAGCGCTCGCCCAGGTACGCCAGCAGCAGCCTTTCCGGATGAAGAACCGATGGAGAAGAAAAAACGTCGTCTTTATTTCTTGCAAGAGCAGCTAAATAAGCAGACTCAAGAGATTAGTGAGTCTATGGTTGGTACAATTCAAAGTGTACTGGTTGAGCGTCTGTCACGTAACTCTTTTAACGAAGTCGCTGGGCGTACCGAAAATAACCGTGTCGTCAACTTTGAAGGTTCGCCGGATTTAATCGGACAGTTTGTGGATGTGAAAATTCTCGAGGCCTATACCAACTCCTTAAAGGGTGAGGTCGTAGCGACACCGGAAGCGGAAAAGTTCAAGGCATCACAGTATTATTCACTGTAAGTTGAATCAGGCTGGATATTGCAAACGTTTTTTATTGCTTAAAGGTTGCAAAGCCTTAAAGTGATAGAGCGAAGCAAAAATAGTCGGCTTTTTTAAATTCAGTTATCAATCGCTTGGCACTTTAATTATGATAAAGTTATAGCATAGCTAAGTGATTCAATTTCGAGGCGAAATTTGCCAGCTTTACATACCATTCAATTTTCTTTATTCCCGGAAGACAACACGCGTTTGCAAAATTTGTGCGGCTGGCATAATGAGCACTTTGATCAAATTGAAATCCGTTTGGGCGTTGAGATTAATTCACGCGGTTTCAATATTTCCGTTACTGGGTTAGCTGAGCGTTTGGTCAAAGCGGAACAGATATTGCGTAATCTCTATGAAGAAACCGCCAAGGAAACGCTAACGCCTGAAAAGGTTCATCTCGAACTGCATCAATTAGGTTTAGATCAGGATAAGGCGCTGGATAATGAGCAGGTTTTAATTAAAACCCGACGCAAAACCATTAAAACGCGTAATCCGAATCAAGCCAGCTATATTGAAGCGATTCAGCAGAACGATATTAATTTCGGTATTGGGCCGGCGGGAACCGGAAAAACCTATTTGGCGGTAGCCTGTGCAGTTGAAGCGCTGGAAAGTGAGCGTGTGCGACGTATCGTGCTGACCCGTCCAGCGGTCGAAGCTGGTGAAAAATTGGGTTTTTTGCCGGGTGATCTAAATCAGAAAGTAGACCCTTATTTACGACCGTTATTTGATGCCTTATTCGAAATGATGGGCTTTGAAACGGTTGAACGACTGATTGAAAAAAATGTGATTGAGGTGGCGCCTCTAGCGTTTATGCGTGGGCGCACCCTGAATGAATCTTTTATCATTCTTGATGAAGCGCAAAACACGACGACGGAGCAGATGAAAATGTTCCTTACTCGTATTGGTTTCGGATCGACGGCGGTCATTACCGGTGACATTACTCAGTGTGATTTGCCAAGACACCAGAAATCCGGTTTGCGCCATGTGATTGAAGTGTTGGATGGTGTTGAAGGCATCGGCTTTTCGTTTTATCAAGCCAAAGACGTTGTGCGTCATGCGCTGGTGCAGAAAATCGTCCATGCCTATGATCGCTTTGATCGCAAGCAAGCGTCCAAGCAAGATGGCAAACAAGATTCATAAAGCAATGATCAGGTTTTAATACGGTCAGAATAGGGGGCGTTATGTTGGATGTTGAGCTTCAGTGGGCGATTGATGAGCGTCCGATACCAACTCTAGAACAGTGTCAAAAGTGGATTCATGCCAGCATAATGGAGCCTCGCAGTTTTGAGCCGGTAGAAGTGCTGGTGCGAATTGTCGATGCTGAAGAGAGTCAAGAGCTGAATTACGAATACCGTAATATCGACAAGCCGACCAATGTGCTTTCGTTTGAATTTGAGCAACCCCCTGGTTTGGTTGAACTGGGTGAAGAGTTGCCTTATCTGGGCGATTTGGTGATTTGTGCCGATGTGGTCGAAAAAGAAGCGGCCGAACAGCATAAAACCCTGGAGGCGCATTGGGCGCATATGATTGTTCACGGCACCTTGCATTTACAGGGCTATGACCATATAGATGATGACGAAGCCGAAGAGATGGAGGCATTGGAGATCGCGATTATGGAAAATCTCGGTTTTGACAATCCTTATTTGGAAGCGGATGAAGAGTAACACTTGTTGCATTGGCATTTGCCATGATTTGTTTTACTCTACGCGAAACGAATTCAATAAAATTAAAAACTATTCTAGTTAATCTAAAGGAAAAACACCCAGTATGAGTGACAGTAGTAGCGGCTCTTCGTGGTTAGAGCGTCTGACAAAGATGTTTTCTGACGAACCGGAGAGTCGGGAAGAACTATTAAATGTGTTGAAGGAAGCGCAATCACAAGGCATTATCGATGCGGATGCCATGTTGATGATTGATGGTGTGCTGGAGGTTTCGGAAGCGCGTGTGCGTGATATTATGATTCCTCGTCCACAGATTGAAGTGATTGATGCGGATGAACCTTTAGAAGCGATTTTAGAAGGGATGCTGGAAAGCTCCCATTCAAGATATCCTGTCATGCAAGACAATCAGATTGTCGGCGTTCTGCTGGCAAAAGATGTTTTAAGAGCGGTGGTCAAAGGCGAATTGAATAGCAAAGACGATTTGCAAAAGATTTACCGTGAGCCAAACTTTGTCCCGGAAAGTAAGCGTCTCAATGTGTTGTTACGAGAGTTTAAATCAAGCCGTAACCATTTGGCTTTAGTGGTGGATGAGTATGCGGAACTGGCTGGTCTGGTAACGATCGAGGACGTTCTTGAGCAGATTGTCGGTGATATCGAAGACGAACATGATGTTGAAGAAGGCGAGAATATCAATAAACGCGCCGGTAGCGCCTATTCTGTTCAGGCGCTGACGCCAATTGAAGAATTTAATTCCTTTTTCAATGTTGAAATCGAAAGCCCGAATGCAGAAACGCTGGGTGGTTATGTCGGTGAGCAGCTCGGTCATGTGCCTGTTATCGGTGAGCAAATCGAAGCCTACGGTTTGCTGTTCTCGGTGTTAAGGGCGACCGACCGTCGTGCGGAGTTGTTCGAGGTCAAGCCGGTCGTAGATGAAGAGGCCGATGGTTCTGAAGCCGGAGAGCCGATGGTTGCCGATTTAACCGGTCAGCCGGCCAACTCACAGTAATGCCCAATAATGTCTGGATTGCCTAGTCTTGTGTTGCTTTATGTTATCTTTTTACGTTGATTTGAGTTTTTGTAAGGATTAAGGGTTTTGACAAAAGTATTCAAATCAATATGGCGTCTGATTAAATTCAGTTTTCACCCAGGTAAAAATGAGTTGTTGGCGTTGTCATTGGGTGTTCTCGCGGTATTTGCGTTTGCCCCGTTTGCTTTTGCCCCGGTTATTCTCGTTTCTATTGCCGGTTTGTTTATTCTTTGGCTGAAAGCCGAACAGCCTGCTCAGCTTGCCAAAACCGGTCTCTGGTTCGGTTTGGGAATGTTCGGTTTTGGCGTCAGCTGGCTGTTTTCCAGTATGTATTTCTATTCCGGTGTCATTATGCCTTTGGCGGCATTGTTGACCTTCGGTTTTGTCCTGTTTTTATCTCTATCTTTGGCTTTGGCCGGTTGGCTGGCAGGCTATTTCAAAAATCCTCAACGTCCAGCGGCCAATTTGATTGTGCTGTTTCCGGCGGTTTGGGTTGTTGCAGAGCTGTTTCGTGCCACCATTTTTGGCGGCTATCCGTTTTTGCTGAGTGGTACCAGTCATATTGATACCTGGATTGATGGCTATGCTCCGGTGTTTGGGGTATGGGGTGTCAGTTGGGTGTTGGCGATCAGTGCCGGTTTGATTGTTTGGTTTTGGCAGTATAAAAGTTGGGTTTTCCCCAGCGTTGTATTAAGTCTGCTGTGGACGACGGGTGGACTTTTAAAAGAAGTTGAGTGGGTCGAGCCGATTGATAAGCCGCTGACGGTCAGTCTGATTCAAGGTAATGTCGCGCAAGATCAAAAGTGGCGTACCGATCAGTTTTATCCAACCTTGAAAACCTATACCAGCTTGACCAAGCAGAATATGGATAGTGATGTGATTGTCTGGCCGGAAACTGCGATTCCTGCCTATTACGATGTGATTGAACGAGGCGCCTTGAAAAGTTTTATCCAAGATGCCAAGTTGCTTAATACCGATATTCTGGTGGGGGTGATTGCGGGTGATAAGGGTTCCGAGGATTACTACAACGCTTTGGTGAATATTCATAATCCGCAAGACCGCTATTATAAAAAGCATTTGGTGCCTTTCAGTGAATACTTCCCGTTTCATGATGTGTTCAAATTTTTGAGCAAGCTATTCGATATTCCTTTCGCGACCTTTAGCAAGGGGCCGCAAGAGCAAAAGCCAATCAAACTCGGTGGTCAGGAAGTCGGTTTATCAATCTGTTATGAAATGGCGTTTGGTGAAGAGTTGGCGCAAGATTTACCGCGCGCCAAGTATTTTATTACCGTGAGTAACGATGCCTGGTTTGCCAATACTTTTGAACCGGCGCAGCAGTTGCAAGAAGTGCAGATGCGTGCCTTGGAGTTGGGGCGTGAAATTGCGCGCGCAACCAATACGGGGCATACCGCTATCGTAGATGTTAAAGGTTTGATTAAAGCGCAAATTCCGGCTTATGAGACCGGTGTCTTGAGAGGTCAGGTGCAGCCCTATCAAGGCATGACTTTCTATGCGCAATGGAAGTTCTTGCCGGTACTGTTCTTATTGTTCGTAATCTTTGGTTTTTTGACGGCAAAACGCTACTTTTTGCGCGGCCGAATCAGCCGCTAGTCGATAAGCGCCATCTAGCTGCTTGGGATAGGATTTATTGTTTGCTGAACACCGGGTGGTTTTCATCCATGGCTGCGGCAAGTCTAAAGCGCAATACGGTAATTTCGGTTGGGTCGGCCAGACTCAATGCCTTGTCGGTAAGAATTTTTTCCAATAAAGGCAAATCCATTTCTAAAAACTCATCAATGCCTTGTTCGACTTCGGACAAATACTCGGCCGTTTTTTCAATATCGGCCTGTAAATCCTGTTGAACTTGTGCGAATTCCTTTGCGCTCAACTCGGCCAGTGCGTGATCAGCCTGTTCTGCTTTTTCAATCGCATGACCTAAGGTATCCCATGTCGCGTTTTCCGTTTTAAACGCCCAGTCTTTAGCGTGATTAAGCAGAGTTCGATATGCATGGAGCATTTTATTTTGACTCATTATTTTCTCCTGTTAGCACTGAGTTTCTACTATAATATTGAACTTATTTAATTTAATAAGCAAGTTCAAAATTTACAATCAATTTGAGCTATTGGTTTTATCGTTCAGAGACTGAAAAAATCACCTGATTTGAGAGAGCGTTAATACCGGTAAAACTTGCTGGTAACGAGTTTAAAGTAGAAAAATAGACCATGGCAGAAGTTCAATACAATCCACAGCAACTTGAAACTGAAATCCAGAAAACCTGGGATGAAAACCAGACCTTTGTTGTCAACGAAGACAGCGATAAAGAGAAATACTACTGTTTGTCGATGTTCCCTTACCCAAGCGGTAAGCTCCATATGGGGCACGTTCGTAACTACACCATCGGTGATGTAATCTCTCGTTTTCAGCGTATGCAGGGGAAAAATGTATTGCAGCCTATGGGATGGGATGCCTTCGGTCTGCCGGCGGAAAATGCGGCGATGGCCAATCAGGTGGCTCCGGCTAAATGGACTTATGAAAACATCGACTATATGCGTAACCAGCTGAAGTCGATGGGCTTGGCTTATGACTGGACTCGTGAAGTCGCTACCTGTCATCCGGAATACTACCGTTGGGAACAGTGGTTATTTACCAAACTAATGGAAAAAGGTTTGGTTTATCGCAAGCTTTCAGTGGTTAACTGGGATCCGGTGGATATGACGGTTCTGGCGAATGAGCAGGTTATCGATGGTAAGGGCTGGCGTTCTGGTGCACCAGTTGAGCGTAAGGAAATCGCTCAGTGGTTCCTGCGTATCACCGACTATGCCGAAGAACTTCTACAAGATTTGGATAAGCTGGATGGTTGGCCAGAACAGGTTAAGACCATGCAGAAAAACTGGATCGGTAAATCTACCGGTTTACAGATTTCTTTTCCAATCAAAGACCAAGACACCACTTTGGATGTGTATACCACGCGCCCCGATACTTTAATGGGTGTGACCTATGTAGCGATTGCTGCGGATCATCCATTGGCGAAAAAAGCCGCGGTCAATAATGAGCCGCTAGCGGCGTTTATCGAAGAGTGTTCACACATCTCCACAGCTGAAGCCGATATGGAAACCATGGACAAAAAAGGTGTCGATACCGGTATTCGTGTCGAGCACCCGATTACCGGTGAAACCGTTCCGGTCTGGGCCGCCAACTTTGTCTTGATGGGCTATGGTACCGGTGCGGTGATGTCGGTTCCGGCACATGATCAACGCGACTATGAATTTGCCAAGGCTTATGACTTGCCTATTAAGGTGGTCATCGGTACCGAAGCTGGTGTGCCCGCTGATGTTTCGGAACAAGCCTTTACCGAAAAAGGTATTCTGGTAAATTCCGCACAATTTGACGGCTTGAAATCAAAGCAAGCTTTACATGAAATGGCTAAGGTGTTGGGTGAGAAAAACCTGGGTGAAAAGCAGACCAACTATCGTCTGCGTGACTGGGGTATTTCTCGTCAGCGTTATTGGGGTTGCCCGATCCCGGTCATCTATTGCCCGGCGTGTGGAGCTTTACCTGTGCCTGAAGAGCAGCTACCGGTTAAATTACCGGAGGATGTGGTACCGGATGGTTCCGGTTCGCCGTTGGCAAAAATGGACAGTTTCAAAAATTGTGACTGCCCGCAGTGTGGCGGTCGCGCAACGCGTGAAACAGACACTTTCGATACTTTCTTCGAATCGTCTTGGTATCACGCTCGCTATACCTCTAAGGATAATTCTGAGGCGATGCTGGATGAACGTGCCGATTATTGGGCTCCGGTCGATCAGTATATCGGTGGTATCGAACATGCCATTCTTCACTTGCTGTATGCGCGTTTCTTCCATAAGTTGATGCGCGATCAAGGATTGGTGAAATCCGATGAACCCTTCAAGAATCTGCTGACGCAAGGTATGGTATTGCTGGATGGTTCGAAAATGTCGAAGTCCAAAGGTAATACCGTCGATCCGCAAGGTCTGATTGAAAAGTTCGGTGCCGATACGGTACGTCTATTCATTATGTTTGCGGCGCCTCCAGAGCAGAGTTTGGAATGGTCGGATAAAGGTGTTGAAGGGGCGTTCCGCTTCCTGAACCGCGTTTGGCGCCAAGTGTATGCGCATATTGAAAACGGCACAGTCGCGATGGCAACCTCTTCGGAAGGTTTGGACAAGGCCGCTAAAGCGATGCGTCTGAAACTGCATGAAACCTTGCAGAAGGTCGGTGACGACATGGGGCGCCGTCAAACATTCAATACCGCAATTGCCGCTTGTATGGAATTGATGAATGAGATTTCTAAGTTTGAAGTCAATAGCGATGCCGACAAAGCGGTCATGCAAGAAGCTTTGCAAGTCTTGGTATTGATGCTGTCACCGATGACTCCGCATATTGCTCAACGTTTATGGGAAGCCTTAGGTCATCAAGGTTTGGTGGTCGATGTCAATTGGCCAGAAGTCGATGAGTCGGCCTTGGTTAAATCGGAGATCGAGCTGATGGTTCAGGTAAACGGTAAATTGCGCGGTAAGATTGAAGTGGCTGCCAATGCCGACAAGGACTCTATTTTGGCCGCAGCGAAAGCTGATGAAGCGGTACAGAAGTTTATTGATGGCAAAGAGATCGTTAAAGAGATTGTCGTGCCGGGACGTTTGGTCAACTTGGTAGTAAAAGGTTAATCGTGATCATTTCAGGCTTAAAGACAATCAAATATGGGTTCAGCAATCGTTGGTTGTCAGCGGCATTGGCTGCATTATTGTTGACTCAAATCAGCGCTTGCGGTTTCCAGTTAAGAGGTTCCCAGGCGATTGGTGCCATGCCTTTTGCCCAAGCACAGCTTGAATTGGCTCCGGGGGTGAATGCCTTGATTGCCGATGCAACCGCTTCTCAACTGGAGCAGGCAGGTGTTGAATTGGTGCAGGAATCTGCATGGGTGATTACCTTAACGGCCACCCAAGTACAGGTATCGCAAACCTCGACCAATGGTTTGGGTGATGCCGCTTCCGAGCTGATTAAAATGACACAGGGTTACCGAGTCACTCAAAAAACGGGCAGTACCGATCAGCCGCCAGCCATTAAGCAAGCAGCGGTGAGCGCTTCACGCGACCGCCGAATTGATCAGAATGCCATGTTGGCCGGTGATGCCGAATTACAGCAAATCAAACTCGATATGGCAGATGAACTGGCGCAAAAGCTGGTTTATCGCTTGAGCCGAAGTTTTGCCGAGCCGGAATAACAGCGGTTTACGCTAGAGTTGATTATTTAGGATAACTAGAACGGAATCTATGTGATTTTAGCCAGTGCGTTTTTAAAACAGTTACAAACATCGCAGTTGGATATCAAACCCATCTATCTGCTTTATGGCGAAGAACCACTGTTTTTACGCGACTGTCTGGATGGCTTGCGTAACCGCTTAACCGAGCAAGGTTATCTTGCCGGTGATGTTTATGATGTAGATGCCAATGCCGATTGGCAGAGTCTGCAGATGGACACCCAAGCAGGCTCGCTATTTGCCGAAACACGCATGATTCTAGTCAACTTGCCGAAGGGGTCACCGGGTAAAGACGGCACTAAATTTTTTCAGGATTGGTGTGCATTAAACCACGCTAATGGCAACTTGCCGCCAGAGGTGGTGTTGGTGGTGTTATGCGAACGTTTGGACAGTCGCCAGGTTAAAGCCAAGTGGGTTTCGGCGATTGAGTCTGCCGGCCTTGTGGTACAAGCCAAGCCGGTACCGAGCAATGCCTTACCACAGTGGTGTTTGAATCAGGCGCAGGTCTACGGGTTAAGTTTGGAAAACGAAGCCGCCAGCCTATTGGCCGAACGGGTTGAAGGCAACTTATTGGCTGCCGACCAGGAGCTGGTGAAACTGTCATTGATTTTACCTCCCGGTTCGACGATCAGCGCCGAGCAGGTCAAGCAACATGTGGTTGATCAAGCGCATTATCAACTGTTTGCCTTAGCGACCGAGATGCTGATGGGTAATCGACAGCACAGTTTGCAGATGTTAACCCGTTTGCAGCAAGAGGGTATTGAGGCACCGGTTATTCTCTGGCTGATCGCTAAAGAGTTACGCCAGTTAATTGAACTGGCCAAATTGACCGAGCAGGTCAATTTGAATCAGGCGTTTAAGCAATGCAGGATCTGGTCATCCCGGCAGACAGAGTATGCCCAGGCTTTAAAACGACAGTCGCAGCATAGTTGGCAGGCGTTGTTGAAACAAGCGCTGGAGATCGATCTGATGATTAAGGGCATTCAACCGATTCTGAATGATCGTGAGGTTTGGTCGGCAATGTCGGCGTTGATTGCGAAGATCGCCCAATAGCTTAAAGCGTTTTGTGACGTATTGATTAAACACAAATATAAAGAAAAAACCGAATAGGGAACTGGACAGTATTTATGGATATTCAAGCCTATATGACACAAGTCGGCACTCAAGCAAGACAAGCTTCGCGTGCTTTATTGCGTGCCACAACCGAGCAGAAAAACCGTGCCTTATTGGCGATGGCCAATGCGCTTGAAGCCAATAAGGCGACTTTACAAGCCGAAAACGCTAAGGATTTGGTTAAGGGGGAGGCTAACGGTCTTGATGCAGCGATGCTCGACCGTTTGGCGATTACCGATGTCACCATTGCCTCTATGGCGGAAGGTCTGCGTCAAATTGCCGCTTTGCAAGACCCTGTCGGCGAAATCAGCGATATGAGTTTTAGGCCGTCGGGGATACAGGTTGGCAAGATGCGTGTACCTTTAGGGGTGGTAGGTATTATTTATGAATCCCGTCCCAATGTAACCATTGATGCCGCGGCGTTGTGTTTGAAATCCGGCAATGCAGCCATTTTACGCGGCGGCTCCGAAGCCTTGCATTCAAACCAGGCTTTGGCCGGGTGCATTAGGCAAGGTTTGTCTGATGCCGGTTTGGCTGCGGATACCGTGCAGGTAATCGAAACCACCGATCGTGAAGTGGTTGGTCATTTGATTGCCATGCCTGAGTTTGTTGATGTCATTATCCCTCGAGGCGGTAAAGGGCTTATCGAGCGTATTAGCCAGGGCGCACGAGTTCCGGTGATAAAACATCTGGATGGAATCTGTCACGTTTATATCGATGACGATGCCGACTTTGAAAAAGCGGTGAAGGTAGCGCTTAACGCGAAAACTCATCGCTATGGCGTTTGTAATGCGATGGAAACCTTATTAGTGGCCGAATCTCAGGCTGAGAAGGTATTACCTGAGCTGGCCAAGCTTTATGCCGAAAAACAGGTCGAGTTGCGCGGTTGTGAAAAAACTTGTGCGATTATCGATGCCAAAGCGGCGAGCGAAGAGGATTGGGCGAGCGAATATCTGGCGCCGGTATTGTCGATTAAGGTTGTCGCCGATGTGGACGCGGCAATGGATCATATCGCCAGCTTTAGCTCAGGGCATACCGAATCGATTATTACCGAGAACTTTACTACGGCACGTCGATTCTTGGCTGAAGTCGATTCAAGCTCGGTAATGGTTAATGCATCAACGCGTTTTGCCGATGGCTTTGAATATGGCTTGGGTGCGGAAATCGGCATCAGTACCGATAAATTTCATGCGCGTGGTCCGGTCGGTCTGGAAGGGTTGACGTCACAGAAGTATATCGTTTTGGGTGACGGAACCATCCGTCAGTAAATGATGCGTTTTATCGGAATAAATGGCGGTACCTTTGATCCGATTCATTACGGTCATTTGCGTCCGGCTTTGGAAGCAATGCAGCTGTTGGGGTTACACCAGGTGCGCTTTATTCCTTGTTTTCAACCGGTGCATCGCGGTAAGCCACAAGTGTCGGCCGAACAGCGTTGTGAGATGATTGAGTTGGCTCTGCAGGGGCAGCCGAACTTTGTTCTCGATAAAACCGAACTGCTCAAAGGTGGACCATCTTATATGGTGGAAACCTTGGAGATTCTTAGAAAAGAGTTTGCCGAGGATTCTTTGGTTTTAATGATGGGAACCGATGCGTTTGCCAAATTCGACGGGTGGTATCAGTGGCAGCGCATTTTGGAATTGGCCAATATTGTTATCTTGCATCGTCCGGGAGAACCGGTACCGCAACAAGGTAAAGTAGGTGAAATTTACCAGCAACATCAGGTCGATGAATTTACGGCTGCCTACGGACAGATTAGTGATCTGGCGGTGACACAGTTGGATATTAGCTCCACCCAAATTCGCGATTATTTAGGCCAGAATTTAAGTGTGCAATATTTACTGCCGTTTAAGGTCTTACAATATATTGAAAACAACAAATTATATCGCGCGCAATAGCGGGCGGTAGATTATGCAAATGCGATTGATTCGCCAAAACAGGCAAAGGGGTCAAAGAACTCGATGAGTATGAATTTAAAAGAAGTGGAAAACCTGGTGGTTACCACGCTAGAAGATGCCAAAGCGCGTGATATCCAAGTAATTGATGTTGCTGGTGTGAGCAGTTTTGCCGATTTGATGATTGTGGCAACCGGTACATCGACCACCCATGTGCGTTCTTGTGGTTCGTTTGTAGAACAAGCGTTTAAGGATGCCGGTGAGCCGCCAATGGGGGTCGAGACAGGTCCGCAGCCTGACTGGGTGCTCATCGATTTGGGTGATGTGATTGTCCATGTGATGACCGAAGGTGCCCGTGCGCATTATGCATTGGAAAAACTTTGGGATATCAAGAATAAGCCAGAACAAGCGGCTGAGTAACCCATCACGTTTTTATGATTATCCACTTTATTACCGTTGGCCAGAAAATGCCCAAGTGGGTACAGGACGGATATAACGAATACGCCAAACGTCTGCCTAAAGCCTGTGAACTGAAACTGCATGAGTTGCCGATGGCAACACGCGGCAAATCGGGCTCGGTGGATAAATATAAAGCCGAAGAAGCCAAGCGCATTCTCGCTGCCATACCCAAAGGAGCGATGCTCATTGTATTGGATGAGCATGGCCAACAAGTCACCACCAAAGGGCTGGCCGATAAGATGGAAGCCTGGCTTGCCAGTGGCCAGGATATAGCGCTGATCGTCGGTGGGCCGGATGGGTTGGAGCAAAGTCTGATCCAACAGGCGCAGTGGAAATGGGGATTGTCAAAACTGACTTTGCCGCATCCGATGGTGAGAGTGCTGGTGGCCGAACAGGTTTATCGAGCGTGGTCAGTTATAAATAATCATCCCTATCATAGAGAGTGAAAACGGCTTATTTACTTAATCTCTGCGTTGCGCTTTAGCTCGTGTACTAGTCGTAAACGTCGCCAATCCGCGCCTAGATCTTAAGCAAAGTGCTCGTTTTAGAATTCTTTTCAAAAGATGGCAATTAAAAATCAATTTCGGACTTGGTTCTATCAATTAATACGGTACCTGTTTGAATCAAATGTTTACTAAATACTTGACTCGAAAATAAAAAATCGGCATAATTCGTTCCCTTAAACATCGTAGTCATTGTTTTGTGTACGCATAGGGCAATGTTGTGTTAATCAAATGGTTAATGATAGGTCTACGGATCGTTAACACGTAAAAATATTTCTGGAGAAATAATATGGCAAACTCAGCACAGGCAGCTAAGCGCGCTCGTCAAGCCGAATCACGTCGTCAGCATAACGTAGCTCTACGCTCTGATATGCGTACAGCAGTTAAAAAAGTTCTTGCTGCAATCGATGCTGGTGATCAGGCAGCTGCAAACGCGGCTTTCCGTGTAGCTCAGTCAAAACTTGATGGTATGGCTCGTAAGGGTATTATCAACAAGAACAAAGCAGCTCGTTCTAAGAGCCGTATCAATGCTCGTATTAAAGCGATGGCATAATCTTTCGATATAATCGAATGATTGGAAAAACCGGGTCTAGCCCGGTTTTTTTATAGCTGAAAAAAGTCTTTTTGTTAGGAGAAAGCATGCAAGCATTGCGTGTATTGGCATTATTGGAAGGTTTATCCTTAATTGCATTACTTTTTATCGCCATGCCATTGAAGTATTCTTACGGCATGCCGGAAGCGGTTAAGATCGTCGGGCAGACGCACGGTATTTTGTTTCTACTGTTTAATGCCGCGCTGTTTTACCATGTCAGTCGTGGCCATTTAAGCGACAGCAGAGCGTTTTTGGGGTTGCTCTGTTCTTTTGTGCCTTTTGGTACTTTTTGGTTTAAGGCTAAATACCTGAAAGTAGAAGATAGTCTGACGGATTAAGTCGGGCAAATCATATGGCCGAGCTCTTCGGTCAATTTTAGGTTTTCAGAATAGTCCACCGGACAATCGATCAATACCACGCAGTTGTCCTCTATGGCTTGTTGCAGAGTCGGTAGCAGCTGGTCGGTGCTTTCAATGCGGTAACCTTTCGCGCCAAACGCTTCCGCCAGTTTGAGAAAGTCCGGGTTGGTGAAATCGACATAGCTTTCTCGGCCAAATTGGTTTTCCTGTTTCCATTTAATCAATCCATAGTGTTCGTCATTCCAAATCAGCACGATAACCGGAATTTTTCTGCGCACGGCGGTTTCCAGTTCTTGTACATTCATCAGAAAGCCGGCATCACCGGTGACCGCTACCGCAACCTGGTCAGGTTTGGCCAATTTGGCGGCAATGGCTCCTGGAAGAGCGATACCCATGGCGGCAAAACCATTCGAGATAATGCAGCTGTTAGGCGCTTGTGCCTCATACATTCTGGCGATCCACATCTTATGGGCGCCGACATCACTGACAATAATATCTTCAGGAGCTAAGGCCTTACGTAAATCACTAAGGATACGTTGGGGTTTGACCGGGAAGTCTAAATCTTGATCGAGTTTATGAAAGGTCTCCTGAATTCTGGTTTTAAGGCCTTGATAAGGTGTTCCGGTATGGCGTTTACTTATCGCGGCAATGCTGTTGAGTGCATAGCCTATGTCACCGATTAAACCGGTAGCGACAATATAGTGTTCATCGACTTCCGCCGGTTTGGTGTCAATATGGATAATTTGGGTAGCTGGATTACGGTTCCACAAATGAGGGTGGTATTCGACTATGTCATAGCCCACACAAATCACCACATCGGCGCGGTCAATTCCGCAGGAGATATAGTCATGCGCTTGCAGGCCGATGGTTCCCAGCGACAATTCGTTATTGCAAGGCAGAACCCCTTTGGCCATAAAAGTTGTGGCTACAGGGATATTCAATTTGCTGGCAAATTCTTGTAGGGCTTCATCGGCATGGGCGCGAACCGCACCGTTACCGGCGAGAATAATTGGAAATTGCGCATTGGAAATAATCTCTGCCGCCTGTTCCACTTTAAAAGGGTTGGCGATAGGTGGCATCGGGCTCTGTTTTTTTAATGGTGTTTTATCTACCGGTTTTTCGGCCAGGTTTTCCGGAAAATCGATAAAGCTACAACCAGGTTTTTCCGCTTCGGCGACCTTAAAGGCTTTACGCACGACTTCGGGAATGACATCCGGGGTCAGTATCTGCGTACTATACTTCGTGATGGGTTCAAATAGATTGACAAGATCCAAAACCTGATGGCTTTCTTTGTGGAGTCGGTTGGTGCTGGCTTGTCCGGCAATAGCGACCACCGGGGCATGGTCCATATTGGCATCGGCCACACCGGTCACTAAATTGGTGGCTCCGGGGCCTAGGGTGGATAAGCAGACGCCGGCTTGGCCGGTCAGGCGGCCGTATACATCGGCCATAAAGGCAGCACCCTGTTCGTGACGGGTGAGAATAAACTCAATATCGCTATCATGCAGGGCGTCCATCAGATCAAGGTTTTCTTCCCCTGGAATACCAAAGATATATTGCACATCTTCGTTTTCCAAGCACTTAACAAACAACTCTGCAGCTTTCATGGCTGTCTCCTTTACCTTAATATCAGTAAATGTTAGTAAGTTTTCATAGCTCTATTGGACGTCATACTGTTCTATGATTACATAATTGTCATTAACTCTAAAGCAAAAGCTTTTTTACTAATCTATAAAGAGACTATATATAAGTTTTTCCGGAAGAGTTTATATTGATGGCCAGATTGCTATGTCATCGCCCTAGGCTTTGATACAATCGGCTTTAATTGAGTCAAACCGTAGAGTTTGCCAAATCATTCAACAGCTAATTTTTCATCGGCAGAACCTGTTCAAAAACGTGTTTTAGCGGCTTGTCGATTCAATAACGGACTTTGCATTGAAACGCATTATTAAAGCCACCGCAACGGTTGGCGGCATGACCATGATTTCCCGGGTGCTGGGATTTGTTCGCGATGTTGTTATCGCGCGCTATTTCGGGGCTTCAATGGGCGCTGATGCGTTTTTTGTCGCCTTTAAGATACCTAACTTCTTTCGTCGTCTGTTTGCCGAAGGCGCATTTTCGCAAGCATTTGTTCCGGTACTGGCCGAGGCCAAGGAAAAACGCGGTCATGAAGCGGTTAAACACCTAGTCAATGCGGTCAGTTTCCGTCTTGGCGGTATTTTATTGTTGCTCACCGCCTTCGGGGTATTTGGTTCGTCTTTGTGGATGATGGTGTTTGCCCCGGGATTTTTGGACCAGCCTGAAAAGTTCGCCCTCGCCTCGGATATGCTGGCGATTACCTTTCCTTACCTGTTATTGATTTCGTTGGTGGCGTTTTCATCGGCGATTATGAACACCTATAACCAGTTTGCGGTACCGGCATTCACACCGGTATTATTGAATCTGGTGATTATCAGTTTTGCGATTTGGCTGGCGCCTTTATTGGATGTCCCTGTTATGGCGCTGGCTTGGGCGGTGCTGGTTGCCGGTTTTGTCCAGTTGATGTTCCATCTGCCGTTTTTATATCGACTCGATTTATTGCCGCACCCGTCGCGAAAATCCGATCCGGGTGTCTCGGAAATCAAGCGTTTGATGTTGCCTGCACTGTTTGGGGTTTCGGTGGCGCAGATTAACTTGCTGGTGGATACGATTCTGGCTTCATTTCTGGTCACAGGCTCGGTGTCATGGTTGTATTATTCAGACCGCTTAATGGAATTCCCATTAGGGGTATTCGGTGTCGCTTTGGCAACAGTGGTGTTGCCGGGCTTGTCGAAGAAAGCCGCCAATGAAAACTGGCAGGGCTTTCAGCAGGATATTGATAGCGCGTTGCGTTTAGTCGTGGTAATCGGTATTCCGGCGACCTTGGGGTTGCTGATTTTGGCCGAGCCATTAATCGCAACCTTGTTTTTTTATGGCGCTTTTACCGCGCATGATGTGCATATGTCGAGTATGAGTCTGATGGCCTATTCATTTGGCTTACTGGGCTTTATTCTGGTGAAGATTCTGGCGCCGGCATTTTATGCGCGTAAGGATATGAAAACGCCTGTTAAGGTCGCGGTGGTGGCGTTATTGAGCAATATCGTTTTGAACCTGTTGTTAATCGGTCCATTCGCTCATGTCGGGCTGGCCGCCGCCACCACTATTTCGGCGTTTATCAATGCCGGTTTATTGTATTTTTATTTGCGTAAACAGCAGGTTTATCAGCCGTTGGCCGGTTGGCCTAAATGGTGGTTACAGGCGTTGTTGGCTAATATCGTTCTGGTGCTGTTCTTATTGTGGTTGGTGCCGGAAACGCAACAGTGGCATGACTTTGATGTCTGGCAGCGTTTGTGGTGGTTGTCGGTTTTGGTGGGGGGAGCCATGGCGCTTTATGCGGCTACCTTGATGGCAACCGGATTGAATCCAAAACGTCTGTTGAGTAAGGCTTAAGTGACATTGACGGTTATGAAATGTCGGTTAATTAGGTTGTTACGGGATCATTAAGTGAAATTTCACTAATTTGTATCCGTTTAAACTTAAAAAAATCATCATTTTTAAACGATTTACGTCAAGAAATGACGATTAATAAGCTATAATTTGCGGTTAGATTTTTTACGGTGAAAAAGCCCATGCAGTTGATACGCGGACTTCACAATTTGCCAAGATTTTCCGCCGCGTTAGAAAACGGCTGCGCCATGACCATCGGCAATTTCGATGGCGTACATAGTGGTCATCTGCAAGTCTTGAAAGCACTGCGCAAAAAAGCCGAGCAATTGGCTATACCGAGTGTGGTGATGATTTTTGAGCCTTTGCCGATTGAGTTTTTTTCCCCGCAAAAAGCGCCGGTTCGTTTAATGAACCTGCGCGAAAAACTGAAAGCCTTGACGGATACGGGCATCGATTATGTTATCTGCGTACACTTTAACCAGCTTTTTGCTGAATTGAGTGCGGCACAGTTTATCGATCAGGTGCTGGTCAAACAATGTCGCGTCCGCCATTTGGTGGTGGGTGATGACTTCCGTTTCGGCAAAAGCCGCCAAGGCGATTTTGCGCTATTGCAGTCTTGCGGTCAGACGAATGGTTTTGAGGTGGTCGATATGCCGACCTTCGATATCGAAGGTGAACGTGTCAGTAGTACACGTATCCGTCAGGCATTAATCGACAATGATGAACAGCGGCCGGATTTAGCTCAGGTAAAAAAACTGCTGGGGCGTGAATTTACTTTTAATGGCCGTGTGATTCATGGCCAGAAGTTGGGGAGAACCATAGGTTTCCCAACCCTGAACATCAACCCAAAGCGCAAGCAGATGCCGGTAATGGGCGTGTTTGCCGTTCGCGTAAACGGTCTGAGTGATAAGCCTTGGCCGGGCGTGGCGAATATCGGTATCCGTCCAACCATTGAGGGCTTAAGGCCTTCGATAGAAGTGCATCTGTTTGATTGGCAAGAAGATGTTTACGGCCGCCATATTGAGGTGGTTTTGCAGCAATTTATCCGTCCTGAGATGAAGTTTAACGGTTTGGATGAATTGCAAAAACAGATTCAGATCGATGCCCAAGCCGCTCGCCAATTGCTGCAAAATGCCGGCGACTGATGACTTTGGAATCATCCTAAAGAACAAGAATATTCAGGTAATGCCAGTGGCGTTATCAAACAAAAAAAGAAAATTTTGAATTGCAACCTCTGGCTTAGCCAGTGTAACCATAGCGAAGTGTGATATGACAGACTATAAACCGACCTTGAACCTTCCTGAAACGGATTTCCCAATGCGTGGAAATTTGCCTAACCGTGAACCTCAACAGGTAGAGAAATGGTTAGATGAGGGACTTTACAATACCGTGCGTGAGCACATGGCTGGTCGTCCTAAGTTTATTTTGCATGATGGTCCTCCATATGCGAATGGTGATATCCATATCGGTCACGCTGTGAACAAGGTGCTTAAAGACATGATCGTTAAGTCAAAAGGCTTAAGCGGCTTTGATGCGCCTTTTGTTCCGGGTTGGGACTGCCACGGTTTACCGATTGAGCTGAATGTGGAAAAGAAAAAAGGTAAGGTTGGCGCCAAGATCAATGCGACAGATTTCCGTCAAGCTTGTCGTGATTACGCGCAGAAACAGGTTGAAGGGCAGATGGCAGACTTCCAGCGTTTGGGGGTTATGGCTGACTGGGATAAACCTTATCTGACCAAAGACTTTAAATTTGAAGCCGATGAAATCCGTGCTTTGGCGCGTATCATTGAAAACGGTCATCTAATGAAAGGTACCAAGCCGGTTTATTGGTCGGTAGGCGGTCGCTCTGCCTTGGCCGAAGCCGAAGTGGAATACGAAATGAAGCGTTCCAAGTCAATTGATGTACGTTTCAAAGTGGTTGATGAAGAGGCCTTTTTCAAGCGTTGCCACCATGTTGAAGAGCACACCGGAGAAGGACCTTTGTCAGTGGTCATCTGGACAACTACGCCTTGGACCTTACCGGCTAACCAAGCGGTTTCAATCAATCCTGAACTGGAATATGCCGTCGTTCAGGTGGAAGGTGAACACGGTCCAGAGCGTCTGTTCATTGCCGAAGCGATGATCAAGGATGCCATGGATCGTTGGGGCTTCGATAAATACCAGGTTATCGCCTATGGTCGTGGCGAGCAGTTTGACCTGATTCGTCTGCAACACCCTTTCTATAATCGTATCGTACCGATTATCCTAGGTGACCACGTTACTACCGATGCCGGTACAGGTTGTGTACATACGGCGCCTGCACACGGTATGGAAGATTTCCAGGTAGGTCTGAAATACGATCTGGAAGTGGATTGCCCAGTTGACGGTAACGGTAACTATGTAGCCGGTACCGAGCTGTTTGAAGGCGAGAACGTCCTTAAGGTCGATGATCATGTTATCGAGGTGCTAAAAGAGCATAAAGCGCTGGTGCATATCGAAATCATTGAACACAGCTATCCGCATTGCTGGCGCACCAAAACCCCATTGATTTTCCGCGCCACGCCGCAATGGTTCATATCCATGGAGCAGGCTGGACTGCGTGATGCCGCTATGACTGAGATCAAGCAGGTTCAGTGGATTCCTGAATGGGGTCAAAACCGTATTGAAGGGATGATCGAAGGTCGTCCGGACTGGTGTATTTCGCGTCAGCGCCATTGGGGTGTGCCGATTACCATTTTTGTACATAAGGTGACAGGTGAAATGCACCCGCAGACCACCGAACTCATGGAAAAGGTCGCGTTGATGGTTGAAGAAAAATCCATTGATGCATGGTATGAACTAGACGTTAACGCCTTCTTGGGTGCCGAAGCGGAAGACTATGAGCAGGTAACCGACATTCTTGATGTATGGTTCGATTCAGGTATCTCTCACTATACGGTTTTGAATCAGCGTGATGAGCTACAAGCGCCTGCGGATCTATATCTGGAAGGTTCCGATCAGCACCGTGGTTGGTTCCAATCTTCGCTATTGACTGCCTTGGCGACCGAAGGCAAAGCGCCATACAAGCAGGTGTTAACCCATGGCTTTACCGTTGATAAAGACGGTAAGAAAATGTCTAAGTCAAAAGGTAATGTGGTTGCGCCGCAGCAGATCGCCAATAAACTGGGAGCGGATATCCTGCGTCTATGGATTTCGGCCGCTGACTACCGTTATGAAATGACCGTTTCCGATGAAATCATCAGCCGTACCGCCGATGCATATCGCCGTATTCGTAATACCGCCCGTTTCTTATTGGCCAATATCAACGGCTTTAATCCGGCAACCGATATGGTTGCTTATGATGACTTGTTACCGTTAGATAAGTGGGCAATCGGCCATGCCGCCAAGGTGCAAAAAGAAATTATCGAAGCTTACGATAGCTATAATTTCCATAGCATCTATCAGGCAATGACTCATTTCTGCTCAATCGAGTTGGGTGCGTTCTATTTGGATGTGATCAAAGACCGCCAATATACTTGTAAAACAGATGGTTTGGCTCGTCGTTCTGCCCAGACAGCGCTGTATCATATTGTTGAAGCACTCACTCGCTGGATGGCTCCGATTCTGAGTTTCACCGCAGAAGAAATCTGGCAGACCTTACCGGGTGAGCGTGAAAAAACGGTATTTGTCGCGACTTGGTATGAAGGTCTGACCGAGCTGGATGAAAGCACGGAAATGAACTCGGCCTACTGGAATCAGATGCTGGAAATCCGTTCCGCCGTTTCCAAACAACTTGAGCAATTGCGTAATGATAAGGTCATTAAAGGATCGCTAACCGCTGAAATCACCCTGTACTGCGATGATAGTCTATATGCAGAGCTAAACAAGCTGGGCGATGAATTGCGTTTTGTATTGATTACTTCTGAAGCGGTTGTCAAGCCAATGGCCGAGAAATCGGACAGCGCGGTTGCCAGTGAATTTGATGGCCTATGGATTGATGCCGGTGCGACAGAAAAACCTAAATGTGCTCGTTGTTGGCATCATCGTGAAGAAGTCGGGCAGATTGAAGAACACCCAGAGCTTTGTCAGCGTTGTGTAGATAACGTTTCAGGCTCGGGCGAAACCCGTCACTTTGCATAATTCGCAGATTTAGCTCGGCACTAAACATCACCACTTCTGTGTTGGGAAATGGTCACTTACAATTTGTAAGCTCACATTTCCCTCCTTGAATTGGCGGCGTTTAGCAACCCATCTAAATAGCGAATACAAAAGAATATCCTCGACGGTTTTAAATCGAAATTTAATTTTGCTTTTTAAACTCTCATACTCGAATTCTTTAAGAGTTAATTTAAACCTAAAAGAAACCTATCTATGAATTCAACAAATTCCACGGCTTTAAAAACCCTCTGGCTGGCAATCTTGGTGATTGTTTTCGATCAATACACCAAATATCTGGCGGAAAGCTATTTGGTGTTTGCCGAGCCGGTAGCGGTAATGCCAAACCTTAATTGGATGTTGGCCTATAACTACGGTGCGGCCTTCAGCTTTTTGGCGGATATGGGAGGATGGCAGCGTTGGTTCTTTACCGGGCTTGCCGCTGTGGTCAGTGTGATTCTCGTGTTCTGGTTATATCGTCTGCCCAATAAATTCACCACAGAAGTATGGGGAGTGAACTTGGTATTGGGTGGAGCGATCGGAAATGTAATCGATCGTGTATTAGCCGGGCGAGTGACCGATTTTGTCGATTTCTATATCGGTTCTTGGCATTATGCGACCTTCAATGTTGCCGATATTGCCATCAGTATTGGCGCCGGTTTATTGCTCCTAAGCGAGTTGGTGTTAAAACCAAGAGCGGCGAAAAACGCAGTGCAAGCGGAGAAGCTGAAAAAGTTGAAAAAAGCCAATGAAACGGCTTAAACCTTTGCACCGGCCTCAAAGGTTTTTTATTTAACAGTTAATAACTGCTGAAAGTCTGTAACGGCTTTTTTAAAGTCATCCGCTTTGGTAATCGCGGTAACCACCGCAATACTGTCCACGCCGGTTTGCTTTACACTTGCCGCTCTTTGCAATGAGATACCACCAATGGCGACCACCGGCAATTGCTGTTGATCTCGCTTTTGATCCCTTAAAGTCATTAAATGGCGCAAATTCTCTATGCCTTGAATCTGTCCAGTCATATCTTTGGTTTGGGTCGGAAAAATCGCACCTATGGCAAGATAACTCGGTTGGATCTGCTGCGCTAAAATAAACTCATAGGCTCCATGAGTACTGATACCCAAACGAATCGATTGTTGTATTTTATGCAATTCATCTCTACTCAATGCTTGCAGGTCTTCTTGGCCTAAATGCACTCCAAAAGCGCCATATTCAATGGCCAACTGCCAATAATCATTAATAAACAACTGACATTGCGGGTATGCCTTGGATAGTTGCACCGCTTGTTTTATAGCCTGTTTCAGTTCAGCGGTAGTTTTATTTTTCAGCCTCAATTGAATGATTTTAATACCCAAAGGCATGAGTTTTTCCAACCATGCAACTGAATCGACAACCGGATAAAGCCCAAGATATTGATGCTCTAATCTGGCAAATGCGGGCAGGTTCTCGGCTTTGGGGTTTATTACCCTGGGATAAAAGGTTTTTTCCACCGGCCAACTCGGTTGGATCAGCGAACCATAATAGTCGCTATTGTCTGGACACAAACTAAACGCTTTGTTGATAAATGCTTGTGCGTGAATAAAGGCATCCCTTAGCAGATAGCCTTGCGCCAGAAAACAGGCCAGAGCGGTGGACAACGTGCAACCGCTACCATGACCATAAGCGGTTTGTGCCTTTGTCGATTGCAGTTGCAGATGCTGCTCGGCAAAAAAACAGTGGTCGATAACCACATCTGTATCGTCACCATGGCCGCCGCTTATGATTAGGGCTTGAGCACCAAACTGTTGTAAAGATTGCCAGCAGCGCTCTGGGTCTTTCTGGTGAGTTTCGCTGAGATATTGAGCTTCAGACCAGTTAGGGGTGATTAAATCAACCAGCGTCATAAGCTGCTGCAGCAAAGAAATATCCAGCGCTTCCTGACTTAGATCGCCGCCAACCGAGGCTTTGATAACCGGGTCCAAGACAATAATCGGTTTATTCGATGGAGCAAATTGTCGCAGGCGACCAATCAGCCATCGTAACTGTCGGTTATCGGCAAGCATTCCGATTTTGATTGCGGCCGGTGTTTTATCGCTGAGCAAAGCATCGAACTGTTGCTCTAAAGTATCGACCTCTACAGGGTTAATGCTGAATAGCTGCATAGAGTTTTGCACGGTATTGGCGGTGATCAGGCTGCAAACCTCCATACCCAGTATATGTGCTGTTTTGATATCGGCTTGAATACCTGCGCCACCACTACAGTCGGAGCCGGCAATCGTCCATAACACCGGACGAGGAGAAAACGGATTCATAATGTGCAATTCTTTTAATAATTCACTTGATGCCAAAAAGGCTGATCGAGTGTTGGTGTACTGGGATTGGCTTGATGTTGTTCTGTCATCAGCCCTGCTTGATATGCGAGGCGTCCGGCTTGAATGCTTTGCGCAAATGCCTGAGCCATCATTACCGGGTTATGTGACTTGGCCACCGCGGTATTTAATAAAATGGCATCCACACCCATTTCCATTGCCTGAAGAGCGTGGGAAGGTTTGCCTATGCCGGAATCAACAATCAGGGTAACCTCCGGAAAACGATCGCGAATGGCTTGTAAGGCATAAGGGTTTAATAACCCTTTGCCTGTGCCGATGGGCGAGCCCCAAGGCATAATCACTTTACATCCCAGCTCAACCAGATGACGTGCAATGACCAAGTCATCGGTACAGTAAGGCAATACCTTAAAGCCATCCTTAAGCAAGGCTTCAGTGGTTTTGACCAACTCGATAGGGTCAGGTTGCAGGTTGTAGTCATCACCGACGAGCTCAAGTTTAATCCAGTCTGTCTGAAACAGTTCTCGACTCATTTGTGCCATATTGATCGCTTCCTGAGAGGAGTGACAACCGGCGGTATTGGGCAGCAAATGAAGGCCGAGAGATTGGATCATCTGCCAGAAATCGCTGCCGCCATTGGCTTGAGGGTTCTGTCGGCTAAGGGATAAGGTCACCACTTGCGAGTTGGAGGCTTGAATCGAATCGCGCATGATTTGCGGAGATGGATATAAAGCACTGCCGATAAGCAGACGGCTATCAAGTTCCGTCCCGTAGATATTGAGTTTGCAATCTGTCACCTCAACCTCCCTGAATCGCGCTAATGATTTCAATGCGATCATGGTTGTCGATAGCAGTGGTTTGATGTTCAGATGCGGGAATAAACTTATTATTCAGTAGCAGCGCAAACGGCATGGTTGCGCCGAAAGCCTGGGCGGCATCCGCTAAGGAACTTTGTTCGGCAAGTTCAAATTCTTGCTCGTTAATCAATATTTGTATAGTCATAACTTTGTTATTAATCCGGGATAAGAGGGCACCTTGTCGATATTGTCATTGATCAGAGCGCAGCACTGTTCCACCATGGCAGGAGAAAGCAGGTAACCGTGACGAAATAAGCCGTTGAGCTGGATGACATGGTCGTTAATCCAAATTTGCGGTTCATTGTCCTGTAATGCAGGGCGTAAACCTGAGGATATTTCGACGATTTCCGCTTCGCCAAATCCGCTATGCACACTAAAGCATGCCGAGAGCAGTTCCAATGCAGAACGCACCGTGGGTTGACGATTGTCTTCCGATTCGATTTGCGTCGCGCCGACAACAAAATGATGGTTCTGTTTCGGGGCGATATAAATCGGATAGCGCGGATGCATCAGCCGTATTGGCCGTTGCAGATTGACCTGGGGCGCATACAGGCGTAACACTTCGCCGCGAACACCTCGCAATTGACTGGAAGGTGCTATTTGCGTTTTGGCGCCCAAGCCACGGCAATCGATGATCTTATCGAACATCAGACCGATCTTTTCAAAACCAAAATATTTGTCGTTAATCCATATCTGGTTATTTTGCAGGCTGACTTGGGTATCGGTATGCCATTTGATGTCTCTTGAGATTAAGGTGTCTCGTAACGCATGCAATAATTGACGGTTATCCAGCTGGCCTTCATCGGGTAGATACATCATGTGTTGAAAGGCTCTGGGTTGTTGGGCCAATTCGGGTTCCAACTCACTCAAACGAGTTTTATCGATCAGGCTGTAATCTTGGTTTATTTGGCCTTTTAACTGTTGTTGGAAATTTGCAAAACTAGCCCCATCCTGGGCAAAAGCCAATACCAATGAACCCGATTTTTGGAAAAAAATCGGTTCATTGAGTTGTTTAAGCAAATCGGGCCAGAGCTCTAAGCTGCGCTGTCCCATTTGCATAATGGCGTTTGAAGCTTCGGCGGATTCCGCAATCGGAGCCAACATTGCCGCCGCTTGATAAGCGGCGCTTTGCTGGGCAGTGCCATCATCCTTATCATACAGGGTGATGTCATGATCCTGGCTGAGTTGTAAAGCGAGCAAACGGCCGAGTAAACCGGCGCCTAAAATCGCTATGCGCATAGTGGTTTCCTCAAGCCTCTTTCTGGTAGATTTCACTACCGGCTTGAATGAACTCTTTGGACTTCTCTTTCATGCCCTGTTTGATTTCATCCAAAGTGATTTCGCTGATTTGTGCGTTGTTCTCCTGTGCCGCAGCATAGTCGCGTACCTCTTGGGAGATTTTCATCGAGCAGAATTTAGGTCCGCACATGGAGCAGAAGTGTGCGACCTTACCGGATTCTTGCGGGATGGTGTCATCATGATACTCACGCGCACGCTCCGGATCTAAACCTAGATTAAACTGATCAACCCAACGGAATTCAAAACGCGCTTTGGATAGGGCATTATCACGAATCTGCGCACCAGGATGGCCTTTTGCTAAATCACCGGCATGGGCGGCAATCTTGTATGCCATCAGACCTTCTTTCACATCGTCCTTATTTGGTAAGCCCAGATGCTCTTTCGGCGTCACATAGCAAAGCATGGCACAGCCGTACCAACCGATATTGGCGGCACCGATACCGGAAGTGATATGGTCATAACCCGGTGCGATATCCGTGGTCAAAGGTCCTAAGGTATAAAACGGCGCTTCGTCACACTCTTTTAATTGCTTATCGACGTTTTCCTTAATCATATGCAGAGGAATATGTCCCGGGCCTTCGATAATTACTTGAACATCATGTTTCCAAGCGATTTTAGTCAGTTCGCCAAGGGTTTCCAATTCGGCAAATTGCGCTTCGTCATTGGCATCGGCAATTGAACCAGGTCGCAGACCATCACCTAGAGAAAAGCTGACATCATAGGCTTTCATAATCTCGCAGATGTCTTCGAAATGAGTGTAGAGGAAGTTTTCTTGATGATGTGCCAGACACCATTTCGCCATAATCGAGCCACCACGCGAAACAATACCGGTGACACGTTTGGCCGTCATAGGAACATAACGCAACAATACGCCGGCATGGATAGTGAAATAATCGACACCTTGTTCAGCCTGTTCGATCAGCGTATCGCGGAAGATTTCCCAAGTCAGGTCTTCAGCGATTCCGTTAACCTTTTCCAGTGCCTGGTAGATGGGTACCGTGCCAATCGGCACTGGTGAGTTGCGCATGATCCATTCACGAGTTTCATGAATGTGACGTCCGGTGGACAGGTCCATTACCGTATCGGCACCCCATTTGGTCGCCCAAACCAGCTTTTCTACTTCTTCGGCAATTGAAGAACCGACCGAAGAGTTACCGATATTGGCATTGACCTTAATCAAGAAGTTGCGTCCGATAATCATCGGTTCCGATTCGGGGTGGTTGATATTACAAGGAATCACCGCTCGACCACGTGCGACTTCATCGCGGACAAACTCAGGTGTAATATCCTGTGGAATGCTGGCTCCAAATGATTCGCCTTGATGTTGCTGGCTAATCATCTCATCACGCACCTCAGCACGTTTCATATTCTCACGAATCGCAATATATTCCATTTCCGGCGTGATAATACCTTGGCGAGCGTAGTGCATTTGAGTGACGTTTTTACCGGCTTTAGCGCGGCGTACCGTCGGTAGGGCATCAAAACGGATGGTATCCAGTTTTTCATTGGATAGACGTTGTTGGGTGAATTCAGAACTGGCAGAATCCAGTGTCTCGGTATCATCACGATCAATAATCCAGTCAGCGCGCAGCTTAGGCAAACCTTGATAAATATCGATGTCAATATTGTTATCGGTATAAGGGCCGGAGGTATCGTAAACGCAGACAGGCTCGTTTGTTTCGGTAACCGGATTATCTTCGGGGCCGGAAACGTAGGTGTCGCTTAAGCTGATTTCACGCATCCCAACTTTGATTGGGTGAATTTTGCCTTCAACGTAGACTTTTTTAGAATTGGGGAAAGATTGTCCGGAGACATTTTGAATAAATGCTTCGGCTTCCGCTCGACGCTGACGACGACTTTTAGTTGTATTGGGTTGAATGATTTGTGTGGTTTGATTCATCGCTTTGCCTTTTCATTTAGATGAAGGCGAAGCGCTTTAGACTATTAAGTAGAACAGAACATAAACAGATGCTGAGCGAAATAATATGGCATCAACTCTGTATTAGCCCAAGTCCGGAGACGAATGATTGTGTCTCGGAAGAGTCGAACACTCCGGGTAGGAATATCGATGGCGTTTCAGATTGTTCCCTTCGCTGGTACTAACCAGATCAGGTTCTACGGATCCCGCTTAATGCGATCTCAGCCTAGTCTTAGGCACTCCGACAATTAAAATTAAGAGGCGTCAGTATAACGATTAAATTTCTTTTTGCAAAATAGAAAATCGAAATCTTGATGCGAAAATCAATCCTGGTGCTTATTTTTTGACTTGGCTAACCGGACCTAGCCAGGCATCCGGTGGGGCGGCTAAAAAAGGTTTGAGTTTACCCAAGGCGATTTGATAAAGGCCGCCTTCATCTTCGTAAATGGCTTTGGCATCTGCCTCAGTTTGCCAAACACTTAGGGTCGCTATACGACTGTTGGCCGCATCGACAAGTAAAAAGTTTTCGATAAAACCGGGATAGTTCGCCGCTACCGGCATGATTTGTTCTTTTAGAACTGCAGCGGCGTCTTCAATCTTGCCATTTTCAATGTGGACACGGACGTTCATTGCATGCATCGATAACTCCTTTGATAAGCCATGTTTGGCCAATCAGTTGACAGGAAATTCTGTTTGAAAGTCTTTAGGAGATAGATTTTTAGCGGATTTGTTTCAGCAAATAATCGCTAAGAGGAAGCTTAGACTATTAAGAGTTTTTGGAATCAAGGCGCTGTTGATGCAAAGAATGTTGCAGTTGCATGGTTAATTTGGCCAAACGGCTTTGGGTTTTCCAGAATTGATAGGCGGAAAGCTCGATTTCGGAAAACGGTTGATGTTGTTGCTTGGGATTTATTGCATGCAGCATAGATTGCAACGCCTTATCAGGCGCATTTTGAGGGCAATCATGTGTGATGGAGTCAGTCATAAAAGTACCTTAAGCAACTTTTTACCGGATTTTAATCAAGCTTCTTCTAGATTAACGGCCGACTTGTCGGCTTGACGCAATATTTTTAGCATGGCCTCATTCACATAACCATCTGCCGGAATCTTATTCTTCACCTGAAATTCGCGCAAGGCCTGACGGGTTCTCTTGCCGATTACGCCGTCCGGCTTACCGGTTTGATAGCCCAGATTATTAAGGCGAATCTGCACTTCTTTGACCAGTTTAGTACTTAGCGGTTCATCATCCGCCGGACGCTGCTTGGTGAGCGGCGCTCTGCCAATGATCCGGTCAGCCAAATGGCCGACCGCAAGCGCGTATTTATCGGCATTATTCCAGCGTTTTATGACGCGGAAATTGTCAAAGACTAAAAAGGCCGGGCCTTGGTAATCGGTGGCCAGTAGCAATTTGGCTTGCATCTCTTCAATCGGCAAGGGGCGGCCATCGGCTAATTTTAAGCCGAGTTTTTGCCATTCCGCTAAACTGCGTTGGGTTTTATTATCGGCCAATGCGTAGTCGAAATCTTTCGGTAGCGCGACTTCACGTCCCCAGTTTTCGACTCTTTGCCAGCCTAATTGGGAAAGAAAGTTTCCGGCTGAATAAAACACATCCGGCAGGCTATTCCATAGATCGATTTTGCCGTCGCCGTCACCGTCTACCGCATAGTGAATATAGTTTGATGGCATAAACTGGCATTGCCCCATCGCGCCTGCCCATGAACCTTTCATCTGCCTGAGGCTGACATGACCTTTGTCGAGAATTTTCAAAGCATCCATTAACTGGCCGCGGAAAAAACCGCTACGACGAGGGTCGTAAGCCAGCGTGGCAAGCGATTCAAAAATCGGGATATTACCGGTATAGCTACCAAAATTGGTTTCCAATCCCCAAAAGGCAACTAAAAAACGTCCGGGAACACCGTATTTACGGGTAACCTGATCGAGCAGTCTACGATGCTGTTTGTAACGTCTTTGGCCGGTGCGGATACGATAGTCGCTGACGGCGCGGTCAAAATATTGGAAAAACGTCTGGGTGAATTCCGGTTGCGACTTGTCGGATAACAGAACGTCTTCGTTAAGGCTGACATTGGCAAAGGCTTGGTTGACGGTTGCGGTTTTAATGCCTGCTGTCACCGCCTCTTGTTTGAATTCGTTGAGCCAAATTTTGAAGTCGGCCTGACTGGTTTCGGCAAAAGCGGCACTGGAGCTAAACAAGAAGCTTAAAAATAAACTGGTCAGCACGCCTGAAAATTTAGCGGAATAGCTTAATTTAACGGTTTGCATGATTAACTTCATTTTTTCTCGCTCTGGCTTGGCTGGTTGATTATTGTTTTAACGCCTGATTAATGCTCGACGATAGCTAAAAAATTGCTAACTAGAGCGTTATTCTACCGAAACAAAACCAAACCTGAAAAGAAAACCGTTAAAATTAACACTATTGTCAAACTTTACCGACGGCACAGATTTTTGCTTGGCAAATGAAGCAAATCCGTCTCTATTATTTAGGAATGTTGAATGAAATATTTTGCCTCGGCTCCAGGTGGCTTAAGTGAATTGTTGCGAGAAGAATTAATCGCTTTTGGCGCGCAGAACGTCAAGGCTCAGCCTCGTGGTGTCAGTTTTGAAGGTGATTTGGAGGTGGTCTACCGTAGCTGTCTGTGGTCACGTTTGGCAAACAGAATCTATATCACCGTTCTGGAAGTCGAACTGGATAATCAGGAGGACCTGACCAGACAGGTGGCCACAATAGATTGGCAATCGCATATGGATGCTTTTGGTACCTTTGCGGTGTCTTTTTCCGGTAAGGGGATGGGAATCGATCATACCCATTTCGGTGCCTTGAAAATCAAAGACGGTATTGTCGATTATTTTCGTGAAGTCAGTAATAGCCGACCTAAGGTCGATACGCAAAACCCTGAGCTCAGAGTTCATGGACATTTAAATCGTAATCAATTGACCTTGAGTATCGATTTGGTCGGTTACAGTCTGCACCAGCGTGGTTATCGCGAAGGGGAGCAGGTCAAGGCGCCGCTTAAGGAAAACGTTGCCGCGGCATTATTGATGCGCGCCGGTTGGCCGGAAATCGCCAAACAAGGGGGTGTTTTATATGATCCTATGTGCGGTTCCGGTACCTTTTTGGTGGAAGCGGCGATGATGGCATCGGATTTGGCACCGGGCTTGGAAAAAGCCGAGCGCATGCAGTTGAACTTCTGGAAGCAGCATGATGCTAAGTTATGGAACCAATTGCTTGATGAAGCGGAGGGGCGTGAAGCGCAAGGTTTAAGAGCTTTACCGGATATTTATGGTTCGGATGCGTCGCACAAGTCTTTAAAGGTGGCAGAAAAATCGATCAGCAATGCCGGTTATGACGATTCGATTGAAATCAAACAGATGACTGTTGAACAGGCGCATCGCTGGGGAGACTGGCAACCAGGATTGGTGATTTGCAACCCACCTTACGGTGAGCGTCTCGGTGAGGTGGAAACCGTCAAAGAGGTTTATCTGGCGTTAGGTAAATATCTCAAGAATGAATTCGACGGTTGGCAGGCCGCGCTGTTGACCTGTAATCCGGAACTGGGAATGTATCTGGGATTAAAAGCCAAGCGCAGTCATAACTTTTTGAATGGACCAATGGAATGTAAGCTGTTGCGTTTTGAGGTTAATGAAGAGTTTTATCGCGAGCCGGCTTTAAAAGGCGGTAGCAACCTGGCCGAAGAAGTCACCAAAATCAAACCGGAATTGGCTGATTCGGAAGGCGCGGTAATGGTGGCTAACCGTATTAAGAAAAACTTGAAGAGTTTGAAAAAATGGGCGAAAAACAACGCCATTAATGCTTACCGTGTTTATGATGCCGATATTCCCGAATATGCCTTGGCGATTGACTATTACCAAACCGAAGATAGTGGTAACTGGTTGATTGTCAATGAATATGCGCCGCCGAAAACGGTGGATCGTGCTAAGGCAAAAAAACGTCTGCATGAAGGTTTGGCAGGCTTGCCAGGGGTGTTTGCAGAGGTTCCGGTTGAGCAGATTGTCTTTAAGGTTCGTGAAAAACAAAAAGGCACGTCGCAGTATGAAAAATTGGACGAGAACCGTCAGTTTCATACGCTAGTGGAAAACGGTGCCAAATTACGTGTCAATTTCACCGATTATTTGGATACCGGCTTGTTTTTGGACCATCGTGATGTGCGCGCTTTGGTTGCGCAGAAGTCGCGCCGTAAGTCCTTGTTGAACCTGTTTTGTTATACCGCCACCGCCACGGTTGAAGCGGCGGTTCACGGTGCCAAATCCTCTATCAGCGTCGATCTATCCAAAACCTATCTGGCTTGGGGACGAAAAAACCTGATGTTGAACGGTTTTCAGGATGCTCAGCATGAATTGATTCAAGCCGATGTCCTGGAATGGTTGCGGACGCAAAGTGAGCAGCCGCAGCAAACATTCGATGTGGTTTTTCTTGATCCGCCATCGTTTTCGACTTCGAAACGTATGGAAGGTGTATTGGATATCCAGCGAGATCATGTTGCTTTGATTGAGCAGGCAATGAAACTGCTCAACCCCGGAGGCGAGCTGATTTTTTCCAATAACTTGCGCAAGTTTAAATTGGATAATGAAGCTCTGGCGGATTTGCTGGTGGATAACATTACCCAGCAGACTATGCCGAAGGATTTTCAGCGCAACAGCAAGATTCATCAAGTATGGGTAATCCGTAAAAAATAGTTCAGCAATTTATTCAAATTCAGATCATAAAACAATTGAATTCTAATGTTTTTGTGTTGTACGTCTACTGTTGATATATTGAGCCAATAAGTTAGCAAATGAGAATTGAATTGAATGGTTCAAGAAGATGATGTTATAAAAATTGATAATCTCAATGAGATGATTGGAATTAGCCAAGATCATCTTGATTTACTCGGCCAACATCAGGCACGTCTGCTGAATTGTGAACCGCTCTTCTATGAAAAAGTCTTTGCGGGGTTGGCTAATACAGGTTTGCAATATGAGCAGGGTTCAACAACGCTGTTCTTACCCAATTTTTTTACCACTTTGGTCAGCACTAAATTTGATCAGAGCCTCTACCATGAACTTTATATGCAGGTATTGCATTGGAAGCAGTTGGGGCTGAGACAAAACCATATCACCTTATTAATCAATCAATGCCGTCATGCCGTCTATTCTTGTCTGGATGAAGTTCAGCCGCATCAGCTGCTGTATATAGTCGGCTTAATGGTTGATGCCTTAAGTCTGCTTAATAATCATGTCTTCCATTTGGTCGAAATGAAGAGCCGAATCACACAAAAATTTGCTATGGACGTCAACCATGTCAAACGCTCTTATGAATTGGTTTCGGCGGCCTTTCCCGCAGAGTTGATGCAAGTTTATGAAGATCATGTCAAATGGAAAATCCTCGCGTTTTCCATGGCATTGGGTGAAATGTCTGAAGAAAAATTACCTTTGAGCACCCAAGAGTGTCGTTTAGGTAAATGGTTGCAGGCTGGCGGTTGGCAAAGAATTCCGCAAACAGCCCAGCAAAGTTTTGACCAGGCTCATCATGAGGTTCACGAGCTTGCCGTTCAGGCCATTGAATGTAACCGCAACAGTCAGCCTGATCAAATCGTTAAAATTTTGAATTCCATGGAAGAAGCTTCAGACCGCGTTACCGAGGTCTTGATGCAGGTAATGGAAACGGAATTGATTCGTTTTTGTACTTTGGACAGTTTGACAGGGCTGCCTAACCGAAAATTGTTTGATGATATTTTGGAAAAACAGTTGGCTTTTGCCAAACGCAGAAACCTGTTTGTTGGCTTGGTTCTGATTGATATCGATTATTTTAAACCGGTCAACGACAACTATGGCCATCTGGTCGGTGACCAGGTATTGGAGCAACTTGCCGACATTCTCAGAGAGTGTATGCGTGAAGAGGAATCGGTATTTCGTTGGGGTGGCGAAGAGTTTCTTGCTCTGACATTGAGTGAAAGGGCTGATGATTGTTATGTTCTTGCAGAACGTATGCGTGACACCATTGCCAAGACAAGATTTGGTGTGGTTAAAGACGGCGAATTAAAAATCACAGTCAGTTGTGGTGCCATCAGTACCATGTCGTTTGCGATGTTTCAGTTTGAAGAAGTGTTCGGTCAGCTCGATGACTTGCTTTATAAGGCAAAAAAGTCGGGTCGAAATCGTACTTTCCATAAAGTTCTTGAGGCAGAATAAGTTTTCAATTGGAAGCACTTTTTGTTGTTATTTGATTGGTTATCATAAGTCTAAATAGAAGCCGTCTTAATGAAAAGACGCATACTTAAGGGCAATGATTATGGAACAATCTATCCAATTCGATGAGCAATTAATCAAGCGTTATAACCAGTCCGGTCCACGTTACACTTCCTATCCGACCGCGATCCAGTTTGAAGAAGATTTTGGTTTGGCCGATTACAAAGCGGCTGCCCAACGCAGTAATTCTTCAGAGCGGGGTTTATCGCTGTATTTTCATATTCCTTTCTGCGATACCGTCTGTTTTTTCTGTGCCTGTAATAAGGTGTGGACACGAGATCGTTCAAAGTCTCAACCCTATCTAGAGCGATTGTTTAAGGAAATCGAATTGCAATCAGCGCTTTTTGACCCTAATCGAAAAGTGGAACAACTCCATTGGGGCGGCGGCACACCGACATTCTTGAATGTTGAAGAGATGACGGCTTTAATGCAGAAAACGCGTCAGCACTTCAATCTGTATGATGATGATAGCGGTGAATATTCGATTGAAATTGATCCACGTGAAGCAAGTCGAGAATCGGTCAAGGCGCTGCGAGAATTAGGGTTTAATCGCATGAGCTTGGGGGTGCAGGATTTTGATCCTCAGGTTCAAAAAGCGGTGAATCGTATCCAGTCCAAAGAGCAGACCTTTGAAGTACTGTATGGCGCGCGTGAGGCGGGTTTTTTATCGGTTAATGTCGATTTGATTTATGGTTTGCCGCATCAGACCGAACAGGGCTTTTTGAAAACGTTGGATCAGGTGCTCGAAGCCGAACCGGATCGATTCTCTATTTTCAACTATGCGCATATGCCATCAATGTTTCCGACGCAGAAAAAAATGAATGAAGCGGATATGCCGAACGCGGATGAAAAGTTGGCAATATTGCAATCAACAACAGAACGTCTGCTAGAGGCCGGTTATGTCTATATCGGTATGGATCATTTTGCTAAACCGGATGATGAGTTGGCAATAGCGCAACGTAATGAGACGCTATACCGAAACTTTCAAGGTTATTCGACACATGCTGAGTGCGATTTGATTGGTATGGGGGCGACGTCTATTTCATTGATAGATAATACCTATGCCCAGAACCGCAAAGGTTTGAATGAATATTATGAAGCGATCGATTCCGGTGATTTAGCGGTATTTCGTGGCGTGAAACTATCAGAGGATGATGAATTACGCCGAGATGTCATTACACGATTGATTAGTCATTTTCATTTGAACTTCGCACAGCTTGAGCAGCTATGGAATATTCGTTTTGCTGAATATTTCTCAACGGAGTTGGTTAGCCTAGACCCAATGGTTGCCGACGGTTTGATTGAATTGGATAAAGATGATTTACGTGTCACCGCCAAAGGGCGCTTATTGATCCGTAATATCTGTATGGTGTTTGACGCATATCTGAAACAGAGTAGCGCAAACCGTTTCTCTAAAGTGATTTGATCAGTCTACTGCCGTTTATAACGGCAGTTTTGGATTTCTTTATTGATGACTTATCTTATTCCACCGGTGTTGTTTGCGGTGTGGATTCATTGATAAAAGGCTTCGCTTGGTCGTCGTAGAATCCCTTGATGATTTTACCGCCCGATTTTGTTTCGCCGTTTGGTTTCGGAAACCAGTCGGCGGTTTTGCCAGTGAAGTAATAGGCGGTAAGGCCGATCCATTCGCGCCAGCCAGCTTCTAAGGTTGTTAGATTACGGTTGAAATCAAAACCAACCGTGCGATAGTTTTCGCTATCTGTGCGGTAGTCGACCGGAAAAGGAACCACCTTGATGCCTTGCATTCTGGCAATGCCTACCGAACGTGGCATATGGAAGGCGGAGGTGACCAATACATAGGTGCCCTTGTCTTTTGGTAATAAAGGCTTTATGTATTTGAAATTCTCATAGGTGTTACGTGATAGTGATTCGATAATCAGGCGCTGTTCATCAATACCGATGGTTGTCAGCAGTTGTCGGGCTATGGCTCCTTCACCTTCAGTGTTTTGCAGGCTCATTAAACCGCTGCCGCCACTAAAAATCACCGGTGCATCAGGATAATAACTGGCCAAGCTTGCCGCACCGACATAACGATCACCGCCTAAACCTAATTCGGCTACTTGCCAGCTTAGCGAACGTTTTAGATCTTCGCCGCCACCTAAAACGATAATGCCATCAATCTGATCCGGAAGAACTTCAGGTTTGCTAAAACGGTTTTCTAGCGGTTGCATTAAATAGTCGCTTACAGGGTAAGCCATAATCAAGAAGCTGATAAGAGCGGTCGGCACCAATATTTTTTTTGCTTTGCCGAAGCTATTGAAAATCAGAAAAACCATGCCTACAAATAAAGCAATGATAATCAGATTTCCAGGGCTCAAAAATGCCCATACGAGTTTTGATAGCATAAAAAATAGATTATCCATAGCTTGTCCTGTGGCAAATGAAAAGGGGGTGTCCTAATTTTAAGCATGAAAAACGCTAAACAGCAATGCTTATAAGGATTTTCTCTGCGTTATTGTTAATAGCAATGCACTGAAAATATTATTAATCTAATCAAACAGTTAAGCAGTCGGCGTCAATTTTTTTCAAAAAAATTAATTTAATTGGCTTGAATGATAAAAAAATATCCCTATCTTTTATGTAGTTATAGGATATTTATCAAGGAGTTTGCCAGCAATGATGGACAAATTTACCACTCAGTTTCAAAACGCTTTGGCGCAGGCGCAATCTATTGCGGTCGGGCAAGATAATCAGTTTATTGAACCATTGCATATTCTCTCGGCGTTGATTGATGAGTCGAGTCATTTATTGCAGTTGGCTCAGGTCAATACCGCCTTATTAAAACAATCCGTGCAAGAGAAGCTTAATTCTTTACCTAAGGTAAGTGGTAGTGCCGGCAATGTGCAGTTATCGCAGAAATCGGCACAGGTGCTGAATTTAATGGACAAGCAGGCACAGCAGAATGCCGATGCGTTTATCGCCAGCGAACTGTTTTATCTAGCGCTATTGGAAACTAATGATACAGCGGCGACTTTGTTAAAGCAGGCCGGTGCCGATAAGAATAAAATTGAACAAGCGATTCAACAAGTGCGTGGAGGTGAAAGTGTGCAAGACCAGAATGCAGAACAAAACCGTCAGGCTTTGGAAAAATATACGATTGATTTAACAGAACGTGCCGAATCCGGTAAATTGGACCCGGTTATCGGGCGTGATGACGAAATTCGCCGTGCGGTGCAGGTCTTACAGCGCCGTACCAAAAACAACCCGGTACTCATCGGTGAACCTGGTGTAGGTAAAACCGCCATTGTGGAAGGTTTGGCGCAACGAATCGTTAATGGCGAAGTGCCGGAAGGCCTGAAGAACAAACGTCTACTATCATTGGATTTGGCCGGGCTTTTGGCTGGCGCCAAATACCGTGGTGAATTCGAAGAGCGTTTGAAGGGACTGTTGAAAGACTTGGAAAAGCAGGCAGGGCAGGTGATTCTGTTTATCGATGAAATCCATACCATGGTCGGCGCCGGGAAAACCGAAGGCTCGATGGATGCGGGTAATATGCTCAAGCCAGCCTTAGCTCGCGGTGAACTTCATTGTATCGGTGCAACGACGCTCAACGAATATCGTGAAAACATTGAAAAAGACGCGGCGCTTGAACGTCGTTTCCAGAAGGTGATTGTTGATGAGCCAAGCGAAGAAGATACTATTGCGATTTTGCGTGGTCTGAAAGAACGTTATGAGGTGCATCATGGGGTTGATATTACCGATCCTGCGATCGTTGCCGCGGCGAGCCTGTCGCAGCGTTATATCACCGACCGTCAATTACCGGATAAGGCGATTGACTTGATTGACGAAGCGGCCTCGCGTATTCGTATGGAGATTGATTCCAAACCGGAGGTGATGGATCGATTGGATCGTCGTCTGATCCAATTGAAAATGGAACAGGTTGCGCTTAAAAAAGAGAAAGACGAAGCCTCTAAAAAGCGTTTGGCTAGCCTACAAGAGCAAATTGCCGAAATGGAAAAAGAGTATTCGGATCTGGAAGAGATTTGGAAAAAAGACAAGGCCGCTTTGCAGGGAGCCCAACAGTTTAAAGAGAAGCTTGAGCAGGCGCGTATCGATTTAGAATCGGCTCGTCGCGAAGGTAATCTTGCCAAAATGTCCGAGATTCAGTACGGCAAAATTCCTGAACTGGAGACGAAAATCCGCGAAGCGGAGATGGCCGAATCAGCCGCTAGTGAGGAGAGCGAGCAGCATCTGTTACGTAATAAGGTGACCGAAGAGGAGATTGCTGAAGTGGTCGCCCGCTGGACAGGCATTCCGGTAGCGAAGATGATGCAGGGTGAGCGTGAAAAGCTGCTTGAAATGGAACAGGTGCTTGAAGAGCAGGTGGTTGGGCAGCGTGAAGCGGTCAAAGCGGTATCGGATGCGATTCGTCGTTCGCGAGCTGGGCTATCCGACCCGAATCGTCCCAATGGTTCCTTCTTGTTCTTGGGACCTACTGGGGTTGGTAAAACCGAATTGACCAAAGCCTTGGCGGATTTTCTGTTTGATACCACCGATGCGATTGTACGTATCGATATGTCGGAGTTTATGGAAAAACATTCGGTTGCCCGTTTGGTGGGAGCGCCTCCGGGTTATGTCGGTTACGAACAGGGCGGCTATCTGACCGAAGCGGTTCGCCGTAAACCTTATTCGGTGATTCTATTGGATGAGGTCGAAAAGGCTCACCCTGATGTTTTCAATATCCTCTTGCAGGTCTTGGACGATGGACGTTTAACCGATGGTCAAGGACGTACTGTGGACTTTAAAAACACGGTGATTGTCATGACTTCGAATCTGGGTTCACAGGTCATTCAGGAAAAAGCCGGTAAGGCCAGTTATGCGGAAATGAAATCGGATGTAATGGAAGTGGTTGGTAACTATTTCAGACCTGAATTCATTAACCGAATTGACGATATCGTAGTGTTTCATCCATTGGCGCAAGAGCAAATCCGAGCGATTGCCAACATTCAATTGGATAGCTTGCGCCAGCGTCTGGCGGCCAATGACATGCAGCTGGAAATCAGCGATGCGGCTTTGGATATGATTGGTGAAGTTGGTTTCGATCCGGTATTTGGTGCACGTCCATTAAAACGTGTCATTCAACAACAGGTGGAAAACCCTCTTGCGCAGAAAATATTGCAAGGTGATTTTTCTCCGGGTGGTACTGTGCATATTGATTATCAAAATGAAAAGTTGAGTTTTGACTAACTCAAGTGACAAGGGTTAACACAATGTTATGCCGGTTGGAGTTCGCTTCAACCGGCATTTTTTATGGCTGTTTGTCGTCGTTTTGTTCTTGGAGGAGCTGCCCGTTACGGTGCTGCTGGTGTTTTTTGATCCTTTTATAAGCATGGCGAACCGCATCCTGGACACGTACTTGAGTATCCAGATATTCCTGCGGAGACATATAAAATGACATGTCGATATCATAACGGATATAGCGAGGTGGGATTTCATTGAGTGCGATACAGGCCATGTCGGCCAGGTGCTCACTATCATCAAATTCATGAGCATATTTATCGTTAATTTCATTAAATACTAGACGTTCATAATAGTTATGTACAGAATCCAAATCGAACTCCTCCTCATCTACTGACTTGCGTAGGTACATCGCCCCTCCTCAAATCATCCATTGAAATCTGCTTTCAATATACTATTTATCCATAAGGCTCGCCAATAAATTCATGTTATGACAGACATATTGTTTATTCGGTATGTTCCGGTAGGCAATAAAAAAGCACCCGAAGGTGCTTTTTTATTTATCAAACTTGATTAAGATCGATTATTTTTCACGCGCTACCGCACGATGACCGATATCGGTACGATAATAAGTCTCATCCCAGTTGATTTCGGCAACACCTTCATAGGCGCGTTGCTGGGCCGCGGTCACATTGGCACCCAAAGCGGTGACACACAATACACGCCCGCCAGCGGTAACCACCTGGCCGTCTTTACTTGCCGTACCGGCATGGAAGACCTTGATGTCGGCTGAATCGGCATTTTCAATACCGGTGATGACATCACCTTTACGGTATTCATCCGGATAGCCGCCAGCCGCCATGACCACACCTAGAGCTGCACGCTCATCCCAGTCGGTCGTCATACCTTCCAGTTTGCCATCGATTGCCGCCAAGCAAAGTTCAGCCAAATCCGACTGCAAACGCATCATGATTGGTTGAGTTTCTGGGTCACCGAAACGGCAATTGAATTCCAATACCTTTGGTGCTCCTGAAGCATCAATCATCACTCCGGCATACAAGAAACCGGTATAGGGTAGGCCATCTTTTGCCATGCCTTCGATAGTCGGATAGATGACTTCGTTCATAATACGGTCATGGATATCCGGTGTTACCACCGGGGCAGGTGTGTAGGCTCCCATACCGCCAGTGTTGGGCCCTGTATCACCATTATCGCGAGCCTTATGATCCTGAGAAGTTGCCATTGGCACCACGTTTTTGCCATCGGCCATAACAATAAAGCTGGCTTCTTCACCAACTAGGAATTCTTCAATAACAACACGAGAACCGGCGTCACCGAATTTATTGCCGGCAAGCATATCGGAAACCGCTTCTTTTGCTTGTTCCATAGTGTCTGCAAGGATAACCCCTTTACCTGCCGCTAGACCGTCAGCCTTAATCACAATCGGTACACCCATTTTTTCCAAATATGCGTGTGCCGGTGCGATTTCGGTAAAGACTTCATAAGCCGCCGTTGGAATATTGTGCTTGGCTAGGAAGTCTTTGGAGAACGCTTTTGAACCCTCCAGTTGGGCAGCTCCAGCCGTTGGGCCAAAACATTTAAGGCCGGCTTCGGTGAAGGCATCCACAACACCTAAAACCAGTGGAACTTCCGGGCCGACAATGGCTAAATCAATGGCATTGCTTTTGGCAAAATCAACCAAGCCTTGAATGTCATCAACGGCGATATCCACATTGGTCAGGTTTTCTTCCAAAGCCGTACCGGCATTACCTGGTGCAACAAATACCTGACTTACTTTTGTTGATTGCGCCGTTTTCCACGCCAGAGCATGTTCGCGACCGCCACTACCAATAATTAATACATTCATTCTTTCACCTATCAAGGGGCTAACAGCTTTAATAATTTTTATCACCATCCAAATCCGCGTTCAAAAATGGTCACTTACACTTGTAAGCTCACATTTTTTGCCTTGATTTGAATGGCGCTAAAAAACATTAAAGCTGTTATTTTTCAATTTTTGAGTTAATTTTTTTAAGTTTACTGAAAAAAGTAATGAGCGTTTTGCTCAAGTTCAAGGTGGATAACAGAACCGCAGCGCAGCGTATTAAGATACGTGAGCAGCGGAAGCTGTTTATCCAACACAGAAATTGAGTAAACAAGCCGTTACGATTCCTTCTTCAACTCTTAAAAAGAGCGTGTTGCCTGAATTCAAGGCTTGTAACAAAACCGGAGCGGAGTGTACGTCTTGTACATGAGCACCCGAAGTTTGTTACATAACGCAGAAGTCAGGTAAACAAGCCTTTTTAATGTTTGAAGTGGCGCATCCCTGTGAACACCATCGCGATGCCGTGCTCGTCTGCCGCATCGATCACTTCCTGGTCACGCATTGATCCGCCTGGGTGGATTACCGCAGTAATACCTGCCGCTGCTGCTGCATCAATGCCGTCGCGGAATGGGAAGAACGCATCCGATGCCATTACAGAACCAGGGACCTCCAAGCCTTCATCGGCCGCTTTGATACCGGCGATCTTCGCTGAGTAAACACGGCTCATCTGACCAGCACCCACACCAATAGTCATACCGTCTTTAACGTAAACAATCGCGTTTGATTTAACAAACTTGGCCACTTTCCATGCAAACATCAGGTCTTTCATCTGCTCATCGGTTGGCGCTTTTTTGGTCACAACTTTCAGATCAGCCATATCAACCATGCCTAAATCGCGGTCTTGAACCAATAGGCCACCAGTAACACGCTTATAATCATAAGCCGCTAGTTGCTCACCCAGTGCACCACACTCTAGAAGACGTACGTTTTGTTTTGCGGCAACCGCTGCCTTAGCGTCTTCAGATACGCTTGGTGCGATAATGACTTCAACAAACTGACGGTCGATAATCGCCTGAGCGGTTTCGACATCCAACTCACGGTTAAAGGCGATAATGCCACCGAAAGCCGAAGTCGGATCCGTCTTATAAGCGCGGTCATAAGCTTCAAACAGGCTTGAGCCGACGGCAACACCACAAGGGTTGGCGTGTTTTACGATCACGCAAGCGGTGTCATCGAATGTCTTAACCAGTTCCAAAGCGGCATCGGTGTCGGCGATATTGTTGAAAGACAGCTCTTTACCCTGAATTTGGGTCGCAGTCGAAATTGACGCTTCCGCAGGATTGCGTTCGGTATAGAAGGCCGCATTCTGATGCGGGTTTTCACCGTAACGCATAGACTGTTTTTTGACGAACTGAGTGTTATAGGTACGTGGGAAGTTATCGGCATCATCCGAGCCGAACATAGTACCGAAGTAGTTTGAGATAGCGCCATCGTAACGTGCTGTCTGTTCAAAGGTTTTGATCGCCAAATCAAAACGCGTGGCATGAGCCAATTGGCCGTCGTTCGCTTTTAGTTCGGCAAGAATACGACTGTAATCGGCAGGGTCAGTCACTACTGCTACGTCTTTGTGGTTTTTCGCCGCAGAACGCAACATGGTTGGGCCACCGATATCGATGTTTTCAATAGCGTCTTCTAGAGAACAGTCGGCTTTAGCGACGGTTGCTTCAAACGGGTAAAGGTTAACAACAACCATATCGATCGGGTCGATACCGTGTTCTGACATAATCGCATCATCGGTGCCGCGACGACCCAGTAGACCACCATGGATTTTTGGGTGTAGGGTTTTTACACGCCCGTCCATCATTTCAGGAAAACCGGTATACTCAGAAACTTCAGTCACAGCCAGACCGGCTTCAGAAAGAACTTTGTAGGTTCCACCAGTAGAAAGAATGGCAACGCCAAGATTGCTCAATTCTTGAGCAAATTCAAGAATGCCGTTTTTGTCTGAAACGCTAATTAAAGCACGACGAACAGGTTTCATTGTTAATCTCCAAAAGTCGAAAATCGATAAAAATATAAAGTTGTGGAAAAATAAACTCAGTTATGACTCTATTGAGTGTTAACTAAGCGTTTTCAATTTGGTATCTCTGCATTTTCTTTTTTAGGGTATTGCGGTTCATCCCTAAAATATTAGCCGCTTGGCTTTGGTTAAATGCGGTTTGCTGTAAGACAAACTCAATCAGCGGTTTCTCTACCTGTTGGATGACCATGTCATAAACATCCGTCACCGATTCATCGTCCAGGGTGGCAAAGTAGCCTTGTAGCATCAATGTCACGTGATGGCTTAAACAGGCCGGCTGCTTGTCATCACTCATTTGGCGATCAGTCATAAGTATCCATGTGTCGTATCTATTATTTTTGTTTTTGCTGTGCTATGCCTATTTTGCTGTAGCCCAGTTCGGCAAAGAAATCATAAACTATATCTAACTGTAAATCAGCCTGCTGTAGTTGGTTGAACTGTCTTCTGAGTTGCTTGCCATCAGGCAGGTGTTGCGCGTACCAACCTAGATGTTTGCGGGCTATCTTAAGCCCTAAGTCCTCACCATATAGGCGGTGTAATCCTGAAATATGTTGCTTAACTGTCGCGGCGAACTCTTCTAAGCTCGGCTTTTCGAGATGGTTGCCTGAGTTAAGGTAATGATTTATTTCACGAAATATCCAAGGATAACCTTGTGTAGCTCTGCCGAGCATTATGCCATCGGCAAGCGTGTATTCTAATACAAAATCAGCCTGTTCGGGGGTGCAAATATCACCATTTGCAATCACCGGAATCGAGAGCGCCTGTTTGACCTCTTTTATCGTCTGATATTCGGCTTCGCCGGAGAACTTTGCAGCTCGGGTTCTGCCATGAATAGTCACCGCTTGCAATCCGCACTGTTCTGCCAGTAGGGCGATTTGCAAAGCGTTTTTTGTACTGTCGTCACTTCCGGTGCGGATTTTCACCGTCACCGGTACATTGACCGCGGCGACTACTGTTTGAAAAATCTCTTCGACCTTGTCCGGCATCGCCATCAAGGCAGAACCGGCAGCGACATTGCAGACTTTTTTCGCCGGGCAGCCCATGTTCAAATCAATAATTTGCGCACCTTGAGAGACTTGCCATGCGGCAGCTTCGGCCAATTCAGTCGCATCGGTTCCAATTAACTGTACGGCTCGTGGTTCGGGATCGGTCAAGCTGGCATGGCGGGTGGAGGATTTTTTTGAATCCCACAGCTGCTTTTTCGATGCCACCATTTCAGCCAGAGTGTAATCGGCACCCTTATCGCGACAAAGCTGGCGATACACCGCATCGGTAATGCCCGCCATTGGTGCCAGCACTAAATTGTGTTTAAACTGGTAAGGGCCTATCTGCAAGCTCATAACGACAGCTGCTGCATCAATTTATTTTTTATAGCCGGACAACAGACCCCATTCATCGAGAGACTGCTGTTCATCGAGTTCTATATCGAACTGGCGGTAATGCTCAATCAGTTCTGCCGACTGTACCGCAAGTAGGCCGGATAATACCAGGCGGCCACCGGATTTAAGCAGGCGTTGGAACTCCGGGGCGAGTTCTTTTAATGGTCCGGCGAGAATATTGGCGATCAATAAATCGACCGGTTCGCTATCAAAGTCTTTTACCAAGGCAAACGGAATCTGTTCGTTATTGCGGTTTGCATTCTCGATGCTGGCGCTAATCGCTTGAGGGTCGATATCGGTTCCGGTAACTGTTTTGGCACCCAGTTTTTGCGCTGCCAAAGCCAAAATCCCCGAGCCGCAGCCATAATCAATGACGGTTAGATTGTCAGGCGAATTTTTGTCCAGCCAGCTTAAACACAACGATGTGGTTGGGTGGGTGCCGGTGCCAAAAGCCAGCCCGGGATCTAACAAAAGATTTACCGCATCGGCATCCGGTACTTCAGTCCAGCTTGGTACAACCCACAGACGTTCACCAAACTGCATAGGTTTGAATTGATCCATCCAGGCGCGAATCCAGTCTTTGTCTTCCAAGACTTCGGTTTTATAGCTGTCTGCGGAAATCTCCGGCATCTGTTGGCTGAGGAAGTCAATGACTTGTTGGCTGTCGACTTCGGCATCAAATAAGCCGATGACCTTGGTTTGAGACCAGACCGGTGTGGTCCCCAAATCCGGTTCAAAAATAGGTTGGTCAAGGGCGTCTTCAAAGGTGACCGATGCGGCATTGGCTTCCATAAATGCATCAGACAGTGGTTCCGCCAGTGTTTCATTGACGATCGCATTGATTTGAATCCAAGCCATAAAAATTCCTAGTCACTTTTAGAATGAAATTGGGGATTAGCTCATCTATTCGCCAGCAAACCCCGGATATATAGAAAGCAAAAAACCTCTAATACCGCAAAGTATTAGAGGTTTTCCGTTTTTTGTGCAGATTATAACAGGAAACCTAGCCGTGCGTTTAACAGCTTTGCTTTCTGTCTGGTGCCGTTTTTAAAGCAGGTGCTCTAAACGCTCTTCCAGATAGTGGATATTACGGCCACCGTCTTGGAAACCACCGTCATTCATGATTTCACGCTGCAGATGGATATTGCTATCAATGCCGGTAATGACCATTTCGCTCAGCGCACAATTCATACGTGCGATGGCGGTCTGACGGTCGCTGCCGAAGCAGATCAGCTTACCGATCATTGAATCATAATGCGGCGGTACACTATAGCCTGTATAGATATGCGAATCCCAACGCACTCCTAAGCCTCCAGGCAGATGCAGACGCTCGATTTTACCCGGTGACGGCATAAAGTTGCGCGCCGGGTTCTCCGCATTGATTCGACACTCGATGGCGTGGCCGGAAAGCTTGATGTCTTCCTGGGTAATCGATAAAGGCATGCCCATCGCGACTTCAATCTGTGCCTTAACCAAGTCGATACCGGTAACCATTTCGGTGACCGAGTGTTCCACCTGAAGACGGGTATTCATTTCAATAAAATAGAACTCACCGTTCTCATATAGGAACTCGAAGGTTCCGGCGCCACGGTAACCAATTTCAATACAGGCATTGGCACAGGCGCCACCGATTTTGTTGCGCTGTTCAATGGTAATGCCCGGTGCAGGGGCTTCTTCAACCACTTTCTGGTGGCGGCGCTGCATAGAACAGTCACGTTCACCTAGATGAACGGCATTGCCTTGCCCATCGGCCAATACCTGAATTTCTACATGGCGAGGGTTCTCGAGGAACTTTTCCATATAGACTTCCGGGTTACCGAAGAAGCTACCGGCTTCCGATTTGGTTAGCTGGATAGATTTCAATAGGTTGGCTTCGGTATGGACTACACGCATACCACGACCGCCACCGCCGCCGGAGGCTTTGATAATGACCGGGTAACCAATACGTTGTGCGATTTCCAAGTTCTCTTTATCGTTGCTGCCCAATGGGCCGCCAGAACCAGGCACAGTAGGTACGCCTGCCGCTTTCATCGCTTTGATGGCAGAAACCTTATCGCCCATTAAACGGATCGTTTCGGCTTTAGGACCGATAAATTTGAAACCGCTTTCTTCAACGCGTTCGGCAAAGTCGGCGTTTTCAGAGAGAAAGCCATAACCCGGGTGGATCGCTTCGGCATCGGTCACCTCTGCCGCCGAAATCAGTGCTGGGACATTTAGGTAGCTTTCGCTTGACGGCGCAGGACCGATACAAACGGTCTCGTCAGCCATTAAAACGTGTTTAAGATCAGCATCCGCAGTTGAGTGAACGGCGACGGTTTTAATGCCAAGCTCTTTACAAGCTCGCAATACGCGAAGCGCGATTTCACCGCGGTTGGCAATGAGAAGTTTTTCAATCATCGATAATCCCTTATTCGATCACGAATAGTGCTTGACCAAATTCAACCGGCTCACCATTGTTACCTAGAATTTGCTTGATGGTACCTGATTTATCCGCCTCGATAGGGTTCATGATTTTCATCGCTTCGATAATGCATAGCGTGTCACCTTCAGAGACCTTGTCGCCAACCTTAACAAAAGGTGCGGCATCTGGAGATGGTGCTGAATAGAAAGTTCCAACCATTGGCGAAGTGACTTTGTGGCCGCTGACCTCGGTGCTTGTGGCAGGAGCTTCGGCAGCGGCCGGAGCTGGCGCCGCCGTTGCCACCGGGGCTGGTGCCGCCGCCATGGGTGCCGGGGCGCCAGAAACGATGACTTGTTGTTCTTTGCTGCGTGAAATACGAATGTTGTGCTCGCCTTCTTTGATTTCGATTTCGGCGATATCTGACTGTTCTACAATCTCAATAAGTTTGCGGATTGAACGAATATCCATGATGTATCCTTTTTCCTTTGGATTTTTTTGTATTTTCTAACTGATTAACATTTTGATGATTTGGATTTGGCGATTCAGCTTTCTTCCAGCTTTTCTGCGGCGGCTTCAAAAGCTAAGCGATAACCTTTGGTGCCTAACCCGGCTATAACGCCTTCAGCCAAATCAGAAAAATAAGAGTGATGACGGAACGACTCACGTTTATGGATATTGGATAGGTGGACCTCGATAAATGGAATATCCACGGTTGCCAAGGCGTCACGAATCGCAACACTGGTGTGAGTGAAAGCGGCCGGATTGATAATGATATAGTCGGTATCGTCATCCATCGCTTTATGGATGCGCTCGACGATTTCATGTTCTGCATTGCTTTGGAAGTCGAACAGGCGAATATTGTATTCATCGGCTAAATCAATTAAGCCGGAAATAATGTCTTCTAGGGTTTCATGCCCGTAGATTTCAGGTTCGCGACGTCCCAACATGTTTAGGTTTGGGCCATTAATTACCAGAATACTTGCCATATCGCTCACTATCCAAAAAATGTGTGTGTCTGGATTATAACGTATCTGGTTGGTGAACACTATGATGTTACAAGCTAATTTGGAAGTTTTTTGGCATGAACTGCCGCGTACTGCTCTGAAAATCACTAAAAGCGCGCAAAAGTTAAGTTTTGCTTTGTTGGTTGGGTGTTAGGTTGTCAGTCTATAAAAAACTCCACGCTACCGAAAAGGCAGGTGGAGTTCGATTGTGTTTGCTCACTATAGCAGATAGTGAGATGGCCAAGGTGTTATTTATTGAATGCTTGGTTGATAACTGCGGTGAAGTCATCGGCATTTTTAAAGCCTACCACACGTTGCGCTTTTTGTTCGACCCCTTCAGTATTAAAGAACAAAATGGCTGGAGGTCCGATAATACCGAATTGTTTCATTAGTGCCTTATCAATATCATCATTCGCGGTGACATCGGCCTTTAATAGGGCGACACCTTCAAGTGCCTGGTGTACTTTAGCCTTGGAGAAGGTCAGTGCCTCCATCTCTTTACAGCTTATGCACCAATCCGCGTAGAAGTCGAGCATCACCGGTTTGCCTTTTGCCAGCTCAGCGTTTAGATCTTCTATCGATTTGATCTTGTTAAAGTCCAGTTTGTCGGCCTGCTGTTGCATCACTTTGCCGCCACCTTGGAATACCTGTAGCGGTTGGAACATCTGTTTAGAACCACCTAATAAACCAATCAGGATCGCGGCACCGTAGAAGAATAAAACCAATCCCAGGCCTTTTGAAAGTCTGAACCAGCCGGAGGTGTCCTGAGTGGAACTGAAAGCGCCCATATATACCGCAGAGATCATCAGTAACATCGCCCAGCTTAGCATCGCCGCTTCTACCGGAATGATTCTTTCCGCCATCCAGATGGCAATGGCGATAAGCATAACACCGAATACGGCTTTGACATTATCCATCCATACACCGGCACGAGGTAACAGTTTACCGGCTGAAGTTCCCAGCAGAAGTAGAGGCAGCCCCATCCCCATACTCATGGCAAACAGAGCCAGACCACCTAATAAGGCATCACCGGTCTGGCCGATATAAATCAAAGCACCGGCTAGAGGCGGGGCAACGCAGGGGCCGACAATCAATGCCGATAAAAAGCCCATTATTGCAACGCCGGTCAGGGTGCCACCTTGCTGTTTATTTGAAATATTGGTTAACTTCGATTGCAGAGAACTTGGCAGCTGCAATTCATAGAAACCGAACATGGATAGCGCAAGCAGCAAGAAGATAATACTGAAGCTACCGATAATCCAAGGGTTCTGGAAGGCTGCCTGGAGGTTTTCGCCAAACACGCCTGCCAGTACGCCGGCAACGGTATAGGTCACCGACATGGCCAATACGTAAACGAGCGACATAATAAAGGCGCGTTTAGTGGTTAGTTGATCGCCTTGGCCTACAATAATACTCGATAAGATGGGAATCATCGGGAATACGCAAGGTGTTAAAGACAGTAATAAACCGAATACCAAAAAGGTTGCGATCACAATCCAAACGCTGCTGTTTTTCAAGGTGTCGGCAATCATGTCGCTTTCCGACTGGTCGCCGGATGTTGAATCCATGACGACGGCACTCGCAACTTGGGCTCCGCTGCTTGCAGAAACCGCGTTCAAATCGATCTGCTTTTTAGCCGGAGGATAACAGACGCCGTTGCTCGCAGAACAACCCTGGTATTCAATCTCGATAATGCTGCCGGCGGCGGCTTGCTTAAGCGCGAGAACCGCTTCGATATCACCGTGGAAGACATGGGTTTTACCGAAAAGTTCATCATCGATCAAAGTCGCCTCAGGCAGTTGCAATTTGCCGTGCTGGATATCGCCTTGCAGTGTTTTAACTTTGATTTTGTCACGATAAAGGTGATAGTTTGGAGCAATCGACCAATTGATGATTAATTGATTGCCGTCTTGCTTAGCTGAAAATGCGAAGGCATCATCGGCATCCAATAATTCGTCTTGACCTGTATCAGCGCTTAGGTATTTATTGAGTTCATTAAGACTGCCAAAGCTTGCAGGGGCTGGATTCTGTCCAGCTTGAACCGCTGCAGCGTTTAGCTTGAAGGACCGGGTCTGTGGCGGATAGCAAACGCCCAGTTTTTCAGAGCACCCTTGATAACTTACGCTGATGTCACTGTCACCGTTTCCGCTGTAAGGTATGGTTATGACGGCCTTATCGGCAAACACATCGCTTTTACCGAATAAAGGATCGTCAATGGTTTTATAGGCTGAGTATTGTGGTGTCTGTAAAACAATATTGCTGGCTTTTACAGACATCTTATCTTTATAGAGTTTATAACCATCGGCGATTTTCCATTCAACAATGAGCTTGCCATCGGCAAATGTCGGTTGCTGTAATTGAAATGCTTGATCGACTTCTAATAGCTCATCACTCGCCAAAGCTTGCTGGGGCGCTAATACGCTGAAACTTAATAAAATGGCGCTGAACCAAATTAATGCTTGGGTGGATAGTGAATGAGTGCTGGCTGTTTTCATAAGAATCTCTTTTAAGGTCTCTTTGCTTACCTGAGACAGTTAACTCTATTTAAATTAACGGACAATTATAATCTTTTCGATTGTTTAATAAAGCATGTTGCGTAGCGAAGTGATAAGTTTCATGGTTTCTCCATTTTTTAGCGAAAAATCTAACGTTAGTCTGTCCTCCGATTGCCGCCGATGTTAGGCTATTGGCAAAGATTTTTGTTATGAGACCGTGTAAATGCGAATTTTATTTTTATTATTGTTTGTTGTTCCATTGATTGAGCTTTATTTTTTGATTCAGGTTGGTAGCTGGATAGGCGCTTTACCGACTGTGTTGTTGACCATCGCAACGGCGGTTATCGGGGTTTTCTTGATGAGAAGTCAAGGCTTGGCTACTCTGCAGACAGCGCAAACGCAAATGGCGCAGGGAGAATCTCCGCAAGCTACTCTAATGCATGGCGTGCTGATTTTTCTGGGTGGCGTTATGTTGTTTTTTCCTGGCTTGATTTCCGACACTATCGGCTTGTTGCTATTAATACCTTTGGTACGAAACCTGTTGATTAAAGTGAGTGCCAAGGGAATGAAGACACAAGGTTATTATCGCTACCAGCAGGATGATAATATTTATGAAGGTCAGTGGCACGAGAAAGAGCCACAAGCTCCGAAAAACTTGCAGCATGACGATAAACCGGTCATTGATGCAGATTTTGAAGATAAGGATAAGCGTTAAAAGCTAGATCAGAACTATTCGGGAAGTTTGATTTCACCGGATTGATGGTCTTCTTCAAAAAGCACCAGTTTGTTGGCTTGGGCACGTACCGATTTACGAGTAATGAGTTTTTTCTGCACTTCGCTAGGAAGCTCGGTAAATTGAATAATTCCTTTTAAGGTCAATAACTCAATCAAATCTTCCAGAACACGAATAAAACCTTCATCTGAATGTTGCAGCAGACTTTTGGCGTCTTCCAATGTTTCGCCGCCTTCAGCAAGAAACTGTTGCACCTCATTGCAATAAAGGGGTTGCCATTCACTGAATTCTTCGCTCTGTTGTTGGCTTATCGCTTGTATTTGGCCGTTTTCGTTGCGTCGAACATACATAAGGTTTTTAAAGTCCTGCGTCTTGCATATGCAACATCAAATGCATGCGATCACGTAAATTCAGTTTTTGATAAATCGAAGTCAGGTGCGACTTGACTGTGCGTTCGCAAATATTCAAGTCTTCGGCAACCTCTTTATTGGATTCACCGAGCGCGACCTTTTGTGCGACCTTGAGTTCGGCGCCGCTGAGCACTGATAAATTGGCCTTTGGGGTAGCAGGCAATTTCGGCTGAAGGTTGCCGATCATCGAGTTGACGATGTCTTCAGGGATCCATAAGCCTCCGGCTTTTACGCCTTGATAAGCGGTTTGCAGAATCTGCTTATTAGATAAAGCATCCAAATAGCCTCTTGCACCAAGTGCAAAAACGCTCTTGAACTCTTCAGTGTTAGGATTGCGGCTAAGCACAATGACCTGGTTGTGTTGCTTAATGGATTCTTGTATACGTTGTTGCCAGTTTTCAGTCTGACTGATAATCCAAACAATATCGTTTCGGGTGGTCACGGGGTTTGAATCGGTGACAACCTCTAATTGCGGAAAAGCCTGTTGCCAGGTGGTGGCAACAAAGCCGGGTAAGGTGAATAGCTGCATGGCGTTACCTCTCTGTCATGGCTTGCGAAGAAGCTCTTAGAATAGGTTTGAATAGGTATTCAAGCACAGTTTTTTTACCGGTAATGATGTCAGCTTCGGCAATCATTCCCGGAATAACCTTAATCGCCTCATGAACATCGGCAACGCGGGTTTTGAGTTTTACAATATAGTAGGTATTACCCTTTTCATCGGTAATCGAATCTGGGCTGATTTGCGTTACCTCGGCCTCGACGCCACCATAAATGGTAAAGTCATAAGCACTGAATTTGATGGTCGCCGGTTGCCCTGGAAGCAAAAATGCAATATCTCTTGGATTTATTTTGGCTTCGATAATTAGGATATCATCTGTTGGTAAAATTTCCATTAAAGTCTGACCGGGAGTGACCACTCCGGAAACGGTATTTGCCAAAAGTCGCTGCACGGTACCGTTAATAGGGGAGCGAATGTCGGTTTGCTGCACCATATGTTCAAGGCCGACGGCAGTTTGCTGCAAAGACGCCAATTTGGCAGACGATTCGGAAAGCTGTTCACGCCATTTGGCTATGCTGCGAGCTTTAAGTTCGCTGATTTTGTTCATGGCCTCGTCAATAGCGGCTTTATTACGGTTGATGGTTGCTCGAGTGACATCCAGCTCACCCTGCAAAGAGTTGAGCTCGCGGGTCATTTTAAAAATTTCCACCTCGGAAACCGCGCCCGATTTCAATAAGGGTCTGACGGCGTCAAGCTCCTTGCTGAGCAATTCTATATTGAGTGCGTATTGGTTTCGCGATGCGCGCGCTTCGCGTAGCATCTGTTCTTTTTGTTGCAACTGCGAATGTAATACTTTGCGGTTTTCCTGCAACTCATTCATATTTGCTCTATAAAGACGTTGTTCACGCTCGACAACATCTGGCGCGATATTGATCAGTTTTTGCGGGAAAATTAACGCGGTTTCGTTGGTTAAGGCTTGCAGACGGATAATTTCCGCTCGTAAGGCCAACACCTGGGCTTCGTTTTCATAGAGTGAAGACTCCGAACGGGTAGCGTCGATTTGCACAAGTAAATCCCCGGCTTTAACTTTTTGCCCTTCAGTGACGAGGATTTTTTTGATACTACCTCCATCAAGCGATTGAATGACTTGCAACTTGTTGGATGGAATGACCTTGCCTTGGCCTCGCACAATTTCGTCCAACGGCGCGAAAGCCGCCCAAGTAATCAAACCGACAATAATCAGTGCCACTAAATAGAGTAGGCTTTTTGCCCGAATCGGCTGTTGCTGGATTTTTGCCCATTCGGCATCGATTACCCAGTCTTTATGCTGTAGTTCATTATTGATAATGGCGTTTTTGATCATACGATGACGTTGCTGACCCGGAGCAACCGCCATTTTATTGATCTGTTTGAACAAGCGTTCTTCAGGTGTGTGCTGTTGAGTCATACCTTCAAACTCCCTACACGACCTTGGCGTAAAGCTTCAAGTACGGTTTCAGTCGGTCCGTCGGCGATTACCTTGCCGCTATCCATGACCATAACTCTACTGGCTTTTTGAATCAAATTGATATTGTGAGTAATCATTAATAAGGTTTTGCCTTTGGCGATCTCAGGCACGCGTTGCACAAAGTCTTTGCGACAAGCATAGTCAAACGAACCGGTAGGCTCGTCAAATAATAAAATCGGAGGTTCACCGACTAAAGCGCGTGCCAAGGCGACCGCTTGCTTTTGTCCTCCGGAAAGCAAGCGCCCCTGCTCACCAACGGGTAATTCCAAACCGGCCGAATGTGTTTGCAATAAGCTGTTAAGTCCACAGAACTTGGTTACCTTTAATATCTGTTCATCGCTGACAAAAGGGTTGGTGATAGTGATGTTTTCCTTTAGGGTGCCGAAAAACAAGGTGTTTTCTTGCGGCATATAACCTATATGACGACGTAATACGGCTGGATCAAAGTGCTTTAAATTGATGCCATCCACCATGACGCTACCGGATTCCGGTTCGTAAAGGCCCAGAATCAATTTCTCGATAGTGGATTTGCCGGAACCGTTGCGTCCTAATAGAGCGATGCTTTCCCCCGGTTGAATTTTGAAGCTGACATCTTTTAGGACATATTCATCTTCTTCGCTATAACGGAAATTGACGTTTTTGAATTCGATTTCACCGCGGACGAAATTCGGTGATATCCAGTCTTTATCGGTGGCGCGCTCGGTTTCCAAAGCCATTAGGTTATCCAGAGAATCATAAGCGGTCGCGGCATAGTGATATTGAGACAATAGTCCGGCTGTCTGGCTGATTGGCGACATGGCCCTGACACTTAACATATAGGAAGCAATCAACGCCCCTTGGCTGATTTGGCCTTCAATTATTAAATAAACCCCGATGATAATCACGCTAACGCCGACAATCTGCTGTGTCCAGTGAGCGCCTTGGGTTATGGAGGCTGCAATTAAGCGCATTTTCGCTGCGTTATGCGTCAAAAACAGATTGGTTTTTTCCCAATCGGTTTGAGTTTTACTTTCGATATTGAGGCTTTTTATGGTTTCTAGATTGGCGATCCCATCATATAGAGTGGCATTACGCATCGAACCGGCTTGCATGGCATCTAGCGACAGGCTATGCATTTTGCGTTGTGCGAGCATGGCATAAACCAGTAAAAACAAAGCGCCAAGCAGTATGGGGATAACCAGATAGATATTGATCAAGGCAACGATGGTGGCAAACAACAGTACGAATGGCAGGTCTACCAGCGCTACTACGGTCAAGGAGCCGATAAAGTTGCGAATCGATTCAAATGACTGGATATTGGAAACAAAAGAGCCCGATGAGATTGGGCGATTTTTTAATTTCAGCCCCATGACATGCTCAAGCAGTTCAGCCGATATTTTGATGTCGGCACGGTTGGCGCCTAAATCAATAAACCAGTTTCTTGCCAGCCGTAAAGCGAGTTCGGCGCACATCACCAAGCCGATACCTATGGCCAGCATCCACAGAGTTTCAGTGGTATGGTTAGGCACAACCCTGTCATAGACATTCATGACAAATAAAGGCATGGCAATGGCAAACAGATTGATAAAAATCGAGGCAATTAAGATATCTCGATATAAGCCGTGATTTTCTTTAATAACCCCCCAAAACCAGTGCATAGTGTTTTGGGTAAACTGGGTAGCACGGCTATCGAAGTGGAATTCGGGACGAACGTAAATCACTTGACCGCTGTAGTCGCTTTCCAGCTGGTAAAGTGGCTTTTCCACTACGGTGTCGGGCAAGTCGGGATAAATCAGTTGGGCATTGCCGTCTGTGACGGCAAGTAATACACAAGCGCTTTGTGCGTTATCGTCATCCTTGAGAATCAGTATCGCCGGCATCAAAGAGCTATTGATTTGGGTTAATTTGCGTTTGGCGAACTTGCTCGCTAAATCGGCACGTTTAGCAGCGCGCTCAAAATGTGAGGGACTGAGTTGACCGTTATTTAAGGGTAATCCGGATACAAGGTTATCGCGAGTCGTGTTTCTGTCATGAAAACGACAAAGGATTAACAGACATTCTGTTAGAGGATCGTTGATGATTTTTTCAGTCACAGCGTCTACAGTTTCTACTCATCAGTATTATGGGTAAGTGGCAAGTAACCGAGTCTAGCGATGATCTCGGTTACCTGCCTTGAGTATTGATGATTACTCTTTGTTTTTGATATTGCTTTCAATACGGCGGTTGGCTTTGTGGGCTTCTGCCGTCATGGCGTCAATCAATGGTTGTGTTTCACCAAAACCGACACTTGATAGACGGTTCGGATCAATATTGTGAGTATTGATCAGTTCATCTACGACGGCTTGCGCACGACGTTCGGACAACCATTGGTTGTATACTTCAGAGCCTTCTAAAGAAGCGTGTCCGCGAATTTCAACAACGGTATCTGGATGATCCTCCATAAAACGTGCTAACTCAGCAATATCGTTACTGTATTTGGGATCAATTGCTGATGAGTTGTATTGGAACTGGATTTCCAAGCGGTAGGTGTTACCTTCGGTATTATCCGCTTCAGGCGCGGCGAATTTGCTTGGTTCTTTAGGGATAAGGGCGGCGATATCCATATTAGGAACATCAACCAGTGGACACATCATTTCAGGTACGATTTCCATTTTCTCGGCACCTAAATCGGCAAGGTTTGGTAGACCATTACGAGTGATTTCCAGTTTGCTCAGCAGGGTTCCCATCTCCGCCAAAGTCTTGGCAACGGAGATATTACGATCGTAGAACGAGTTGGTGTAAGCTCTACCGGCTTGGAAGTACTCAATCTCGGTATCCAATAAATCCAATAATGTTCGACGGTTGATGGCAAATTGGTCGGCAAACGCGGTTCTGACCATATCCGAAGCGTCTCTATGTTGCGTCAGGATTGGCAATTGATCACTGATTTTCTGGACATCATTGTAGGCAATTTGTAGTGTTTGGCGCATATCGACGCAAGCCTTCTCTCGCAAGTATTGTGCACGGGAAACATTTTCTTTTGCACCGGTAATCGCCGAGCTGGTTCTGCCGTGGTCATAGAGGTTATAACGGAATTCCAAAGCGATTTTGCCGTCTTGTACATCTTCATCAAATCCGTTGTCGTTATAAGTGCGGGCACCGTATTGTGCGGTTAAGTCTAGACGAGGTTTATTCGCGGCACGTTCAACCTGAACGGTGGAGCGCTTGGCCTGAGTATTGCGCAGTGCAGCATGGAAGTTGGCATTGTGTTCATAGGCCACTCCCATGACATCCGCAAAGCTGCCCGGAAGAAGCGAAGATTCCAAATCCGCATTACTCATCTCTACGGTTGGTACTTTGCCAATGATTCTTAGGTATCGGGCACTGACATCATGTAAGTTGGCTTTTTCGGTGAGTAAATTAGACTCGGCAAGCGCTAAACGACCATTTATCTGTTCTAAATCCGCACCTCGTGTGAAGCCGGTTTCAACCCCGGCAAGAATTTTTTCTTGAACATCTTTGTGGCTGTTGTAGTTCTTTTGCGCCAGAATCGCCAATTCGCGATAACGCAGAACATCCTGATAAGCAATATAGGCATCCAACCCGGTTTTCTCTACTGCGGAAAGCAGTTCAAAATAGCGGACCAGTTCATTGTTTTTGAAGGCCTCAGTGTTGTATTCGGTTCGGTTTCCGTCATATAACATCTGTGTCAGGCTGATGCGCCCACTGGCGCCATCAAAATGTTTATTGGTGTAGTTGCTTCGGAACTGGACACTGTAATCGGCGAACAAATCTACGCTAGGGCCGTATTCTGCCGATGCTTGCTCGGTGTTTGCTTGCGAAGATAGAAAATTATGCCAAGCCGCTTGAACCTCAGGATTGGTTTCGATTGCTTCGGTAATTGCTTGTTGTAAAGTGGTGCTTTCTGCATGGGCATTTATGAAGCCAAGAGGTAGGAATAGCGAGCTGAATAATATGGTTCTAGTAGTTTTAATGACTGTAGGGTAAATCATACTATTCTCCTTAAGGAGTTGCTAGATAAGGGTTCGTAATTTCAGAATACTCCAAAAAATGCAGTTTGCAATAAGGAATTATAAATAGCTGTTATCAAATAAATTTATGCATATTCATACTTTGGTACGATGCGGCAAATTTGGGGGGGATTTAAGCTGTAGATAACAAAGCCAAATGTGATGGAGGTTGTCATGAAAGCAGTAGTTGCAATGATTCTGGAAATACAAGGTGAAGTGTTGGCCAGAGATGAGTCGGGGAATACCCGTTTACTGGATGTTGGCGCGGAATTGTATGAAGGCGAAACCCTGATAACCGGCGTGACGGGACGAGTTGTATTGCAGCTTCCTGATCAACAGAGTGTTACCATCGCTGGAGAGCAATCCATTCTATTAACAGAAAATATTCTCGCTGAAAAAGTGGCTTCTGTTGATGATAACACGATTCAAGATCAATCCATTGCAGATGTGTTAGCGGTATTGGAAGCCGGTGGTGACTTAACCGAAGATCTTGAAGCTACCGCAGCGGGTGCGGGTGCGGGTGGAGATGGCGGTTCCATGAGCTTGCGTCTATTGAGTATTGCCGAGCAAGAAGGCGCTCAATATCAAGAAGAAGGTGGTGTGCCTGAAGTTGCACGTGTTGTCGAAACGGTCACGCCTATTTCATATCAAACAGATCCTCTGTCAACAGAGAGTATTCAGGTTACTACAGACGCTTCTGTAGCTAATGAAGTGATACCAAGTATTGCGATTGATGATGTGACAGTAATAGAAGGTAATGAAGAGCAACCTGCGACAGCGATATTTACGGTTAGTTTGAGTGAGGCAGCGACTTCTACCGTTACCGTCAGTTACACAACTGCAGATGGAACAGCGACAGCTGGCCTTGATTACACTGCTGTAAGCGGTGTTCTTACTTTTGCCCCTGGTGAAACGGTAAAACAAATTGCTGTACCAATCAGTCCCGACACCATTTATGAAGGCAATGAAACCTTCGATGTGAACCTTACCAACCCAAGCAATGCGACCATCAGTGATGCGCAAGGTCTGGGTACGATTGTCGATAACGATGCGGAACCGACCATCACAATCGATGATGTGACGGTAAATGAAGACGCGGGAACCGCGACCTTCACGGTGAGCTTGTCGAACCCAAGTGCGTTCCCGGTCAGTGTGGACTATGCGACGGCGGACGGTAGTGCGACCGCGGGTCTGGACTATACGGCACAAAGCGGTACCTTGAACTTCGCCGCCGGAGACACCACCGAAACGATTACGGTACCGATCAGTGAAGACCTGATCTATGAAGGCAATGAAACCTTCGATGTGAACCTTACCAACCCAAGCAATGCGACCATCAGTGATGCGCAAGGTCTGGGTACGATTGTCGATAACGATGCGGAACCAACTATCACGATTGATGATGTGACGGTAAATGAAGACGCGGGAACCGCGACCTTCACGGTGAGCTTGTCGAACCCAAGTGCGTTCCCGGTCAGTGTGGACTATGCGACGGCGGACGGTAGTGCGACCGCGGGTCTGGACTATACGGCACAAAGCGGTACCTTGAACTTCGCCGCCGGAGACACCACCGAAACAATTACGGTACCGATCAGTGAAGACCTGATCTATGAAGGCAATGAAACCTTTGATGTGAACCTTACCAATGCCAGTAATGCGACCATCAGTGATCCGCAAGGTCTGGGTACGATTGTCGATAACGATGCGGAACCGACCATCACAATCGATGATGTGACGGTAAATGAAGACGCGGGAACCGCGACCTTCACGGTGAGCTTGTCGAACCCAAGTGCGTTCCCGGTCAGTGTGGACTATGCGACGGCGGACGGTAGTGCGACCGCGGGTCTGGACTATACGGCACAAAGCGGTACCTTGAACTTCGCCGCCGGAGACACCACCGAAACGATTACGGTACCGATCAGTGAAGACCTGATCTATGAAGGCAATGAAACCTTCGATGTGAACCTTACCAACCCAAGCAATGCGACCATCAGTGATGCGCAAGGTCTGGGTACGATTGTCGATAACGATGCGGAACCGACCATCACAATCGATGATGTGACGGTAAATGAAGACGCGGGAACCGCGACCTTCACGGTGAGCTTGTCGAACCCAAGTGCGTTCCCGGTCAGTGTGGACTATGCGACGGCGGACGGTAGTGCGACCGCGGGTCTGGACTATACGGCACAAAGCGGTACCTTGAACTTCGCCGCCGGAGACACCACCGAAACGATTACGGTACCGATCAGTGAAGACCTGATCTATGAAGGCAATGAAACCTTCGATGTGAACCTTACCAACCCAAGCAATGCGACCATCAGTGATGCGCAAGGTCTGGGTACGATTGTCGATAACGATGCGGAACCAACTATCACGATTGATGATGTGACGGTAAATGAAGACGCGGGAACCGCGACCTTCACGGTGAGCTTGTCGAACCCAAGTGCGTTCCCGGTCAGTGTGGACTATGCGACGGCGGACGGCAGTGCGACCGCGGGTCTGGACTATACGGCACAAAGCGGTACCTTGAACTTCGCCGCCGGAGACACCACCGAAACGATTACGGTACCGATCAGTGAAGACCTGATCTATGAAGGCAATGAAACCTTCGATGTGAACCTTACCAACCCAAGCAATGCGACCATCAGTGATGCGCAAGGTCTGGGTACGATTGTCGATAACGATGCGGAACCAACTATCACGATTGATGATGTGACGGTAAATGAAGACGCGGGAACCGCGACCTTCACGGTGAGCTTGTCGAACCCAAGTGCGTTCCCGGTCAGTGTGGACTATGCGACGGCGGACGGTAGTGCGACCGCGGGTCTGGACTATACGGCACAAAGCGGTACCTTGAACTTCGCCGCCGGAGACACCACCGAAACGATTACGGTACCGATCAGTGAAGACCTGATCTATGAAGGCAATGAAACCTTTGATGTGAACCTTACCAACCCAAGCAATGCGACCATCAGTGATGCGCAAGGTCTGGGTACGATTGTCGATAACGATGCGGAACCGACCATCACAATCGATGATGTGACGGTAAATGAAGACGCGGGAACCGCGACCTTCACGGTGAGCTTGTCGAACCCAAGTGCGTTCCCGGTCAGTGTGGACTATGCGACGGCGGACGGCAGTGCGACCGCGGGTCTGGACTATACGGCACAAAGCGGTACCTTGAACTTCGCCGCCGGAGACACCACCGAAACGATTACGGTACCGATCAGTGAAGACCTGATCTATGAAGGCAATGAAACCTTCGATGTGAACCTTACCAACCCAAGCAATGCGACCATCAGTGATGCGCAAGGTCTGGGTACGATTGTCGATAACGATGCGGAACCAACTATCACGATTGATGATGTGACGGTAAATGAAGACGCGGGAACCGCGACCTTCACGGTGAGCTTGTCGAACCCAAGTGCGTTCCCGGTCAGTGTGGACTATGCGACGGCGGACGGCAGTGCGACCGCGGGTCTGGACTATACGGCACAAAGCGGTACCTTGAACTTCGCCGCCGGAGACACCACCGAAACGATTACGGTACCGATCAGTGAAGACCTGATCTATGAAGGCAATGAAACCTTCGATGTGAACCTTACCAACCCAAGCAATGCGACCATCAGTGATGCGCAAGGTCTGGGTACGATTGTCGATAACGATGCTTTAACAACTGCAGTTTCTGTAGATGAGGATGATATTTCTGGTGCATCTGGTAATGCAGGAGGTACTGGAGATATTACACCTGTAACTTCCGGCACCATTACTTATGACTTAAACGGAGAGTCTGTTGACAGTATTGTTCTGTCAACAAGTGTTGGCGGCGCAAATGGTACAGGTTTAAGTGCCTTGGATGGTACCTCTATCATCACTGTTTGGGATGCTGCTACCAACACCTTAATTGGTTATAAATCCAATGCACCATTGGGTTCGGAAAGCGATGCAGATTATCTGGTATTCACTGTTGCAGTTTCGTCTATTACTGACTCTGGAGCGAGTTATGATGCGACCCTTTATCAGCCAATTAAACATCATGAGCTAGTCGCCGCGGATGATGTAGAAGGGTCTCTAAGCGTTGTTATCAGCGCAGTTATCAGTGGAGACGGAGGTCTAAGTACGTCAGGATCGTTTGATTTAACTATCAACGATGATACTCCTGTTGACTTTACGGCTACCTCTACAGTAGTTGCTCCTGGTGAGACGGATGTTGGCATTGCCTTGAATTTTGAAGCTGGTGCCGATAGCGCAAATCCAAATGGTTACGTATTGGATTTCAGTAATTATAGCGATGGCGGTCAAGTTACTACCAGTGACGGGCAGCTATTGTTCTATGGTTCAGATTTTGAACCTATTATGTGGTCTCAAGTTAGTCCGACTCAAGTCCAAGGTACTGTCAGCGGTGTCGGTGCAGTCTTCACCTTGACTGTCGATGGTAATACTGGCAGCTATACCTTTTCTGCTGTAGATGGTACTTTCTATGTTCAAAACGATATTACGATTACTCCGTCTAATACTGATATCCAAGCGGGTAACGATCCTGTCTACGGTATTGTGGATTTGGCAGGTACAGAAACGGATATTGTTGTAACAGGTAGTGCTGGTGATGTGAACTCCAATTCACTGGTGTTTGGTACCGGGAATGTCTATGTAAATAATGGTCAAACTTTGACATTTGATTTTTATGACGACTCTACCTTGAATGGTGGTGCCGCTAGTTACGATACGTCTGGATTGACGGATAGCGAAATTAATAATTTCGTATTCAATACTGTTAGTGTGAAAAGTACGCCGACCTTTACTGTGGAGGCTTTTGATCAGAATGGAGACCCTGTATCAGTCATTGTATATGATGATAATGGAACTCAAGTCAGTACAGTTGTTGGTGGTGATACGGTGGTTACCGCTGTGGAAGGGGCTTTCTATCAAGTTGTTGGTACGGATTTATATCAACAGGTTGTTATTACAGGTTTAACCGGTGCTGATACAGGTAAAAACTTTTCAGTGAAAATCGATGGTGTCAGTAATATTTCTGAGCATGATGTAGTGCTCAGTGTAGATGCTACAGCTATTGATCAAGATGGAGATTCAGCTGCAGGCACTATCACGGTTGGTATCGACCAAGACGACGTTGCCGGAGTGACAATTGGGGGTCAGCTCATCGATGGGTTTGTCGCGGGATTGGCCTATACGACCTCATCTGGTCTGAGTGGCTTTACCGCAGAGAACGGTGGCTTTAATTATCATTTAGGTGATAGTGTGAGCTTCTCGATTGGTAATGTGTTGTTAGGTACAGTGGATTCATCGAGAATCGCCGATGTTATGTCTGACGGAAAACTCTTCCTGCAAGAAATTGCCGATATTGACTTGAATGTGATGGATAATCAGTATGTCGAAAATATGGCAGTGTTGTTACAGTCCTTGGACAATAATGCCGATGCTTACGACGGAATCCATATCAGTGAGGCTATGCATGAACTGTTCTCAGATGAGCAGTTTGATTTGGCAAATATTTCAGGCGAAGAGCTGGCTGGAATTTTAGAGTCTAATGGTCTAACACCAGTATCGGTTGAAGATGCCATGGCTCATGTTGAAGACATGTTGATTGAGCATGGGGCTATTGACGCTGCTGAAGATTCGCTTATCGACTTTAGTGATGATGGTCTTGACTATGAAGTCGCTGCCGCTGAGAGTGAATCAGATTCTGGTGCTGAATCAGCTGATATTGAGCCGGTCGAGTTGGCAGAGGTAGTTGATGATGCTGAAGGTGAGCAAGTGTTGTCTGAAGGTTCGGATGTTGCTGCCTTGGATGTTCCTGAAACTCAAGTGCCAGATGAAACCATGCAGCAGATCATTGATGATCAGTTAAATGGCGATAGCACTGATACCTAGGATGAATACTAGGGAATATGAACGATAAGGCGTTCAAATAAAAACAGGCCGCATTTGCGGCCTGTTTTGCTTTATGTAGAAGGTCTTTCTCGAAACTAGATCAATTCACGATAGCCGTCTTCATAACTTGGGTAGATAAAGTCATAGCCGCTGGCGCGTACGCGAGCATTGGATAAGCGTTTATTGCTGCGCATCTGTCTCGAGGATTCTTTTGGCTCGATGTGTTCTACATCGGGAACGCTCAATTGCTCCGCCAACCAGTCATAAACCTCACAACTTAATGTTGGGGTGTCATCAACGCCAATATATAAATCATCCACTTGATTGGCATCAGCTTCATTTAATTCAAATAAATGGTTCAGAATGCCCACACAGTCTTCAGTATGAATCCTATTGCTCCAAACACCTTCCATGCAATGAACCTTGCCTTCCATGACTAAATCGATTAAATGGGTGCGGCCAGGGCCGTAGATTCCACCAAAACGAATAATGGTAGAAGGAAAGCGGCTTTCATTGACCAGTGTTTCACCTTCTAAAAGTCGTTTGGTTGAAAAGCCCCCGTTTTCTATAGTGGGGCTTAACTCATTAACAAATTCGCCATCCTCTTGGCCAAAAACCGAAGTGCTGGAGACAAAGAAAAAGCGCTTTATTTTTTGGCTTTTCAGCGCCTGCAAAGTATTCTTTACTCCAAGGACATAGGCTTGGTAGTAGGCAGGGTCTTTATATTTACCTGCTGAGACTATGTAATAAACATAATCAAGCTTGTCGGGGAGGTTGGTAATAGGTACAGAAAGATTTGCCTGAATCGCCTGAATAGGCTCAGGAATAAGGTCCGCCTGACGGCGTAAACCGTATACAGAATGGCCTGATTCAGCGAGTTTGGTGCCTAATCGGCAGCCAAGATCGCCACAACCTACAATTAAAACATTTGCCATAGATTTCCTTTCAAAATAGCAAACAACTTTTAAGCGTATGGTAGGGGCAAAGTATTAAAAATACAATGAGTATTTTTGGTGAATATTGAAAATAATTAATGCTGAATTGAAAACATTTAGATATAAAAAACCGCAGAAGATTGCTCTTGCTGCGGTTTAGCTTTAACTAGCTAATTTAAAAATTAAATTAGAAGTTATAACGTACTGATACTGTGTATCCAAGCTGGGAATGCTTAGTTGTTGATGTGTTCCCCAAACCTGTACCGGCGATACTCACTGTTGTTTCAATTTCAGGAGCATATACTACAGCACCTTCTAAAACTGCATTTTTGCTGATGTTATATCCACCGCCAACAGAAAGATGTGTGTCAGTGGTGGCTGGGAAGAATAAGTTATTTAGCATATTCAGACGAGTGTCAGCTTTAACGGCAATTGGATTGTCACCTTTGTTATAACCTGCGCCCATCCAGTAGCCATTTCCGTTATATTTAACACCTAGACCGAATACGTTTTGATCTTCCCATCCAAAGTCCTTATAACCTGCTGCTTGCCCCCAGCGAACCTGTTTCGCATCAGCTGTTAAAGTGTAGTTCCCCATTTTATGGGCAATACCAACTTTAATTTCTGAAGGTTGCGCAATCTTGTCAGTAAATCCTGTTAGGCCAAATTTGGATGCAGCACCAGAAGTACTATTTAATTGGCCTTTATATGTCATTTCAATTTCAGACTGATATGCTAATGCTAGGGTTGTGTCTTTGCTAATGTCAATATAGGCACCTAGATCAAGACCATATCCAATATCTTGTGCCATGCCTGGCCCAAATGCACTACCAGCGTTGAAGCTTATGTCTAATGCACCGTATTGGATAACTGGTGATAAACCAAAACCATAGTTTTCGTTATTATATGCAATCGTAGGCACAAAACGCATAATTTGCATAGTTGTCTGTGCTAGAGCAAGCGCTGATTGAGTTCCATAGTCCACACCCATTCCAGATGTGCCATACATACCAATACCAAATGACCAATTGTCATTAATGCGCGTGGACATTGATACTGATGGAATTAAGTTTAAATCTGCATCACTACTTTGCATGGCATTTGATAAATTATCAGTTGTACTTTGTACATTTGGCATAAATACAGTGCCACCGAATGCAAATTCTGTTCCTTGCGATTTTGCAACCATAGCGGGGTTAACAATAGTATTTTCAGCACCGTAATAAGCTGCAACACCTGTTCCACCCATAGCGTTAGCTTGGGCACCTACACCAGTCATATTTGTTCCGTTAGTTGCCATTGCAGATGATGCAAAGATGGCTGAAGTAACTGCTAGAGCTAATTTTGTTTTTCTCATGTTTCTTCTCTTTTTATTTCGTTGTTTAGGTTAAAGAACTTTGTCTGTTTTGTGATTTTTCAGACGCCGTTTTTGTTTACGTCAGCTACTATGCAATAACAAATAAGCAAAAGGTAATAAAAAAAATTTTGCTGAAGATTAAATAAATGATTAAGACTTTCTAATATTCTTATATATGGCCTTATAAGTTTTTCTTTGTCTATTAACCTATTGATAATAAAGGTGAAAATATTGTTTTATGCGTAAATTAACTGAGCTTGTTCTTGGCCTGAAAAAATACGTAACTTATTAAGTTGGTCAAAAGTTTAAACTGTTGCAAAAAAGCTACATGTTTTGGCGATGAGTTGTTTGATTTCAGAAACGGGAAAATAAAAAAGGCTATAACTGCATAATTTTTATGGTTTTATTGTTCTCAGGCCGATGTTCTAAGACCAAGGTGTTGATAGTGGAAATTTTGCATATAACTAATAGGTGTTGTGTTTTTATGCAATGTGTTAGCTTTGATGGTGATGAGTTTTGTGGTTGTACTCATTGTTTTTTTGCATGAAGTGAGGCGCTATTTTATAGCGTAGGTATAAACAATATTTAGAGCTGTTGTTAAGTCCGAGAGGTGGGGTGTGACACTTTGTCTGTCTGTTTTGCAACAATAAAAAACCGCCATAGAGGCGGTTTTTTATTTGATGAATAAGTTTCTAAATAACGATTAGAATTCGCCTTTAGAGCCTTTTTCCATCATTTCCCAGATAGTGTTACGAACTTGCATTGTTGCTTCGTAAAGTTCTGGTGGCATCTTTTTACCCATTTTGATAGCCATGTCCATATTCATAGAGTAGATATGTAGACCATCTTCTTCTTCAATGATGTTTACACGACAAGGAAGGAAGCCACCCATAGCAGGAGAGAAGTCAACCATTTTACGAGCAGTTTCTGGATTACAGAAAGACATTACGTGAATGGTCTTAGACTCGATGCCGCGAGCTTTTAGCTCTTCAGATAGTGGTAGCTCACCAACGTTCTTGATGTTGCGGTTGATACCTACGTTATTGATAGCGTCGATTACGTCAGCCAATTCAACACCGTCTTCTACTTTCATTTCCCACATAGTCGCATCAGCGATATCACCTTCCGCTTCAACCCACTTGTCCCATACTTGCATGAATGTACCGCCAGCACCATCTTCTAGGTTGCTGATCGCATTCATTGTGCCACAACCAGAAAGTGCAGCTACAGAAGCAGCTAATACTGCTGCTTTGAATAAATTAACTAGTTTCATGGAATGTCTCCGTTGCTATTGTCTATTTTTCAGCAGAGTGTTTGTAGCCCCGCTTAATTTTTTCAGGGAGTAGATTAACGACTATTAATATGCTTGGAAAACTAATTTTTTTATGGGCTACATTATTTTCTTTTATTAAAATTTCCTAATACTCTAATATGAATAAAATTAATGACACCTAAAGCCTAATGATAACAGGGTGTTGCATAGGTTTTTGTCGCTTGGTAGTAACACTTTTTGCTGTTGCCATTCGCGATAAACGGGGAAGTTTCTGCGAAATTTTTCGTATTTTTTTTCTACTTCGTCATGATTTTCGCTGCGAATTGCTAAATCATCCGCCTGTGGATTGTGAGTTTTGCTGAAAATCTGACACAGTGTCGCTTGTTTATTTGCTAAATTTTGAATCTCTATGGGCTCTGGTGATTTAGGTAAGGCTTTTTGCCAAGATTTATCTGGTGTTATTTGCCAATGTTTGCATAGATTGCCATAGACCATGCTGCTGCCGGCAACTTTGGCATCCAATGAGTGTCCTGCGATATGGGGCGTGGCAATAAAGGCGGTGTCATAAAGTGCTTTATCAATATAGGGCTCGTTTTCCCAGCAATCGATAATATTGGCAAGCGTCTTTGTTTTGCTCCAGGCGGCTTCATTAATAATGCCGCCTCGGGCGGCATTGATAATAATTTGATGTGGCTCAACCCGCTTGAGTTTTTCAGCTGAAATCAAATCCAGTGTTGGGTGTTTTCCGTTTGAAGTGAGCGGTGTGTGTACTGTAATGATGTCCGCTTTCAAACAAGTGTCTAAATCGGTATAGGGCTCATTTAAAAGTAGATCAGGATTTGCCTCGATTTTTGGTGGGTCGTTTAATAGGCATTCAATGCCTAAAATTTTGGCTTTACTGTAAACACGGCTGCCAACATTGCCTACGCCAATGATAGCGAGTGTTTTGCGGGATAGATCAAAACCAAAATGTTCGGCTAACTGAAAAAGAATGGTAATAACGTATTCAGCTACCGAATTGGCATTGCACCCCTGTGCAGAATAAAACGTAATTCCCTCGGTGGATAGATAGTGTTGGTCGATATGATCCAATCCCACGACGGTGCTGCCCACATATTTGACAGCGGTGTTTTTTAATAGCGATTCATTCACTTGGGTGCGCGAGCGTACAATCAATGCATCGGCATTTAATAAATGATGGTTGCAGATATCTCTGCCGGGTAGTGTGATAACTTCACCCAGATGGGAAAATATCTCTTTGGCGTAAGGCACGGCGTCATCGATTACAAGCGTTTTTTTAGTCATATATATAAAGGTGTGCTTTTATTGTTGGGTAATATCTATAGTTTAGAATTAATGGTTATTGATGATAATGCCATAATCTCTTTGTGGAGAACAGTTACTTTAGTAAGTGGAGTATTTTAAGTTTTGCAAAAAAATAGACAGTTGCATTTAATTAATGGGCCAGCAGGAGATATCGAGGTTCGTTTGCATTCTCATGAGTCATCAACCGAGAAAGGTTTGGTTGTAATCAGTCACCCACATCCATTATTTGGTGGCACCATGAATAATAAAGTGGTGACCACGATGGAAAAGGCTTTTTTCCAGCTTGGCTTCGATACGCTTGCTTATAACTTTCGTGGCGTCGGTAGCAGTCAGGGTGAATATGATGAAGGTATTGGCGAAGTAGATGATTTGTTGGCGGTATCTCAGTGGCAGAAAGCAAACAAAAATTATGCACAAACCCTGTTTGCCGGGTTTTCTTTCGGGAGTTATGTTTCGTTAAAAGCTTCCAAAAAGTCGTCACTGGATAGTCTTTGTCTGGTGGCGCCTCCGGTTGGTCTTTATGATTTTTCGGATTTTAATCATATAACTACTGACTGGTTGGTGATTCAGGGTGGAGCTGATGAAGTGGTTGATGTGCAAGAGGTCAAAGGCTGGATAGCAAAGCAACAAAACGGCCCGGATATTTATTGGCGTAATAAAGCGAGTCACTTTTTTCATGGCGAGTTGATTTGGCTTAGAGATGTGATAGCAACCCACTTCAGATAAAGTTACGTATATTGATTGGTATAAAAAAGAATATTAGGAGTTGCTAATATATATTAGTCTTTTATAATATAAGAGTTTTCTTATATGTTAATAAGCTTGTGTTATGGCAGTTTTGTCGCTATGGTTAGGCTTTTAACGGGAAACTTAAGCAATAGAGCCAATAAAGAAAAACAGTGCATTTCGTGCGTTACGAGATTATCGAAAACAAGGGTTAATAAGTGAGTCTACAAATGGATAGAGTGATGACAATGGACAATCAAACGCATAACAAACGTTTTACCCGAAAGCTGGGATTGTTTGGCGCGGTTTGTGTAGCCATGACATTTAATGTTTCGGCTTTTGCACAAACATTGGATTTTAAAGCCTGTGTTGAAACAGCCCTGAATCAAAACCCGGAAATGCAAGCCAGTTCCGCTCGCATCAACCAGGCTCAAGCGGCTTTGGAGAAGGCTCAATCGAGCCGTTTGCCACAAATCACTCTGTCTATGACCGGAAGTCGTTCCGACGATGCATTGAATGCCTTTGGGATGAAATTGCAGCAGCGTCAGGTTAATCCTGCAACCGACTTTAGTTCTTCAGCTTTAAATGCTCCGGATGCCCAGAGCAATTTCAATACCCGTATCGAGTTGTTATTACCGGTGTGGAATGGCGGCAAAATCAGCGCCTATGAAGATCAAGCGCAAGCGATGATCGAAGCGGCTCAAAAAGGCGATCAGGCTGTTCAGCAGTATCTAACCTTTAATGTCTATCAAGCTTATGAGGCGGTTCATGCCGCGCGCGCCTATGTTTTGGTTGCCAAGCAAGCCGTTGAAACGGCACAGTCTTTTGTTAAAACGACAAAAAACTTGGTCGAGCAGGGAATTGTCGTGCGCTCGGAATTATTAAGTGCCGAAGTTCATCAATCTACCGCAGAAGTCGAGCTGCTTAAAGCACAAGGCCAAGAACAGATCGCGTTGGATACATTGAAAATGCTGATGAATATTGATGCGACAGCTGAGCTTTCGATTGGAGAGCGTGTCGACTTGACGCTGGTTGAACAGGACGCCAATGAGCTGGTCAAAAAAGCTTTACAAAACAACCTGCAGCTAGCGGCTAAGCGTAAAGAGGCCGATTCGTCTGCCATGGCAATCGATGTGGCTAAAACTGACTACAAACCAAGTTTTAATGTCATGATGCGCAAAGATTGGCACGATGACTCCTTAGGCTTTGACTCGGATTCTTATACCGTAGCCGGGGTGTTTTCGTGGAAAATCACCGATTTCGGTGTTACCGACAGTTCGGTAGCGATGGCGACATCAGCGGTAGCGGAAAAAAGAGCGGCGGTTGCTTCTGAAGAAAATAAGCTGCGTTTGGATGTGATGTCATCATGGAGAAAATTACAGATTGCCAAGCAGCAAGTTAAATCCAATCAGTTGGCGGTGAAGCAAGCCAGTGAAGCGCAGCAGTTGGTCATGAAGCGTTATAAAAGCGGCGTGGCTACCATTACTGAAGTCCTAGCCAGTGAAACGCAATTGGATAAGGCACGTGCCGATTTGGTCGCGGCGGAATTTGATGTCAATGTGCATAAAGCCAAATTAATGCTGACAGCCGGTGAAATGGATATTCGCCGTTTGTAATAAGCGGGCTAGCAAATACAGAATTTTGAACAGTTTTATAAAGACTTAATACAAAGATTAATAAGGGTTGAGAGGTTAAAAGATGCAGCAAATCTCAAAAATTTTAGCAGTATCGGTGCTGGCTAGTGTGATGACGCTAAGCGGTTGTGAGCAAGAGGCAGCAACACCTAAAGAAGACAGCGCAAAAACCGTAGAGGCGCAAGTGACAACGGTGAGTCTAGGCACTATGCCAATGGTATCTGTGGTGCCGGGTGCAGTGGTTCCAGATCAAAAGGCACAAATTGCCTCGCGTTTAATGGGCTATATCAAGAACCTGAATGTGAAGGTTGGTCAACAGGTTAAGCAGGGCGACTTGTTGTTCTCTATCGATTCCGGTGACATTAACTCGCAAATCTCACAAGCGCGTTCAGGCTATCAGCAGGCGTTAGCCGCTTTAAAAGATGCCGAGCTGGATTATGAGCGTTTCTCTAAATTGTATAAGGAAGACTCGGTCTCTAAGCAGCAGTTCGATAAAATCAAGTTGCAGTATCGCGTCGCTCAGGAATCTCTGGCAGCGGCGAAGTCTGGTTTAGAGCAAGCCCAGGCGCAATTGAATTATGCCAATGTAAAAGCTCCGTTTGACGGTGTAGTGGTTGAGAAGATGGCGGTCGCCGGTTCTTTGGCGGCGCCTGGCAACCCTGTTGTCGTGGTGGAGAACTTAACCTCGCTAAGCGTGCAAACTCAGGTGTCATCCGATTTATATGCCAAGTTGCGTTTGGGCGATAATGCGACCATTCAAATTGATGGCGTGCAAAGCTCGCTCGAAGGTACGATTTATACTTTAGTTAGTGCGGCAGACCCGCGCACTCGCACCCATACAGTTAAGCTAAGCCTACCGAATCTAAACGATATCAACAGTGGGACCTTTGCCAAGGTGAGCTTTAAGCATGGTGAACGTCAAACGGTATTGCTGCCAAAATCAGCGATTGTTAATCGTGCCGGTATCGACGGTGTATTTGTCGTTAAAGACGGCAAGGCATTTTTCTATATGGTTCGTACCGGGCAGAGTTTAGGGGATTTAGTCGAAATTCAGTCAGGCGTTTCTTTAGGTGACAAGGTCGTTATTTCCAATAATCAGGCGTTGTTGAATGGTGATCAAGTAACTGTGGTTGATGGTGCTAAGGGAGCTTAGTAATGGCTGAAAATCAAGTGAAAAAATCGGATCAGGAAACTGACAATCTAAATATCGCCGGTAAGCTCGCCAAGTCGTTTATTCACTCTAAAATTACCATGATGATGGTTTTGGCTGTGACGTTGGCCGGTATTCTGGCATACATGATCACTCCGCGTGAATATAACCCGCAGATTGTCGTTCCGGCGGCGAATATTATTGTCCCTAAAGCCGGTGCGACACCGGAAGAAGTCAATAATATGGTGGTCAAGCCTCTGGAAAATATTCTCAGTGCTTTACCGGGTGTTGACCATACTTTTGGGTATGCCGGTAATGACTTCGGTGTGGTGACGGTGCAGTTCGAAGTAGGCGAGAACCAGGTAGACAGTCTGGTCAAGGTTTATAACCAGATCATGCAAAACTTGGATCGTATGCCGCCGGATACTCAGCAGCCATTGGTCAAACCTATCAATGTCGATGACGTACCGATTATGACCCTGGCGGTGACTTCCAAGGAGCTGTCCGGTTATGACCTGCGTGATATTTCCTTAAAATTGGTAGAAAACCTGCGCAATATTCCGGGTGTCTCTTTCACCGAAGTGGTTGGTGGTAAGCAACGTGCGGTGAATGTTTGGTTGGATGCCCAGAAAATCACTTTGACCGGTTTGACGCTGGAAAGCATTAGCGAGATGCTCAAGGGCAGTAATGTCTCTTTACCGGTTGGTACGGTTGTCAATAACAACCGCAGCCAGATGATTCGTGTCAACGGCTATTTGGGTGATGCCAAAGAAGTCGGCGAAATTGTTATTGGTGCCAATAACGGTCGTCCGATTTATCTGAAAGACATTGCCACCATTGAAGATGGCCCGAAAGAGTCTGATAGTTATACGCGCCTAGGTTTCGGCCCGGCAGCGGCCGTCAGCACGATGGGTGAACAAGCGGCGGTAACGATTTCGTTGGCCAAAAAACCGGGTACCAATGCGGTTAATGTCGCCAATGCCGTTTTAGAACAACTGGACAAGCTAAAAGCCTCGGTGATTCCTGCCAATGTTGATGTGGTTGTGACCCGTAATGACGGTGAAAAAGCCAATGCTGCGGTTAATTTGTTAATGGAGCACCTAGTCATTGCGATCGCCTCGGTTGTTGTCATTCTAGTGTTGTTCTTGGGATGGCGTGAAGCAGGAATTGTCACCCTGACAGTGCCGTTGATTCTGTTTGTGGTGCTGTTTGTCGGCTTGATTGCCGAACAGACCATGAACCGTATCACCTTGTTTGCCTTGATACTGTCATTGGGGCTGCTGGTGGATGCCGCGATTGTCGTTATTGAGAATATTCACCGCCATATTCATGAAGGCTTTGACCCGGAAAAGTTCGATGAATTGATGATCAAAGCCACCAATGAAATCGGTAACCCGACCAATGTGGCAACCATTGCGGTGATTTTGGCCTTTATTCCGATGCTATTTGTAACCGGAATGATGGGGCCGTTTATGGCACCGATTCCATTCAATGTGCCGGTGGCGATGATTGCCTCATTGGTTGTGGCGTATATTCTTGTACCTTATGCGGCTTATCGCCTATTGGGTAAAAAAGCCATTAAAGAGATGCAAAAGCGCGAAAGCACCGAATCTCACCATTTGGAAAAAGAGGATTGGATGCAAAAGCTTTATGTGAAGCTGATTGTGCCTATGATTGAGAGCCGCACCAAGCGTAATGTGTTTTTAGGGGTGGTGTTGATCACCCTTATGGGCGCTATGTTGCAGCCGGCGTTACAGTTCTTGCGTGATGATGGTATGAATAATCCATTGCATCCGGCCGGTGTTGAAGTGAAGATGTTGCCTTATGACAACACCAGTACTTTCTTGGTACAGGTCGATATGCCTGAAGGCAGTGCCTTAGAGGCGACTGACCGCGTGGTACGTCATGTTGGTAGTATCTTGTCGAATACAAAACATGTCACCGACTACAGCGTATATCTTGGTGATCATGCGCCAATCGACTTTGCCGCCTTGGTTCGTGGTGATTTGATTAAGCAAGGTAATAACTTTGCCCAAATTCGCGTGAATCTGGTGGATAAACACTCGCGTTCGTCATCGTCTCACCAAATCGTACAGGACTTTGATGTGGCTCTTGGTGAAATCCGCAAGATTTTCCCGGAAGCGAATATCAAGTTATATGAAACGCCACCAGGGCCACCGGTGACCATGCAGATTATGGCGGAGCTTTACGGCCCAGACTATGAAAAGCTTAGAGAAGCTTCTGTAGAGGTAAGTAAGGCATTCCATCAAATCTACGGGCTAACCAATATTGATGATTCGGTAACCGCCGATAATTTGAGTTACGAAATCAATATCGATCGTGAGCAGTCTAACTTGTTGGGCGTAGCGCCTGCACAAGTTAGTAAGATGCTGCGTGACTATATCAATGGTTTCGAGCTGGGTTATATGCACCTGGATGATGTTCGTGAGCCGGTCAATATCATTGTTCGACTACCACGAAGTGAGCGTACTGTAGTTGATCAATTAATGACCCTGCAGGTTCAATCTCGCTCGGGCGCTTCGGTTCCGTTATCAGCGGTGGCCAAGGTGGAAGAGGTGGTCTACGCTAAGCCGATTATCGGTCGTGACCAACATCAGATGGTGATGTTGGGTGGAGAGCTACTGCGTTCCAGTCCGGTTTATGCAGTGCTTTCTCTGGATAAGATGCTAGACGGCGTTAAATTACCTGAATCTGGCGTGACTTTCCATACCGCAAACCTTGGTTTTGTTTCCGCCCAGCCGGATGATGTCATGAACTATAGCTTGTTATGGGGCGGTGAAATGCGTCTAACATTGGATGTGTTTCGTGATATGGGTAGTGCGTTTATTGTCGCGATTGTCTTTATCTACCTGATTCTGGTCGGTTATTACCGCTCGTTTATGATGCCGTTAATCGTAATGGGTGCGATTCCTTTGACGATGATCGGAGTATTCCCGGGGCACTGGCTGACCGGGCAGGCGTTTACTGCAACCTCTATGATCGGGGTGATTGCATTGGCCGGTATCGTGGTGCGTAATTCGCTCTTGTTGATAGACTTTATTCTTGAGTACCGTGCCGAAGGTAAGTCGCTAAGAGACGCGGTAATCGAAGCAGGTAAAGTTCGTTTCCGTCCTATCCTGTTAACGGCGCTAGCGATTATGTTCGGTTCCATGATCATGATTACCGATCCGGTATTCGGTGGTCTGGCAGTATCGTTGATTTTCGGAACCCTGTCTTCAACGGTGCTGACATTGCTGGTTATCCCTCTGCTTTACTATATCTGGCAGTGGCATGGTGGTGTCAAACAGCAAGAAGCTTTAGAGCGCCAGAACTCGCTGTAAAAGCGAATGATTGAGAGAAGATGAAGCCTTAATTAGTCTATTGATTTGCAACCCCAAGTTTGTAAAATGAGGAACAGTTAAGGCTCTTATACTAAATGCATTCACTTAGGAGGTTATGCATGAAAACTTTAGCAAAAGCATTAACGGTTCTTGGTCTGGCGGCGGCAACAGCGATGCCTGCTCATGCCGAAGATCCGATGGTAGTTAACGTATCTCGATTGTCGGCTGATGTTGCCAACACTATTGCTGTCAATACCATTAAAGCCTGTCGTGAAAAGGGTATTCCGGTCAGTGTTACCGTTGTCGATAGAAACGGTATTGTACAGGTGCAGATGCGTGATACCATCGCTCCGCCTGTGTCTCTAAGTATCAGCCAGAAAAAAGCTTATACTTCGGTAATGTTCAATGTTAAAGGGTCAGGTTTGGAAGGTCGTGCAAAAGGGCCTTTAACCTCTATTGGTGAAGGTCTTGCGTTTATGGCTGGTTCAACGCCGATTACAGCTGGCGGCAAACTCTATGGTGCGGTCGGTGTTTCCGGTGCCCCGGACGGAATGGATGACGAAGCTTGTGCCATTGAAGGCTTTAAGTCTGTAGCAGACGATTTGGAAATGATGTAATTTATTTTTAAATCAAATCTAAAAATGCCGCTTATGCGGCATTTTTTATGCCTAATGAAAGTTGATGGATTCTCAAGTGTCGCGCATAGACAAAGTAATTCCGAGCAAGTATAATCCGCACATCCTTCGGAGAGCTGTCTGAGTGGTTGAAGGAGCTCGCCTGGAAAGTGAGTATAGGTTAATCGCCTATCGGGGGTTCGAATCCCCCGCTCTCCGCCATTACTTTCCTTTATATCTCTATAAAATATTTATTCCTTTATTTTCAATGTGTTACTTCTTGTGACAGCCTGAATTTTTCTACTTTTTGCTGTTTTTTACGCTTATTTTTTACAAAAGCGAGTACAAAAGCGAGTACAAATTTCAATTTTTTATTTGTGTGAGTACAAAGTCGGTTTTTGATTTCTAACCTATTGATTTTTCATTGTTAACTTTGCTTTTTAGAAAGTTTTTTTGAATTTTTTATTCGAATCCTCTTTAGGGATTCGAACCACCGATATGATACAAATTAATAGTAATTAAGTAGATTTATTGCGTATGATTATTAAAAAATAATATTTTTATATAAATAGTCATTAAGTTGTCCAGCTGTAAAACATATCCAATAAGGAAAGAAATTTGGCAATAGCAATAATTTTAAGAAATCAACTTCCGGTTAACCGTTTTAGAGATTTATTGGTTGGTTCTATAAAGACAGGCGCTGGAAATAAAGCATTGCTTTGTTCAGGTTTTTTTCAAGAGAACTATCGAGGTTCTTCGTATCAGGCATCTCAAGAAATTAATTTTGGAAGAGAGGTTGCGAAATCAAAAATTCAACTCGATACAGTAGGTATTCATAATGGGGTTTGGAAGCAGTCTTATAGAGACTTTAGGGACAACATGACTAGGCTAGGAGCTAATATAAATTGTTATTATAAAAATGGCTTAAAGTGGCACGCAAAAGTATTTATTCTTTCTCAAGATGATGATCCTGTCTTCGGAATTATTGGCAGTTCAAACATTACTAGAACAGCTTTCGGAAGTATAAATTCATTCAATTATGAATGTGATGTAATTATTTGGCCTGATGAATGTAAATTGATAGACGAGTGGTTTGATGAACAGATGAGGGGGAATAATTTTCCATATGAAGTTATTAGAGCCCCATATGATCCTGAATTAAATAATGGAATTTCAGTAAGAGATCGCTTGAATTCACTCAAAAATGAAATTTTAGATTCTAGAATTACTCTTCTAGACTGATTCTGAGCCCAATAAAAGTTCTAAAAAAAACTTCAAATCATAGGTCTAATAAGACAATTTTAGCTTCGCTACTAAAAAGCCGGCTTTCTACTTAATATTTTGCGATTTAAACAAGTTTTTCCCATGGGGAATTTAAAGCTACAGCAAGAAAAAACAGAATGTAAGGCATGACAGTGCTTGTGAATGCGGGGCGCGTAAGCGCTATATGTGTATTTATCATTGTTCTAGCATATTTATTTGTTTCGATGTTCAAGGTATGTTGTGCGCTGTTTTTTATTCCTTTGTTGTCGTTAAACTCAACTATACAGCGAAAATTAACATAGTGCTGGTTAGCCATTGGAATGGTTTTAATTGTTCTTGTTTTAGGTAAATCAAATTTTTTTCGTATTTCTGTGGCTGCTTGGTGTAATAAAAAATTTTGCATAAATTTATTTTTTACAAGTTGACCTCGTTCATGTGCAAAGCTGTTTGAGATTATTTCTCTGCTTGTCTGCCAGTATCTTAGTAAAAACCAAAATAATATTATCCATGCTATGAGTGTTAGGTACTCCGGATTATGGAATGTGACGTTTATTGCTTGTAGTTTGAGTTGTCCTCCATTTGTGATTTCTCCGCCAGCTAAGTGATAAATGATAAATGCCATAGATATAGCAACAAGGTTACGCCTTTCTGAGTTTGAGTCTTGATATTCCATATATTTCTTTAGTGTTAAGCAATGATACGTAAATAATACATTAATAATGATTCTTTAAGAATGTTGAATTTTTATGTGTCATGCACCTTTTTATAGTCAAATCACATTTTAGGCAGCTGGCTTTTGCCGCATTTAAAGAGGGGAAGGGGGAAATAACTCTTGCATTAGTGTAAGACGTGTTATACATTCATAAGTGTCTTACATGTATAACACAATGTAATACAAGGTATTTTGACCATGAGCGTTATTTATAATACAATGCGAACCCTTTGTTCGGTTTCGATTTTTATAAACTATTAAGGTTTATAATTATTGGCCGATATCGTGCTTATAGATATAAGCACATTAATTATTCATCTTGGAGAGGATGTTATGGGAGTTAAGACTACTAGATTTGGTGGTGTTGAGCTAAGTGGTAAAGATGCAGATTGGTTTAGACAGCGAATTGCCCAAGAACCAAAAAAAAACATGTTGGCTATTAAACTTCTAAAAGAAGGCCGTGAAGTTGCAGACAAACAGCGAGCAGTTGCCGCAAGATAGTGGCATTCAGTTTAATATTCTTGAGTATCCAAGACACATTGTCCATGAGTTTGAGCTCAGCGATCCAGAAGATTCATTAACGCATTTCATTAAAGAGCAGGCATTCGAGTTTGACCGCCTGCTCATATCTAAAACTTATGTAGCTGAAATTGGTCGCAAAGTCATTGGTTTTATTTCTCTTACATGTACAGAAATAAAATTTGAAGATGATGTTGCTGATGATTCTGGACATCCAGTAAATAATTTTCAATCAAAGCCAGCCGTAAAAATTACACGCCTAGCTGTAGATCAAAGATATCAACGACAAGGTATTGGCCAAATTTTATTGGCTCAAAGTTTTAGTTTGGTTGTTGACACGATTCGAGAGACAGTTGGTTGTCGATTCCTTGTTCTTGATGCAAGAAAGGATAAGATTGATTGGTATCAGAGTTTTGGTTTTGAACTAGTGGGTACACATGAAAATATGATGAGAGAGTGTCCGATTATGTTTCTGGATTTGAGGGACTTAGTTGAGAGATAAGAACTCTAATTAAGTTATGTTTTAAGGTTTTGTTATTCATTCTATTGGCAAAAAAGTCTTTATACCTAAACAAGTAAGCTTTTTGTAATTTGTGGCTTAAACGAGCATGTTTAAGATGAGTTTCAAAGAGCGGGTACAAATGCGGGTATAAGCATATGAAAGTGGGCTGAAACCATTGTGCATAGATAGCTTTGAAATCCCCCGCTCTCCGCCATATATATAAAAGCTGAACAGAAATGTTCGGCTTTTTTTGTTTCTAAGCTCTGTGTTTATTTGCTTTCAGCATCTAATCATTGATTGTTGTAAAAATCCATTCAAGTAAAGCTTGGTGCATTCAACGAGTCGTGTTTAGCTTGCAAAGCTATGTCTAGCTCAGCTTAATTAATGGTTGATCCACTTCGGTGGAAGTGAGGCTATATGATAGTGATGTGGCAGAAGAATAAGGTAGAAGCGGCGGTCTGGCGGTCTTTGCGAAAAACCTCCATGACTTTATGTCCTTGTTTTCGAACAAGTGTGGCTCAATTGAAGATTCTTACATTTATTTAGTCCTGTATAGGAGAGTTGTGAAAAATAGAATAGGTGTCTGAAAATGGTTTTTTTATAAAAAAATCCTTTTTATACAGTTGCTTAGATACGGTGTCTGATAATGGATGTAAACCTGAACGGTTTTCATAGTTGTCGAATAATTTGATTTTGCAACATAATGAAAAATATCAAGATTTTTTGGGATTGTTTTTGTTATGAAATTACAGGTCATTTTAGGGCAGAGTACTTAAAGCCGATTTTTGCACAATTGAAGTCCAAGGCGATCGATTATCGAGATTCTGAGTTTTATTCGCCAATGTTCGATACCGCCTACATTGATGAAACGGCACGTTTGCCTTCGGAAATTGTTTTGTTTTGGCTGCAAGATCTATTGGAAAAACATGATTTTTCTATCTCGGCGGAGACTTGGCTAGCACAGCCAAAGATTCATCCTGTCGATTTGTTGCAAGCCGAGTGCTCCTGTTTGGAAAATGCGTTGCATAGCTTTCGCAACATGCTAAATATCGTAGGGTCTGAAGCCGCGCTGGATATAAATTACAGTTCGAATAGTGTTGTTGAGTTTGAGTTTTATCGCAATCCGCAGATAGAGACGCCATTTGCCAGCTTTGCAGTCGGTCAGTGGTTGGTTTTTTCACTATTGATGCGTGTTATTGAGCTATACAGTGACGCCAAGCCGGCTTGTATCAGCTTTATTGGTGATCAGTATTTTACTGATGATATCAATGTGCTTTTTTCGGGGTGTCCTGTGTCGCTAAAGCAAAATAAAATTGCGTTGTATTATCGAAATCAGGATTTGAATTTATCGCAGCATTTCTTTGCTAAATTATCGCCAAATCAGCCTTGTAGCTGGGAGTTGAGACGTTTTATTCACGAAATGGCACCGAGTCATTTTGCGGCAAAGCGTATAAGCGGTGAAGCTTTAGCCCATGCATTAGCAGTCGACAGTTGAGTCGTGATCTTTCGGAAAAAGGCTTGAGCTATCGAGAGATAATCAATGGTCTGAAGGTTGAACAAGCTAAAAAAATGCTTAAAGACACCAATCTTTCCTTATCAGAGATTTCTATGAGCTTAGGGTATTCAACCAATAGTCATTTTACTAGGGCGTTTAAAAACGTCACCGGGTTAACGCCAAGTATTTTCCGTTCGCATCAAATAGGTTCGAAACGAAAATCTAATGAGCCAGATGAAATGTTTTCCAGCGTGATTGGGTCTCTTAAAAATTAAAACAAATATATTTTGGTTTATTTGGCGGAGGTAGTCATGTCAATAAGAAACCTAGAGGTTTATCCCAGTGAAGTCTGTGTGCATGAACATGCCGGTTCGCAACAAAACAAAGCAATGAACGCCTTGATGGTTGCCAGTTGGCTAAGGCCGAATGAGTCTCAGGTATTGGATTATGGGGTGCTGAAAAGTTTTCAGTTAAATCGGGATAGCGTTAAAACCTATTTTGACCATCATCAGCATTACGATGCCAGTAACCTTGCCAATTCACAATTGTTAAAGGTACGCGCTATCGGTCAATCGGTTTTGAAGGTGGAGTTGTTTGTTGCCGAAGAAGCGGCTTATCTGGAGCGGTTTTTATATGATGCCGAAAGTCTAGGCTGGTTAAGGTTGTACAGCAATTTTGACTCCCTAATGCAGATAGCGGCATTGGCGGAAACCAGCCAGCCAAGAGAGGCCGGTTCCACCATTCATTTAGTAAGAAGTTTGGGGGTCGGCTATAGTCTATTCAATGCGCGCGATCACTATGATGGCGTGTTTGAGTTTCCATTAGAGCTGGCTGTGGATTTGGAACCATTGAACGCTGAAAACGTTGCCAGTGCCGATGCTTGCCTATTGGCAAAGGGGGCCAGCAACGGCTATATCAAATTAAAGATGAAGCCTTTAATCTAGCAGTGTTCATTATTTGCAATTCCGTTTGATTATGCTCGGCCATAAAGTGGCAACTGCCTGGCAAACTGTGTATAATCCACCACCGAGTTAAATGCTCACCTAGTTAGACTCCAGCAGTCGTTACTAGTTGCGGGTATCGTATAGTGGTTATTACCTCGGCCTTCCAAGCCGATGACGGGGGTTCGATTCCGCCTACCCGCTCCATTATGGTAACTCTATTCGTCCCCTCGCGACGCTAAGTTGGGAACTCCGCCAGGTCCGGAAGGAAGCAACGGTACCTTCTGATGCGTGCGCCGAGGTAAGGCGGGTAGGGTTGCCTCCAATTTATTTGCTGTTTTCTATCTCTTTGCTTGATTGCCTTTAAGTGGTTCAACCGTTTATTGATGGGTTTATTTGAGTCCATAAAATCTTGTCTGAATTTGATTGAATAATTCTCTGTAAAACTCCAACAGTCATCGCAAAATTTAGGTAAACTATTTGCCATGAGTTATACCGTTCTTGCCCGCAAGTGGCGACCTAAAAATTTTGCAGAATTAGTGGGCCAAACCCATGTTATGCAGGCCTTGGCAAACGCACTGGATCAGCAGCGTTTACACCATGCTTACCTGTTTACCGGTACCCGTGGGGTGGGCAAAACCACCATCGCGAGAATTTTCGCCAAGGCGTTGAATTGTCAGCACGGTATTTCTTCAAACCCATGCGGTCAGTGCGAAACTTGTCGTTCGATTGACGAAGGCCGTTTTATTGACTTGATTGAAGTTGATGCGGCATCTAAAACCAAAGTCGATGATACCCGTGAGATTCTTGATAATGTCCAGTTCGCACCGACTCAGGGGCGCTACAAAGTCTACCTGATCGATGAAGTGCACATGCTCTCTAAAAGTAGTTTTAATGCTTTATTGAAAACCTTGGAAGAGCCACCTGAGCACGTTAAGTTTCTGTTAGCGACCACCGATCCGCATAAGTTGCCTATCACTGTATTATCGCGCTGCTTGCAGTTTAACCTGATGCGTTTGACGCAAACTCAGATCCAGACGCATTTAGCGAATATTCTGCAACAAGAAAACATTGTTTATGAAGACGCTGCCTTGGCATTGCTCGCCAAAAGTGGTGATGGTTCGGCACGAGACAGTTTGAGTTTGTTGGATCAGGCCATCGCCTATGGCGCAGGTCAGGTCATGTTTGATGCCGTGCAAACCATGTTAGGCTTGGTTGATCAGCAATTCAGCGTTGGTATTTTGCAAGCCTTGGCTAATGATGATAATGAAGCCATTAAGCAACTTATTCAGCAGTTGGCGACGATGGGGGTGGATTATCAAGCCTTGCTTTCACAATTAATTGAAAGTTTGCATGCCATTACCTACTGCCAAGTATTTGCTGAAGCCGAGACCACAACGGTCTTGCCAAAAGATATTATTATCGGTCTGGCCGAGCAGTTCAGCGCGGAAAAGGTACAGATACTTTACCAAATCGCCTTATTGGCAAAACAGGATATGGCACTGGCGCCGGATATTCGCATCGGTTTTGAGATGTCCTTGATGCGTATGCTTGCCTTCCAGCCGGTGCAAGCCTCTCAGGCGGTAGGCTCCACAATGCAAGCCAGCGGAGCACAAGCAGCTAATAGTGGTGCAACTTCATTGTCCTCCGGCGCTTCAGGTTTATCCTCAGCAACTGCAGATGATGGCGAACAGATGTTGGGTAATATGTCTGCAGAAGAGGCGATGGCTAACTTGGCCTCGGCGCGCTCTTTGGTAGGCAAAAGCGCTCAAAAAAAAACTCTAACGGATAGTCAAAACACGACTCTAGAGGCTGCCATTAAGCCGGAGGCTGTGCAGAATTCAAACCTTTCACAAGTGGCAGAGCAAAAGGTTCAATCAGCCGAAATCGTAGCCATGCAAGACAATGCTCTGGCTCCTCAGCAAACCTTTTGTCAACAGCAAGATGCCGTTACTGGAGCGGTAGAGTCGCGACAAAATCACTCTACTGATAACTCAGGCTCTTTTGCAGAAGCGCTTGAAGCAACTGCTGTCGAGATGTCGGTTGAGCAAAATACTGCTGTTCAGGCATCTGCCGAACAACCTGTTGTTGAAGAGCAAGCAGCAGCTTCCATGCATAGTGATCATTTGTCGATGATTCGCCAGCGCCTCAAGCAGAGCTCTTTATCACAGCAGGCAGACAGCGGTATTGCTGCTGAGGTGACGGCATCGCAACCAGTAAATCCAGCCGAACAATTAAATCAGGCTAAGGCTCCGTTTAATGATTCTCCTGTTGTGGAGGAAGTTTATTCCGAGCCAATGGCTGTCAATCAGCAGCTCGTTGCCGAGCAAAAGTCACCATATCTGCAGTCTAATCCTCAAATTGACGCGCAGGTTGATGAGTATGTTGATGATCATAATTCCGAGCCGGCATCCTTTATGGACGGTTATGCGCAGTTGCCTTTTAGTGACAATGCAGCGGGGCCGGCGCAACCAAACCAAACCGGGCAGGCAGAAAGTATGAGCGCAAACCCGGCGGCGGATATTCCACCATGGTTGGAGTCTGGGCATGGTGTTGCAGAACCGATCCAGGAGAGCCCGGTTTCCCCAGTGACACAGTCTGAATCTATCTCACCAAATATGGTTGCAGAGGCGGCTCAAAATAGCCAAATTAAGCCGATAGAGGAGTCTGCTTCCAAGCCGGCGGCGCCAATCATGACGGGTGATAAATTGCAGGATTGGTTGCAGTTGATTGAACATCTGCAAATTAATGGTATGGCAGCAGAAATCGCACGAAACAGTGTTTTGGTTGCGATTGATCAGCAATCCATGCAAATCAGTATTGATCCGCAACAACAATACGCAATGGCTGACGCGCCGCTGCAGCAAATTGAGCAGGCGGCACAACAGGCATTCGGTAAAGGGTTCAAATTACAGTTGGTGGACGCCAATGAACACTTTACCCCGGCTAAATACGCGCAGCAGCAGGCGCAAAACCTGCAATCTCAAGCAGAGCAGTCCATTTCAAGTGATCCGATTGTTCAGCAGCTTAAACAAGCGCTGAATTTAGAGGTGATCAACGGTTCGATTAAGCCTGTTTAAACCTAATTTAAACCCATTTAGGTCATTCTAAGTGGCTGATGATTTATAATATCTGGCACGACTAAATAGGTTGCACTGATAGCAACTCATTATTAAATAAGCATTTATAAAGGGAATAGTTTTATGTTTGGTGGAAAAGGCGGACTAGGCAATTTAATGAAGCAAGCGCAAGAGATGCAGAAGAACATGCAGGCTGCGCAAGAAGAAATTGCCAATATGGAAGTCAATGGTGAAGCCGGCGGCGGATTGATCAAAGTGGTTATGACCGGTAAGCACGAACTGGTAAAGGTCGAGATTGATGACTCTTTAATGGATGATAAAGAGATGCTGGAAGACCTGTTTGCCGCAGCCGTAAATAGTGCGGCTCGTCGTGTTGAAGAGGTGACCCAAGAAAAAATGGGTGGTTTGACTGCAGGTATGGATATGCCTCCTGGCATGAAAATGCCGTTTTAATATAGGGTTTGTCTGTTGCAAAGTCCGTTAATCGAATCTTTGATAGAAGCCTTCCGTGTATTGCCTGGAGTTGGGCCAAAATCTGCCCAGCGCATGGCCTATCATTTATTGCAGCGCAATAAATCCGGAGGCGCCAAGTTAGCCTCGGTGTTGTCGGATGCAATCGAGAAAATCGGTCACTGTTCGTTATGCCGTACTTTGACCGAAGAGCCGACCTGCCATATCTGTGCTTCTGAGCGGCGCGCGATTGGCGAATTATGTATCGTCGAGTCTCCGTCAGATGTCCAGGTCATTGAGCAATCGGGTATTTTTGCCGGACAGTATTTTGTGTTGATGGGCCATTTATCGCCGATTGACGGTATTGGCCCGCAGCAGATCGGTTTGGATCTGCTTGAGCTAAGGCTGCAACAAGGTGATATTAAAGAGTTGATTGTTGCTATGAATGCGAGTGTTGAATCTGAAGCGACGGCGCACTATATTCAGCAATTGGCGGCACAAAACTCGGTAGTCGTCTCACGTTTGGCTCAGGGGATTCCCATGGGGGGAGAGCTCGAGTATCTCGATAGTGGAACCTTGTCGCAAGCCTTTTTGGCGCGTAAACAGCTTATCGATTAGCATACACACAATAAAAAAAGCCAGCATAAGCTGGCTTTTTTATTGGTGCGTGGCTACGAAACCTTTAATGAGATTTTGCCATGAGGAATTCCAGTAGCGCTTTTTGGGCATGTAAACGATTTTCTGCTTCATCCCAAACGACGGCATCCGGTGCATCAATCACATCGCTGGTGACTTCTTCACCGCGGTGTGCCGGTAGGCAGTGCATGAATAAGGCGTCGTCCGCCGCTTGTTGCATGACCGCTTTGTTGACTTGGTAGCCGGACATATCGCGGTGACGCTGTTTTTGCTCTTCTTCCTGTCCCATGCTTGCCCAAACATCGGTAACGATGAGGTGAGAATCGGTTGCGGCTTCCATTACATCGCGTACGATTTCAACGCTATCGGCATATTTTTCCATCAGTTCCGGCATTGGGTCGTAACCTTCCGGGCAGGCTACTCGAAGTTTAAAGCCGTATTGAGCCGCGGCATTGATATAAGAGTGGCACATATTGTTACCATCACCGACCCAAGTCACGGTCTTGCCGCGAATATCCCCGCGGTGTTCATAGAATGTCTGCATGTCCGCCAATAGCTGGCATGGATGGTAATCATCGGTTAGGGCGTTGATTACCGGCACATTAGAGTATTGGGCAAAGGTTTCGACTATATCATGACCGAAGGTGCGGATCATGATGCCGTCCACCATGCTGGAGATAACGCGTGCGCTGTCTTCAATGGGTTCACCACGTCCTAGCTGGGTGTGTTCTGAAGACAGGAACATCGCGTGACCACCGAGTTGTGTCATCCCGGTTTCGAAGGAGATACGGGTGCGAGTGGACTGCTTCTCAAAAATCATGGCAAGTGTCTGGTTTTTGAGAGGTTCATAAATTTCACCTGACTTTTGCATGTTTTTTAACTCGATACCACGCTTTAGAACCTGCATTAGTTCTGCTGAGCTTAAATCATGTAGGGTTAAAAAATGTCTAACGGTCATAGTTAATAGTCTTTTAGTTAGGGATAACGAAATACGTTATTCGTTTAAAAATTCTTTAATGAGCTGGCTTAAAGTCGATACCAAATGTTTGCTCTGTTCATCAGACATGACAAATGTCGGCAATAAACGCACAGTGTCACCGCGGGTGACATTGATCAGTAAACCTTTCTCAAGTGCTCGAGTCACCAGTTCACCACATGGTTTATTAAGCTGGATTCCGATCATATAGCCTTTACCACGAATATCGACAATGCCGGTTTGGCCGCTTAATTCAGCTGTAAAAGCTGCAAGTAAATCGGCGCCTTTTCTAACCACCGATTTAATGTGGTTGTGGACCTGCATGGTGTTTAATACCGCAAGGCCAGCGGCACACGCCAATGGGTTGCCACCAAAAGTGGTGCCGTGGTTACCGGGAACCAAGGTCTGTGCAGCCTGACTTGTCGCCATGCAAGCACCAATCGGCATACCATTACCCAGTGCTTTAGCCAAGGTGACAACATCGGGTTTAATGTCTTCATGTTGGAAAGCGAACCAAGCCCCGGTTCTGCCGATACCGGTTTGGATTTCATCCAGCATTAACAGCCAGCCGTTGGTATCGCAGATCTCACGCAGTGCTTTCAGGTAGCCTGGCTTTGGTACATGTACACCACCTTCACCCTGAACCGGTTCCACCAAGATGGCGACGATATTCTGGTTAGCACTATGCGCTTTAACGGCGTCGACATCATCAAAAGGTACACGGATAAAACCTTCCATAAGTGGAGTGAATCCGGCATGTACCTTATCGTTTCCGGTTGCCGATAAAGTCGCATAGGTACGACCGTGAAAGCTGTTGTTCATAACAATAACGGCAGGGTTTTCAATGCCGTTATCATTGGCATGCTTACGGGCAATTTTCAGTGCAGTCTCGTTGGCCTCGGCACCCGAGTTACAGAAAAACACGCGATCCATGCCGGACAGTTCAATCAATTTATCAGCCAGTTTCTGTTGATTGCCAATCTGATATAGATTTGAGGTATGAATCAATTTGTGGCTTTGCTCGCAAATGGCGTCACTGACTGCTGGGTGAGCGTGGCCAAGGCTGCATACCGCAATACCACTGATGGCATCCAAATAGGTTTTGCCATCGCTATCGATTAAAGTTGCTCCGTTACCTTTTTCAAAACTCACCGGTAAACGGGCATAAGTGTTCATTAAATGATCTGACATTAGTGTTTTTCTACCTAAAAAGCTAAATACTGAAATACAAAGTTGTTTTCAAAGCCTAGAAAGTCTATTTGAGCGCTGGACAGTCTTGCCGCTTTGGCCCTTGAAACAAAAAAGCAACCCGAGTAGCTTCAGTGGAAAGGTACATCGTTGTACTTTTAGAAGCTCACTGCAAGGTTGCTTTTTTGATGTGGCTCGCGTCGATTTCGACACGAACCAGCAAAATCAAAAGAATGATTTTATCCAAAATGGTGAATAATTCAAGTTTTTGCGGCAGCTAAAAACATTAAATGGCTGTTTTCACGGCACAAATTAGGCTTTTTTTGTCGAAAAAAACCAATCTTTCCATTCAGATTTACTTAAATTAGGCTAAAATACACGGCTTATTTATTAATTTTAATCAACGCTTTTTGGGTGGGGAAAATCGATGCAAACAATGGCTGATAGAGATGGGCTGATCTGGTTAGATGGTGAAATGGTTCCGTGGCGTGATGCAAAGGTACATGTGTTAACACATACATTGCATTACGGTATGGGAGTGTTTGAAGGTGTCCGCGCCTATGATGCCGAGCAGGGCACATCGATTTTCCGTTTGGATGCTCATACAGACCGTTTGATTAACTCCGCCAAAATCATGAATATGCCAATGCCGTTTGATAAGGCAACGTTGGATGAAGCGCAGTGTGCCGCCGTTCGTGAAAACAATCTAAAATCTGCCTATATTCGTCCAATGGCTTTTTATGGTTCAGAAGGTATGGGTTTACGTGCTGACAACCTAAAGGTTCATGTCATGGTTGCGGCATGGGAATGGGGCGCTTACATGGGTGAAGAGAACTTGACTCGTGGGATCAAGATTGCGACGTCTTCTTATACTCGTCACCACGTAAACGTTACCATGACCAAAGCCAAGTCAAATGGTCAGTACATGAACTCGATGCTGGCGCTGCAAGAAGCGGTAAGCCACGGTTGTGATGAGGCCTTGTTGCTTGATGTGGATGGTTATGTTGCCGAAGGTTCCGGCGAGAACTTCTTTATGGTTAAAGATGGCGTGTTGTATACCCCGGAACTGACCTGTTGTTTAGATGGTATTACGCGTAAAACGATTATGAAGTTGGCACGTGATATGGGCATTGAGGTTAAAGAAAAACGTATCACCCGTGATGAGGTTTACATCGCCGATGAAGCGTTCTTTACCGGTACTGCGGCAGAGGTAACGCCGATTCGTGAATTGGATAATCGTCCGATCGGTCAAGGTTCACGTGGGCCAATCACAGAGAAGTTGCAGTCGCTGTATTTTGATATTGTCCACGGCCGCTCTGCGGAGCATATGGAGTGGCTGACTACGGTTGCTAAGTAAGGATTAAACAAAGGAAGATTTATGTCGAACAATTCAACCAATGCCAAATCCCATTATGAAGTGACTTATGATGATTTGCCGCTTCACTGTCCTACTCCGGATATGAGTAAGTGGAACTCTCATCCTAGAGTGTTCTTGCCAATTGAGGCAACCGGTAAAGCCAAGTGCCCATACTGCGGTGCAGAATATGTCTTGAAGGATTTTGATCCGCATCGTTCCGGTCACTAAGTGAAAACCAATAAAAAAGCCGCTTTAAAGCGGCTTTTTTATTGTCTTGTCTTTATGATTTGATTTTCTTTTTTTATCTGTCCCAGCGATTATGTACCCATAGGTATTGCGCTGGATTCGCTCTGATAGCCTGTTCATAGATATGGTGAAGTTTTAGCGTATCTTCGTAATCATCCCCGCTGGGAAAGTTTTCGACCGGTTCTTCAAAACGTACCACATAGTGACCGTTATCCAGGCGCGTTAAAAAAGTGGGTAATACAATGCAGCCGGTTAATTGTGCCAGTTTGGAGGTGGCAGGGTTGCTCGGCGCGTTTTCGCCAAAGAAGGGCACATCAATACGGCCTTTGGCGCGAAACCGTTGATCAGGTAAAAAGCCAAGGTTTTCACCGGACTTCAGCGTTTTAATCATGGCGCGGGTATTGAATTTGGACAATGGTGTCATGTTGTCCAAAGTACGTCCTTTGGCGATTAAGTAATCCATTAAGAGGTTGTCGTGTGGACGGTAAACCGGTTTCAGACTGGTTTTAAATGATAGAAACAGTCCAATAATATCCGTGGTGGTAAAGTGCGGTACCAGAATAATCACGCCTTTTTTACTGGCTTCAGCTTGGCGCAGAACCTCGATATTCTCATAACTTACGAGACTTTTTTCAAAAGGATTGTCTTTATTGCGGCGATGATCACCCCACCAGACCAGCATCGATTCAAATAGGCTGATACCTAAAGATTCGAAATGTTTTTGGGTTAGGTCATGAATCGATGATTCATCAAGTTCGGGAAAAGCGTGGCGAATATTGTTTTTGGCGGTTTCTCGACGCGATTTTGATAAATTCATAAAAAGTCGGCCGATTTTTTTACCCAGCCAAAGCTTGGCTGTCCAGGGTAGACAGTGCAAAAGGCGCAAAAAGCCGACCATTAACCAGATGCCCCAGTATTTGGGGTGTAAAAAGCCATAACTGAATTCAGAAACTTTGGCTTTATTATGCATTTAACATTCCTTTTTTCTGTAAACGTGCATATTCGTTATCAAGCTGCATCAGCTGTTGGTGAGAGCCCTGTTCAACTAATCTGCCCTTGTCCAGTACGATAATGTTGTCGGCGCTCTCCACTGTGGAGAGACGATGGGCAATAATCAAAACCGTACGGTTTTTGCGTAACTCCTCCAGGGCTTGCTGAACTTGCGCCTCGCTTTGGTTATCGAGTGCGGATGTCGCTTCATCTAAGATTAGGATAGGTGCGTTTTTCAAGAAAGCGCGGGCAATGGCGATACGTTGGCGCTGACCACCTGAGAGTTTTGATCCGTTGTCGCCGATCTGGGTATCTAGTCCATCAGGTAGTTTTTCAATGAATTCCCAAGCGTGAGCGGATTTTGCCGCAGCAATAATGGCTTGTTCATCAAACCCATTATGGCCGTATGCAATATTGGCGCGAATGCTGTCATTGAATAGTACGACATCTTGGCTGACAAACGCGATCTGTTCGCGCAGGTCTTTAAGCTTGATATCTTTAATATCGATACCATCAAGCAAGATGCTACCGGACTGAATATTGTAAAAACGTGAAATCAGATTGGCGATGGTAGTCTTGCCGCTACCGGATTCACCCACCAAAGCCGTGGTGGTGCCGGCATTTAAGTTAAAGCTTAGGTCGGTCAATAGGTTGTGTTCGCTGCTGCTGTATTTGAAACCGACCTTGTCGAAAACGATTCCGCCGCTGGCTATGTTCATGGATTGCTTACCTGCATCCTGCTCTTCTGGTTGATCAAGCAATTCAAAAATACTTTCTGCGGCAGCCATCCCTTTTTGAATAGTTTCATTGATATTGGTCAGCCGGCGAATCGGCTCGAAAATCATTGCGGCGGCGACTATAAAGGCGATTAGCTCTCCGGGTGTAAACAGGTCTTCCGCCGACATTAGTGATACCGCATAGATGACTGATGACATGGCAACAGCCGCGATAACTTGCACCAAAGGAACATTGAGCGCGGATACTTTGATAACTTCCATGGTGTGTTGACGCAGATTTTCAGTGATGTTCAAATGTTTGTTTTCTTCGTAACTTTCTGCGCCATAAATCTTGATGTCTTTATGCGCTGAGATGCTCTCTTCTAGACTGTGTGTGAGCTCTCCCATGCTGTTTTGCATATCGGAGCTGGAATTGCGCATCAATTTGCTGGCCCATTGAATAATCCATGCCACTACTGGTGCAATCAGCAGAATCATCAGAGTTAGCTGCCATGAGGTATAAAGTAAAAAGCCAAGTAGACCGAGAATAATTAAACTGTCACGAATCACCACTATCCAGGCCTCACTCAGTGTGTTGCCAAGTTGCAGCACGTCATAGGTCAGTTTCGACATTAATCTTCCAGAACTATAACGTTGAAATGTTTCTAACGGTAAGGCATTGAGTTTTTTAAACATTTGATAACGAATATCAAGAATGGCCTTGTGGGCGATCCATTGGCCGACGACTTTGCTGAAGTATTCACCGATACCTTTTCCGATAAATACCAAGGCCAGTAATAACGGCACCATAACGATGGCATCCATGTCTTTTTTGATCATACTGTCATCAATTAGTGGTTTGAGTAGCGCAGGCATTAGCGGCTCCATTGCGGCTGTCAAAATCAGTGCCAAAAGCAATAGGATGATCGCTTTCCAGTATGGTTTTACATAATGGAAAAGTCGAGGATATAGTTCTTTGATCGAATAGACCTTGGGTGATTCGTTCATTACTCTCTTCTTAAGATTTTATTGACTAGAAGATTGCCTAATCGGGAGGCTTTAAAGGTTTTGTCCACTTCTTCGGGGTTATAGTCGTTTTTAACCCAGTCCAGAAAGCTCACATCAGGATTATGCTGGTGATAGGTGTTCCAGGTGGCAATAAAGTGGTCCAAAACACCCGTTTCGGAACTTTTAAAGTGTCCATAGGAAGGCCTTAGTTGGCGGCTTTCATCAAGCGGGATCTCATTTTTATAAAGTTGATATAAGGCGCTACCGAGCCCGGCTCTGTCGGCGCCGGATTTGCAGTGCAGCAACAGAGGCGCTTCCGCTTCGTCAAAGGCTTTGAATAAGTTAATGATGCGTTCCTTGCTAGGGGCGTCACGCGAAGACAGAGGGGTGCTGATAAGTTTGACGCCAAGTTTTTTACAGGCTTCGAGTTCCAGCATGTATTGGCCAGTTTTGTTTTCACCTCGCAAATTGATAATGGTTTTTAAGCCGTGCTGCTGCTGCATGCGTTTGATAAAACGTGGTGACGGGTGAGCGCTACGAAAGGCTTGGTCGGAAATCTGGTGAAAATTGCGGTAGATGGCGCGTACGAATTCGTGATCAATCACCCAGAATTCAAAATAGGCTTTTATGCGCTGCCAAGGAGTTTTTATTTCAAACATAAGGTAAGTTTTATTCTGCTTTAATTGAATCGGTATTCTACCTTTTTTAGGTCAAATATGCTTATAAAGTGATAAAATCCAAGGCATATGATATCCGTCCAAGATAGAGAGGCATTGTTCATTCACCATGTCATCTGCTAATCGTTGGATAGGGGTAGTTAAGTAATAGGTTGACAAGAGATAGGTAGTAATGATTGTAGTAACGGGTGGTGCAGGTTTTATCGGCAGTAATATTGTCAAGGCTCTAAATAACATGGGGCGCAAAGATATTATTGTGGTTGATAATCTTAAAAACGGTAAAAAGTTTATCAATATCGCCGATTGCGATATCGCAGACTACCTTGATAAAGAGGATTTTCAGCAGCGTATCTTTGCTGAGCAGGGTTTACCTGAAATTGAAGCGATATTCCATCAAGGAGCTTGTTCTGCGACCACCGAATGGGACGGAAAATTCATGCTGGACAATAATTATGAGTACTCGAAAGATGTGCTGAATTATTGCCTGAACTGGAAAATCCCATTTTTCTATGCATCATCCGCTTCAGTTTACGGTGACGGCCCAACTTTTATCGAAGACCGCACTTATGAAAAACCGCTGAATGTTTATGGTTATTCGAAATTTCAGTTCGATCAGTATGTCCGTCAGATTTTACCTAAGGCGCAAAGCCAAATTGTCGGTTTCCGTTATTTCAATGTGTATGGACCTCGTGAACAGCATAAGGGCGATATGGCGAGTGTGGCTTTCAAACTGCATAACCAGATTCTGGCTGGCGAAAAGCTAAAGTTATTCGGTGCTTATGACGGCTATGGCGACGGCATGCAGACGCGAGACTTTGTCTATATCGAAGACGTGGTTAAGGTCAACTTGTGGTTTCTAGCCAATCCTGATAAATCCGGTATCTTTAATTTGGGGCCGGCTGCTGCCGAACCTTTCAAGCACATTGCTGAAGCGGTTATCGATTTTCACGGCAAGGGTGAAATTGAATATATTCCATTTCCAGAACACCTGAAAGGTGCATACCAAAGCTTCACCCAAGCAGATAACGGTGCTTTGAGAGCAGCCGGTTACCGTGATTCTTTCCATACCGTTGCCGAAGGTGTGCGTAAGTATTTACAATGGCTTACCGAAAACCCTCATGTACTGGATTTTAAAAACTAATTATGCGTGTCTTGCTGATTAAGATGTCCTCGATGGGGGATGTCTTTCACACTTTTCCTGCCTTATCCGATGCCCAAGCAGCTATTCCTGATTTGACGGTAGACTGGGTGGTAGAAAGGTCATTTATGGAAATTCCTTGTTGGCATCCTGTTGTTGATAAAGTCTACCCTATTGAATTGCGTAAATGGAGAACATCCCCATTCAGTAAGCAAACGCGAAGTGAAATTAAATCGTTTTTCGAAAGTATTAATGCGGAAAATTATGATTTAGTGCTGGATGCGCAAGGTTTATTGAAAAGCATTTGGGTGGCGAGAAAAATCAAAGCGCCTGTAGCGGGAATGGATTGGTTGTCGGTGCGAGAGCCATTGGCGTCACTGTTTTACCAGGAAAAAGTGAGCGTTGCAAAAGAGCAGCACGCCATTTGGCGTTTACGAGAGTTGTTTGCCAAGGCACTAGGTTATGAGATCACTCCAGCACAGCCGATTGTGTATGGTTTAGATACAGAAAATTGGCAAAAACCATCAGTTTTAGTGCAAAATTTTGCAGATAATCCGTATATGGTTTTTTTGCATGGCACGACTTGGACAACAAAATATTGGCCAGAGGAATATTGGATTAAATTGTTGCAACGAGTCAATCAGCAAGGTTTTAAAGTGGTTTTACCGTGGGGTAATGACGAGGAGTTTTATCGTGCTCAGCGTATTGCTGCAAATGCGGTAGAGCCAAAAGATGTTTGGGTGCCGGAGCAAATGTTAAGTCTCAATGATATGGCCAAAACACTTAAATTTTCTCAGTCTGTTGTCTCTGTGGATACAGGGCTTTCTCATGTGGCAGCAGCATTAGATGTGCCGATGACAGTGCTTTATCGAGTGACGGATCCTAAATTAATCGGTGCGGATGGACAAAATGTAACGCGACTGGTATCACCAGTTTCCTCGTTTTATGTGAAAAAGTTTGCTTCGCGTCAACAGGAGCAGGAATCTTTGCAAGGCTTGACGGTAGATGACGTACTTTCCAGCATGGCTGTCTGCTTAGGAAACGTATAATGAAAAACAATGTCATCTATATGCCTTCTACGCCGCTTAATGTGATGGTTAGCCTAGCACATGCTACAGCGCATAAAGAGCTACAAAATGCCTATCTGGTTTTAATTGATCAGAAAAATGTTGATAACAATCCCTACTATAACTGTTTAAAACAGAGTGAATTGTTCACCGAGGTACATATTTTGCCGGGAATGGCGCACGGTAAAGAAAAGCTCGCTGAGCGGTCACGAAATTTTCAACAAATCAAGCAATGGTGTGAGCGCTGGCGCCCAGCAGAAATCTTGGTAGGCAGTGACCGACGCGTGGAATTTCAATATGCGATGAGCGTTTCTCAGCAATGGGGGAGTACAGGGGCTTATTTGGACGATGGATTATATACCTACGCTGGAAAACCACGGGCTTGGTATAAAGATCCACTTAACAGTCTGATAAAAAAGATCGCCTATGGTTGGTGGTGGAAAGAACCTGTCACAGTCGGTGCATCATCATGGATACAGACCGCCTATGTTTTTCAACCGACGACAGTGGTTGATGAACTTAAACAGAAAGAATGCAGGAAATTGCAGCCCGAATGGTTTTTGTTACCTGATATCAAAGCAATGACATACTTGATTTTGGAACAGTTTGATTTTTCTGATAGCGCTATTGAAGATTTGTCTAAAATTGATCTGCTGCTGACCTTTCCGCACCCTAATGATATTGACCTGATGCAGGGTTATCGAAATAGGGTTGAACAGTTTCTTGAGCGGGCAAACGATAAAGGTTTAAATGTTGCTGTCAAATATCATCCGCGTATGGCTCAGGCCGATGAATGGTCTTTACAACAAAGATTCAATATAGCTGTGTTGCCGAGTAATTTGGCGTTTGAATTCTTATTGCCATTTTTAAAATCAAACATGATTGTTTTAGGCGATGTTGGTACGGTCGTAATGACCGCCAAATGGCTAAGACCTGATTTGCGAACAATGGCGGTGTTAAATGGTAATGACGCATATGCCAGTCAGTTTAGGCCGGTAATGAATAAATTAGGTATTTCGTTGATCGATTCTTTTCATGAAGCAATAGAGTTAGAAAGGTAAGAGAGTGTTTGAAGCTATTAAGACCATGAAACCAGTAGAAAGGCTATTTTCAGTCATGTCTTTATGCGCCGTTGTTCCGTTGTATTTTGAGGATACAAGGCAGGTACTGGGGCTGATTTTTATTGCTATCATGTCGTATCTGTTTTTTAGGAAGGATAAGCCCAAGACTTATAGTTTTCACCGCTATGAAAAATGGTGGCTTTGGAGTGCGGTGATTTATGCGGTCGTTTTTATTTTGAGTTTTCTATTGCGTCCACCTTATACAGATGATGGTTCATGGCGCATTGCGGCACCGATATTTATTCTCTTATTGTCTGTTTGGTATTTTTTGGCAATTCGATATGATGTTCAGGCGAAGTTAATAAAGTTTGTTGCTATAGCTTCAGTAGTTACTGCGACGGCCTTATTTGTGATAGAAGTTCTTGTGATTCATTGGCCGCTAGGCTATAGATTAGGGTTGGTATATTCAGACTTGGGAGCGACAGGCTTTATTGTGCCTATTACTGCTATCATGCTGGCGGTGCTTTGGCTATCTGATCGCAGCAATAAATACTTGTGGTTATTTATTGTAGGTTTTATTTTAGCTTCGCTAAGCGGTGGGCGGACTTCAATGAGTTTGGTTGTAATTCCTATTGTATTTGTTCTTTATTATGTATTGTTTTTCAGTTCGCTGTTTACGAAGCAACAGAAGACGATTTTATTGATGTTATCAATTATTTTTATTTCATTAGCGGCTTGGTTTGCTAAAGATAAGCTTGTTGAAACTGTTTCCGACTATCAAATAGCGCAACAAGGTGAGTTTTATAGCTCATTGGGATTACGCTATGCTATGAATGATATTGGGTTAAGTGTGTTTCAGAATAACTCTCTTGTGGGCGTCGGGCCGAGTGAATATAAGGAGAGTCTTAAGGCCGAGTCAGAGAACTCAAACTATTCCACTCAAGTTAAAGATTCTATACAAGGGTTTATGCAAATTCATAATCAATATCTGATGGATATGATATTGAGTGGTTGGTTTGGTTTATTGTCGGTGTTAGGTTTTATCTTTTTGCCCGCGGTTATTTTTTTATGTTTACTTAAACGTAATCAACAGAGTTTGGCCTTGAGGGCAGCTCTTGGTCTAAGCGTTGCGATAGGCTTTATTCAATTATTTGGCGCTAATTTCACTTATACATACACGACAATATTTTATGTAATGGCTATGGGGTCATTGATTAGTTTTTTGAGTAAAAAGCAAGAGAGTTTGCAGTGATTAATGTTGTTTGTTTAAAGTGGGGTACTAAATATTCTGTAGATTATGTGAATAGACTTTATGGCATGGTTAAACGTAATCTTAAAGAAGATTTTAAATTCTACTGCATGACAGAATGTGCAGAAGGGATTCGTTCCGAAGTAAATATTTTGCCTTTACCCGATTTAGGATTAAAAGGGTGGTGGTACAAACTGTATCTGTTTAATGAAAATTTTTATGGTTTGAGTGGCGATGTGCTTTTTTTAGATTTGGATGTCGTTATAACGGGAAGTTTGGATAACTTGGTTAACTATCAGCGCGATAAGTTTTGTATTTCACCAGATGAAAAGCCTGGCGATTACAATAGCTCTGTAATGCGTTTTAAGTTGGGAAGCCGTCCTTATGTTTGGCAATCTTTCTGGGGTCAGCGAGAAGCTATCGTTAATCAAATGCATGGTGACCAGGACTGGGTTCAGCATATTTGTTTGGATGCGGAAATTTTCCCTAAACCTTTTGTTGTGTCTTTTAAATATGATTGCCAATCGCGAGCCAAATTTGGCGGCGGCGGAGTGGGTCGTTGGTTAAGAAAAAAAGGGCTATTTAAGCCTAAGAAACAATCAGTTGTTCCGGATGGAACTTCAATTGTTCTTTTTCATGGTAAGCCGGATCCAGAGGATGTCATGGGTAGTAGTTATGATAAATATCGATATTCCCCTTGGGTTAAGGAATATTGGCAAATATGAATTTTTCAGTAACTCATATTGGCAAAGAGTTCTTTGAACCAAGGCATAGATTGTCTGTGGTTAAAGCCGTGCCGTTGGACAATATTCAGACAATACTTGTGATCGGCATTGATCAGCTTGGTGGTTTGATGATGAGCACCCCGTTTTTTCGTGAGCTGCGTAAAGCTTTTCCTAATGCCAAAATCATCAATCTTGTCGGACCTTTAACTTATGGGGTAATGCAAAATTGCCCTTATATCGATGAGGCCTGGAAGTTCGATAAAAAACAAAGTTGGGCATTAATCAAACAATTAAAAAGGCAGAGTTTTGATTTGGCATTTTTGCCTTCGGGCACCTTGCGCACAAGTTTAATGGCTTACTTGGCTAAAATTCCCCATAGAGTCGCTTATGACGATGATGGCAATGGTTTTCTATTGACTGTGCGCTTGCATCAAGAACTGCACTCACGTTATCGTGTTGAAAATCTTTTCGATATGCTTCGTGCGGTTGGTGTTACACCATCAGGCGTGTATGAAAGAGAAATTTGGTTATCACAATCGGATTTAGATTATGCAGATGGCTGGCTATCGCAAAAAGGATGGTCGGAGAAAACTATTCTGTCCTTTAATCCATTTTCGACTGATATTAAGCGACGTTGGACTGATGAAGGTTGGCAGTCATTGCTCCACATTGTGCAAAAAGACAATATTCAGCCAGTTATGCTGGTCGCACCAAATGAAGTTGATGTTGGTGAGGATTTGTTAAAAAAATGGGGCATTGTCGATGTTCCTGTTGAAAGCCATGCAGTGACCAAAACCGCGGCTATAGTGCAAAAAACGCACTATGTGATTGGTCCTGAGTCAGGTTTTGTGCATCTGGGATTGGCCGTTAATAAACCTCATGTCATCGCTTTTTATAATGTTCTTCCACCAGTATCAACATTTCCTGTTGATAATTCTTTTCATACAGCAATGATTAAAACTTCAGTCGCTTGCGCTCCTTGTTATTTGTATAAGTTCAAGGATGTTTGCCCTAATGGTGTTGAATGTATGAAGCAATTGACCGCTGATGAGGTGTATCAAGTGATTGCCAATTATGAAAGCCAGTCTGTTTAGGAATTAATGTCTCTATGTCATTAGTTACTGACGCATCGATATTTGAGCTTGAAGCACAGCAAGTTGTCTACCCCGAGAGTTCTTCAGAGTTCGTTGAGCTTGTGCGTAAATGTTTTAAAGCACAACAAAGGATTTCAATGCGCGCTGGAGGTACATCTTTAGGTGGACAGGCGATTGGTTCGGGTGTGGTGATTGATGTCTCTCAGCATTTGACCAATATTATTTCTTATCGTCCTAATGAGCAGGAAATTGATGTCGAACCGGGTGTCATTCAAGATGATTTAAATGATTTTGCTAAGGGTGATAATTTAAAGTTTGCTCCGGATACTTCTACCTCAAATCGTGCCATGATAGGAGGCATGATTGGTAATAACTCTTGCGGTTCTTATTCGTTTTATTATGGAACGACCCGAGAGCATGTGAAATCGGTTGAAGTGATTCTGGCCGATGGCTCTGAAACCACTTTTGGCCCCTTATCGGAAGCGATGCTGAGGGAAAAATTGGCGCATCAAGATTTCGAAGGCAATATCTATCGTACCGTATTTAACCTTTTGGAGCGCCACGGCAAAACCATTCTAGAAAACTATCCGCACCCATCCATAAAGCGTCGCAATACCGGCTATGCGTTGGATGAACTCTATCGTCATCACCAACCGTTTAATCCTCAAGGAAAGCCGTTCAATCTCGCGCCATTGATTTGTGGTAGTGAAGGTACGCTTGCGGTCATTAAGCTGGCAACGCTCAAATTAGTCGAGCGACCCAAGCAACAACAATTGATTTGCGCGCATTTCGATTCTATCGAAACGGCGATGAGGCAGGTTCCTCGTTTATTGGATTTTGAGCCTGCAGCGATTGAGCTAATTGATAAGGCCACTTTGGAGGGCACCAAAAACAATCTGCAACAGCAGAAAAATCGTTTTTGGATCAATGAAGATCCGGCTGCGGTGCTGGTAATTGAGCTATTTGATGAGAGTCGCGAGTTACTCGCCCAGCGCTTAAAGTCTATTCAGCAATGGCTATTGGAACAAGAGGCTTATGCGGCACCGATTATTGATCCAGAAGATGCGGGTAAGGTCTGGCAGGTTCGCAAGGCCGGTTTAGGCCTGCTAATGGGCAAGGTGACTCGTAAAAAAGCGGTTGCCGTGATTGAAGATGCGGCTGTGCCGGTACATTCGATGTATGACTATTTCAAAGATATTCAGGCTCTAATGGCAGAGTTGAAGGTCAACTGTGTCTACTATGGCCATGCTTCGGTTGGATTAATACATATTCGCCCAGAGTTGGATTTGGCGACAACCGAAGGTCGACAGTTGATGCAGACCATTGCCGAGCGCAATTCCAAGCTGGTGAAAAAATATCGTGGCGCCTTATCCGGTGAGCATGGTGATGGACGCATTCGTGCCCCGTTTCTCAAAGAACAGGTTGGTGAGCAGGTTTATGCTTGGTTGAAAGAATTGAAGTATGCTTTTGACCCGCATAACCTTTTAAATCCGGGCGTTATTATTGGTGATATGCCGATTACGCAAAACTTGCGTGCCGATCGTCAGCCGATTAAGCAATTGAATACGGGGTTTGACTGGCAGGCCGATATCTCTTTGATGGATGCGGTAGAAAAATGTAACGGTGCCGCCGCCTGTCGAAAATCGGCAGGGCGAGGTGTGATGTGTCCGTCTTATCAGGCTACGCGTGAAGAAAATTATTCCACCCGAGGGCGTAGCAATCTATTGCGCTTTGCTTTAACCGAAGCCAATCCAGCAGCAGCCTTAAGTGGAGGTGAGCTGCAAGATGCTTTGGATATGTGTTTAGGCTGTAAGGCTTGTAAATCCGAGTGCCCGGCGAGTGTTGATATGGCCAGGCTGAAATCCGAGGTGTTATATCAAAACCATCAACGGCGTTGGCTGCCTCGTTTTAAAGATATTGCCTATCAAAATTATCATTATTGGTTGAGTTTTGGTCAAAAGCTGCCGTATGTATTTAACGGTTTGCAATCCTTGCCACTAGTTAAACGGTTAATAGGCGTTGCCAAACAACGCTCGTTGCCGCAAGCTTCGACTGAAAACCTCAAGCAGTGGTGGCAGGGGGTGGAAGCTTCCGCTTTTTTAGAACAAGATGTCATCCTTAACAAAAAAGTCTGGTTGCTTGTTGATGTTTATGCTCAGTTTCAAGAGCCTAAAGCGGCTAAAGCGACCTTGTTGTCGCTACTGAAGATGGGGTTTGATGTTAATCCTGTCTGGTTGTCAAAGTCCCCACGATTGCTTATCAGTCAAGGTTTGTTAAAACAGGCAAATCAGGCGCTGCTAGAAGTAATCAAGCAGTTTGATGGTTGGCAGGCAGATGATGAAATTATCGGTATTGAACCTTCAGAATTATTAGTTTGGCGAGATGAAGCAAAAGCGTTATTGAATAGTGAAAGGTTGCCGTCTCAACAGTTAGAGCCAGAACTCGCGCGGGCTTTATTTGCGACCAAAAGTTTTGAAGAGTTAGCGCTAGTGTATCAAGACGATATCGCTTGGCCATCATTGACAAAAAAAGTTTGGTTGCATGTGCATTGTCACCAGAAGTCTTTGGCAAGTCCTTTGGACAGTAAAAAAGCGTTGCAATTACTAAATGGTTGCCAGGTAGAGATGATCCCGTCCGGCTGTTGTGGTATGTCCGGCGATTTTGGCTATAAACATTATGATGTATCGGTCAAAATTGCCGAACAATCGTTATTACCGAGCTTAAGGCAAAGTAAAGCTGAGGATTTGATTGTCGCGACTGGCACCAGTTGTCGCCATCAGATTAAAGACCTAGGTGGTTATCAAGGTTTGCATATGGCGCAAGTCTTTGCCCAAGCGTGGCAGCTTGAGGTTTAATCTCTCAATTCGGTATGGCTGATTTTATTGAAAGAAATCTGCTAATGCCGCTTTCAGTTCATTGGCCGTATTTTCACTAGCCTTAAGCGGTTCGTGGCACCAGATGGCATCGGGCCAGCATTCATCTTCTTCGTTTCTGAATACCAAATGGATATGTTGCAAAGGGTTCTTGTTGCCGATTTTGGCGAGATTGAATTTTGGACCATAACCTTTGTCCAATAAAAAATCGGTTAGACGGTAAATGTCGCCATACAATTGTTGGATGTAGTTTAAGTTGGTTGAACTATCCAACGCTTGTTTTGGGATGACAAGTAACCAAGGCAGCTCTGTTTTTTCGGCCATTAGCGAGAATAGCGGGCAAGAGTTCAGATAAATAGCGTCAAAAGTATTTTCAAGATTTTGTGCTGAGTGATCATTTAGAATGATATTCATGATTTGCCCTAAATATGCTGATTGATTCATCAAGTTTTAAAAGTGCAAATATACTGATTTAATCGGTAGAATGGAATCCTAATTTTTAAAGATTTGTCTTTGGCGTAGCGCATAAATTAAAAAACGTGTTTTAAGTTAAAGCAGAGTTTTACACAGGACAGGATATTTAATGCAAAAGCCTCTATTTTTAGCCTCTAATTCACCTCGTAGACAAGAGTTGCTTGCACAGGTTGGATTGGATTTCGAGGTGGTCAATGCACCAGTGGAAGAAGTGGCTTTACCTCATGAATCGCCGGAATCTTATGTGTTGCGTATCGCCATAGAAAAAGCCATGGCTGGATTTAATAAGGTGGCCGGTAAACAAGTCTGGGTCATCGGCGGTGATACTGCGGTGCTTGTAGACGGGAAAGTACTGGGTAAGTCAAAAAATGATTTTGATGCTGAGCGCATGTTGAAAAAACTTTCCGGTAAGGTTCATCAAGTGTTATCGGCTGTCGCTATTGTCTATGATGGTGAAGTGTTTTCAGTGCTAAATAAGACTGAGGTTTCTTTTAGAGAGTTATCTGATACGGAAATCCGTGGCTATATTGCCAGTGGCGAGCCGCAAGGTAAGGCGGGCAGTTATGCCATTCAGGGCAAAGCCGCTCAATATATCGAAAATATTAAGGGTAGTTATTCTGCGGTAATGGGCTTGCCGCTATTTGAGTTAAATGAATTATTAAAAGCCTCGGGTTACAAATAAAAAAAAGAATATTTATGCATAACGAAGAAAAGATATTAGTCAATGTCACGCCAAATGAAACACGTGTTGCTTGGGTGGAAAACGGTGTTTTACAAGAAGTATGGGTCGAACGTGCTAACAAACGCGGTTTAGTCGGCAATATCTACATGGGTAAGGTCGAGCGTGTATTACCGGGGATGCAGGCGGCTTTTATTAATATCGGCCTCGAAAGAGCGGCGTTTTTGCATGTTTCCGATGTGTGTCATAAAGCTATTGGCAGCGAAGATGAAGATTGTGAAGACATCACCAAATTGCTGCGCCAAGGGCAAAAGATTATGGTGCAGGTGCTCAAGGATCCTTTAGGTACTAAAGGCGCTCGCATTACCATGCAGGTGACCATCCCGTCACGTATGTTGGTGTATATGCCGGTGGAGAATACTTTGGGTGTTTCGCAAAAAATTGATGACTCGGAAGAGCGCGAGCGTTTGCGAGAGATGGTCAAAACCATTCCTGAATTTACCGATTCAGAGGGTGGGGTGATTGTCCGTACGGTTGCCGAGGGCGTTGATTTTCACGAAATGCGCGCCGATATGATTTATTTGCAACGTCTCTGGAATGGTGTGCAAGAGCGTGCCAAAGCGGCCCGCAAACCGGCTTTGATTTATGAGGATTTGCCGCTCTACTTACGAATTTTACGAGATATCCCGATCGATAGAATTGAAAACATTCGTGTCGATTCGACCGAAACCTTAAATAAAATGCGTGATTTTGTCGAAATGTATGTTATCGAACTGAAAGATCGTGTTGGCTTGTATCAAGGTGAGCGCCCGATTTTCGATCTCTACAATATCGAAGAAGAGATTCAAACCGCTTTGCATAAACGTGTCAATTTGAAGTCTGGCGGCTATTTGATAATCGATCAGACAGAAGCCATGACTACGATTGATGTCAATACCGGTGCTTTTGTCGGTCATCGTAACCTGGAAGAGACCATTTATCGAACCAATCTCGAGGCCACTCAAGCCATTGCTCGCCAGCTTCGTTTGCGTAACCTGGGCGGAATTATCATTCTCGATTTTATCGATATGGATGATGCTGAGCATCAAAGCCATGTATTGAATGCGCTAACCAAAGAGTTGAGTAAAGATCGAGTAAAGACTTCCATTAGCAATATTTCCAGCTTGGGGTTGGTGGAGATGACTCGTAAGCGAACTCGAGAGAGTCTGGAAAGAACCTTGTGCGAACCTTGCCCTATCTGTAACGGCAGCGGTACGGTTAAAACCCCGGAAACCATCGCTTATGAGATTTTTCGCGAGATTACCCGTATGGCGCGCTCTTTTAATGCCAGTAAATACCGTGTTATCGCTGCTGAAGCGGTGGTCTCGCGTATTATGGATGAAGAATCCAGTAGTGTGGCTGAATTAGAAGCCTTTTTGAAAAAGAGCATACGTTTTCAGGCTGAGAGCAGTTACGCACAAGAGCAGTTTGATGTAGTCATGATGTAATCACTCATAAGCGGTTGCATCAAGTATTGGATAGCGGATATGTTGAGAAAAACACATAGCATTTTGCAGTGGTTGTTGGCCATTTTAGTGCTGTATGTACTGTTAACACGTCTATTTGTCTCCTGGGTTCAATTCTTTCCGCAACAATTTATTCAGACCGTTGAAGCGATTAGCGACACTAAAATCATAGCAGAGCAGATTTTGGTTGAACAAAGCTGGGACGGCTTCGAGTTAACACTAAACAACTTTTCCATTGTCGATAAACGCTTTGTTTTGCAGGCGGCTCACTTGCAGACAGATATTAACCTGTTTGCGCTTTTCATTCCGTCATTAGGTTATGGTGATGCCATTAAGATTGAGTATGGCGCTTATCAAAACCGACAGCAGTCCGAAGGTAACGAACCTCAACCCTTTAATCTGCAAGAATACCTTCAAATCAAAGCCGTTACCGCCCACCTTTGGAAACGAATCGAGTTGAAAAGCTTTGTCTTAAGCGAATTTGCCCGCCCCGGTTTTGTTCTCCATCTGCATGATTTTCAATCGATTAATGCGGCAAGATTCTCGGTGGTGTCTGAATTCAGTCTCGCCTATAAATCACTGCTTAACTATGAGCGCTTTAATTTTACCGCATCCTTGGATAACGATATCTGGGGGCGAGTCAGTCAGGGGAAGTTTAGTCTTTCATCCTTTTCTCCTTTAAGGGTAAGAAATCTGAGTAAGGCCTTATCGAAAAATTGGCAGTCCGTTTTGCCTAGAGGTGAGCTGATTGTTGATGTGGACGGTGCCATTGAGGATTCGCAAGTCACCAATGTGCGTTTGGCACTTAATTCGCAGATGCTGGAGTGGCCGCAGCAAACGGTCAAGCTTCCTGATAGTCTAGGGCTGCAATTTGACTGGAGTTATCAGAATCAGCTGGCCTTATCGGATGAAGACGATTGGAAAATCTGGCTTTCAAAGGTGCAAATCGATAATCGCTTCATCGAAACTGTGTCTCCGGTTGAGCTGTATTACGACGGTGGCGATACCGTATCTTTCAAGGCCCAGTTTTTCGAGCTTGAGCCATTCAAAGTATTGGTTAAATCTCTGATCAAGAATCCGCATATAGCCGCTTTCTTTGATCAAGCCGCTTTCTTAAAGGTTTCCGATGTTAGTGGTCGAGTTCATGTCGATAAAATCGATGTCCCATTATTGTCAGTGAATTTTGAGCGTATTGATGTTCCGGTTACTAACTATCCTGGAGTCAGTATCCGTCAGCTGAGGTTGGATAAGGATCCTGCCGGTTTGACCTTGAGAACTGAAAAACCTATTTGGGTTATGGCACCAGAGGTGCATAACAGACCGATGCAGGTGAAGCTGCCGGCAATGGTTAGAATGAATTATGAGCAAGATAATAAATCTTGGCAACTGCCTAGGCTTGCTTTTCAAGTTGATGATGCCGCGTTAGAAGTTGAAGCCAGAAAGATCGCCAGTAAAGATATTGATATCGATTTCAATGCGGTGTTTAACAATATGTCTTCATTGAAAAGTTACCTGCCATATCCGTTCATGTCAGAAACATTGCAGGCCTTTTTGAAAGAAGGTTTGTTGGCAGGTGAGAATATCCGCTTTAAAGGTCGGGTAAAAGGTGGTTATGAACAGTTTCCCTATCTTGATAAGTCAGGCGTGTTTACCCTTGATGCAAAGGTTGATAATGCCGAACTGCTGTTCGATGATAAATGGCCTTCATTGAAAAAAATTGACGCGATTTTACATTTTACGCCTTATCAATTAATGATTGAAGCCCCTTTTGTCGAGGTTTTGGACGGGGTACAGGCCAAGGATGTTCGTGTCCAAATTCCAGATTTAAATAAAGACGATATTGCTGTCGTTATTCAGGCGAATGCTAGTGCCGACATGAAGGATGCGGTTAACTATTTAACGAGTTCACCTTTAGCCGCAAAGTTGGGTCTTACCGAGTTTTTGTCATCACACAGAAATTTTCATGGTAACACTCGGGTGGCGTTACATAAGTTATGGATACCGGTTTCAGGTTATGACAAATTGGAAACCCGGGTAAGTGGTGATGTGCACTTTACCGATGCCGGCTTTGATGTACTAAACGATTTGCCCGTTAGCCAATTGCACTCCAAGCTTCAGTTTACCGAGAGTGCGGTGAGTGCTGAAAAGATTCGCTTTGTGTTTATGGATGGCAAGGTGAAAGGCAGTCTAAAAACCAGCGCGAGCTCTAACAAGGCGTTATTGAATTTAAATGGGCATATGTTGGCAAAAGAAAATACGTGGTTTGCAGAGCCTTTGAATTGGCGTTCTGATTGGCAAATTCCGATGCGAACAGGGCGTGGTGACCTTAAGGCAAAAACAACGTTTTATCTAGGCAGGGCGGGTAGTTTAATGCCCAAGCCTTTAAATAAAGAGCTGTTGCAAGATAAGGTTTTAACCATCAATAGCGTTTTGCGTAACGATGATTTCGATAATCGTGTTTCTTTGCCCGAATTACTTGAAGCGAAGCTGTTATGGAAAAGGCAGGATGGTGCAGAGAAGAATTTCCGCTTGGAGCAAGTTATAGCTGCTTTAGGGGGTGTAGGTTTAAAAGATAACACAAGGCATTCTCAGATAAAGGGAGGGATTGATGAGTTGGACCTGGATCGGTGGCTGCCAATTCTGTCTAAGCAAATATTTAATGGCGGTGACGCCTCTTTAATAAATGACCTTGATTGGCGAGGTACCGATATCACTGTCAAGCAACTCGATTTTTTAGGGCAGAAATATGAAAATCAGCGCTTTAGTTGGCAAGCAGACGGTCTAGGTGGATTGAGTATCGACACTATTGGTGCGTATTTGCAAGCTCAGGCTTTAGTTCATGGTGATAAATCAAAGCCGATTAAAGTAAATGTAGATAAATTAGTATTGCAAACCCAATCGAATCAATTATCTGGGTCAGAAGAGGTTGTAGCGCAAAAGCAAGCCGCACAGTGCGAAGTAAATATCGATGCAGACGATAGCGCTATTCCTAATATAGTGTTCAGTGGCCGTAATATTATCTTCAATGGCCGAAAAATAGATCAATTGAGTTTTGAATTGGTCGATGAAAAGCAGGCCTTTACCGTCAAAACGCTAAAAGGCGGCTTTGCATCGGGTGCAGGTGTGTTGAGTGGAAGTTACCAATTCGATAAATATAATCAATTCTCAACGCTGGCACTAGGGATGAACTCTAATAATGTCGAAGGACTGGTTGAGTTTCTAAAGCTCAATAAAGGGTTCACCGGTAAAAAAGCGGATATGACAATGGAGTTGAATTGGTACGGTGGGGTTGAGTGTCTAACAGCCGATACGGCTAATGGCAGTCTAGGGTTTATGATGAAAGACGGTGCTATTGAAGATGTCGAACCGGGTATTGCTAGATTGATTGGTTTATTGAGTGTTGAGTCGCTGGTTAGGCGTCTAAGTCTGGATTTAAAAGATGTGACCCATAAGGGGATGGTGTATGACGAAATCTCCGGTAAGGCGAAGATAGATAGAGGCCAAGTCGTGTTTAATGAGTTTGACATTAAAGCCCCATCAGCAAGTGTAACAATGCAGGGCAATGTCGATTTGATTAAAGAGCAGTTTGACCTAAAAGCAAAAGTAACGCCTAAGATAGGCGCAACGGTTCCGACTATCGCAGCTATTGCCGGAGCCGCCAACCCGATTACGGCATTGGCGATTTATACACTGATGAAAGTCATTCCAGGCGTGAATGAAAATTTGGTGACTTATGAATACAGAATAACCGGTCCTTGGGCAAAACCTTTAATAAATGGTAAGGAATTGAAAGAGGCGCCAAACCCGGTAGAAGAGAAACGCTTAAGCAGATAATTGTATCCATAGTATTTAGTAGAGCGAAATTGTAATTTCAATAACTTAGCGTGGCTAAAACAGGAAAAGCAAAAAAAAGTAAAAAAAGATGCAAAAAAGGGTTGCGTTAATTTGAGAAATCCCTAGAATACGCACCTGTTCCGAACGGGGCGTTGGATAAAGATTCAATGCGGTACCGAGCGGATAAGCTCTTTAAAAGATTTAGAAGTGGTTAACGAATTGGGTTGATGCTTTTTTGGGTGTTTTCAGATTTGAAAATAAATTAAAAAAAAGTTGAAAATAATTGTTGACACTAAAGCTTCTAATTACTTATAATGAGCGGCTTACCGACAACGAAAAGCGATTTACTTTTCAGTGTTGTCGAAGAGACCTAAGTTCTTTAAAAATCAGGTAATTCAGAGATAATTTATGTGGAAACTCCTTAAGTGAGTGGACGCACTAAAATATCTCGACAACTATGTACAATGGTAAAACATGTACCTAGTCAATTTTGAGTGTTTATTATCCAGAGATGGAGTTTAAATATATCAGCAAGATTAAACTGAAGAGTTTGATCCTGGCTCAGAATGAACGCTGGCGGTAGGCTTAACACATGCAAGTCGGACGGAAACGATAGAGAGCTTGCTCTCTAGGCGTCGAGTGGCGGACGGGTGAGTAATGCCTGGGAATCTACCCTATAGTTGGGGACAACATATGGAAACGTATGCTAATACCGAATATGCTCTACGGAGTAAAGGAGCCCTCTTCTTGAAAGGTTTCGCTATAGGATGAGCCCAGGTGAGATTAGGTAGTTGGTGAGGTAATGGCTCACCAAGCCCGCGATCTCTAGCTGGTTTGAGAGGATGATCAGCCACACTGGGACTGAGACACGGCCCAGACTCCTACGGGAGGCAGCAGTGGGGAATATTGCACAATGAGGGAAACCTTGATGCAGCCATACCGCGTGTGTGAAGAAGGCCCGAGGGTTGTAAAGCACTTTCAATTGTGAGGAAGGTAGTGTAGTTAATACCTGCATTATTTGACGTTAACTTTAGAAGAAGCACCGGCTAACTCTGTGCCAGCAGCCGCGGTAATACAGAGGGTGCAAGCGTTATTCGGAATTACTGGGCGTAAAGCGCGCGTAGGCGGAATGTTAAGTCAGTTGTGAAAGCCCAGGGCTCAACCTTGGAATTGCATCTGATACTGGCACTCTAGAGTTTAAGAGAGGGAGGTGGAATTCCAGGTGTAGCAGTGAAATGCGTAGATATCTGGAGGAACATCAGTGGCGAAGGCGACTTCCTGGCTTAAAACTGACGCTGAGGTGCGAAAGCGTGGGTAGCGAACGGGATTAGATACCCCGGTAGTCCACGCCGTAAACGATGTCAACTAGTTGTTGGCCTTATTAAAAAGGTTAGTAACGCAGCTAACGCGATAAGTTGACCGCCTGGGGAGTACGGTCGCAAGATTAAAACTCAAAGGAATTGACGGGGGCCCGCACAAGCGGTGGAGCATGTGGTTTAATTCGATGCAACGCGAAGAACCTTACCATCCCTTGACATCCAGAGAAGTTTCCAGAGATGGATTCGTGCCTTCGGGAACTCTGTGACAGGTGCTGCATGGCTGTCGTCAGCTCGTGTCGTGAGATGTTGGGTTAAGTCCCGCAACGAGCGCAACCCTTATCTTTAGTTGCTACCATTCAGTTGAGAACTCTAAAGAGACTGCCGGTGATAAACCGGAGGAAGGCGGGGACGACGTCAAGTCATCATGGCCCTTATGGGATGGGCTACACACGTGCTACAATGGGAGGTACAAAGAGCAGCCAACTGGCGACAGTGCGCGAATCTCAAAAAACCTCTCGTAGTCCGGATTGGAGTCTGCAACTCGACTCCATGAAGTCGGAATCGCTAGTAATCGCAAATCAGAATGTTGCGGTGAATACGTTCCCGGGCCTTGTACACACCGCCCGTCACACCATGGGAGTGGATTGCAAAAGAAGTAGGTAGCTTAACCTTCGGGAGGGCGCTTACCACTTTGTGGTTCATGACTGGGGTGAAGTCGTAACAAGGTAGCCCTAGCGGAAGCTGGGGCTGGATCACCTCCTTTAAGAAAAAGCATCTGCGAGCTTAAGTGAGTTTTCACATAAATTGTCTCTGAATTACATGAAAGATAGTGAACGACCTGGGTCTGTAGCTCAGTTGGTTAGAGCGCACCCCTGATAAGGGTGAGGTCGGTGGTTCAAATCCACCCAGACCCACCAATAATGGGGCTATAGCTCAGCTGGGAGAGCGCCTGCCTTGCACGCAGGAGGTCTGCGGTTCGATCCCGCATAGCTCCACCAATTTAACTCTTAATGAGTTCTGTAAAACAGAGTTTATTAACAGTTACATTGGTAACGATTTAACTGAAAAGTTCTTTAAAAATTTGGAATAGAGGTTTATGTCACAGCCGACTTTGTGACATAGACAGTAATGAGAGATCCCTTCCAAGACTCTCATTACACAAAGCTTTCTAACTCGAATGAGTTAGAAAGTTTAGGTAAGTATATATATTTGAGATTTACTCAAGCGTATATCATGACAGCGAAACTTTTAGTTGCGTGAAGCTTGCGACTGCAAACTTCAAACACAGTTCAATAGGCTTTGATTGTTCTTATGAACAACACAAAAGGTCAAGGTTATTTTTGAGTTGTATAGTTAAGTGACTAAGCGTACACGGTGGATGCCTAGGCGGTAGAAGGCGATGAAGGACGTGATAGCCTGCGATAAGCTCTGGTGAGGTGGCAAATAACCTTTGACCCAGAGATTTCCGAATGGGAAAACCCATCCTTTATGGATAACCTCTTATGAGGTGGCTAACCCGGAGAACTGAAACATCTAAGTACCCGGAGGAAAAGAAATCAACCGAGATTCCCTAAGTAGCGGCGAGCGAACGGGGACCAGCCCTTAAGCTGATATTGGATTAGTAGAATAGTCTGGAAAGTCTAACGATACAGGGTGATAGTCCCGTATACGAAAATCTTTTATTGGTGAAATCGAGTAGGACGGAACACGTGAAATTCTGTCTGAACATGGGGGGACCACCCTCCAAGGCTAAATACTCTCTACCGACCGATAGTGAACCAGTACCGTGAGGGAAAGGCGAAAAGAACCCCTGAAGGGGAGTGAAATAGAACCTGAAACCGTGTACGTACAAGCAGTAGGAGCATACTTGTTATGTGACTGCGTACCTTTTGTATAATGGGTCAGCGACTTACATTATGTAGCGAGGTTAACCGAATAGGGGAGCCGTAGGGAAACCGAGTCTTAAATGGGCGTCTAGTTGCATGGTGTAGACCCGAAACCGGGCGATCTATCCATGGCCAGGTTGAAGGTGCCGTAACAGGTACTGGAGGACCGAACCCACGTATGTTGAAAAATGCGGGGATGAGTTGTGGATCGGAGTGAAAGGCTAATCAAGCCCGGAGATAGCTGGTTCTCCTCGAAATCTATTTAGGTAGAGCCTCATGTCTCACTGCTGGGGGTAGAGCACTGTTATGGTCTAGCGGCCCGTCAAGGGTTAGCAGCCCATTGCAAACTCCGAATACCAGCAAGTGCAATCATGGGAGACAGACTGCGGGTGCTAACGTCCGTAGTCAAGAGGGAAACAACCCAGACCGCCATCTAAGGTCCCTAAATATTACTAAGTGGGAAAGGATGTGGGAAGGCTTAGACAGTCAGGAGGTTGGCTTAGAAGCAGCCACCCTTTAAAGAAAGCGTAATAGCTCACTGATCGAGTCGGCCTGCGCCGAAGATTTAACGGGGCTAAGTAATATACCGAAGATGCGGATGCGTGTTTACACGCATGGTAGAGGAGCGTTCTGTAAGCCTGCGAAGGGGCATTGTAAAGTGTCCTGGAGGTATCAGAAGTGCGAATGCTGACATGAGTAGCGATAAAGGGAGTGAAAAGCTCCCTCGCCGAAAGACCAAGGTTTCCTACGCAACGTTAATCGACGTAGGGTTAGTCGACCCCTAAGGCGAGGCTGAGAAGCGTAGTCGATGGGAAGCAGGTTAATATTCCTGCACTATTTATTACTGCGATGGAGGGACGGAGTAGGCTAGATCAGCTTGGCGATGGTTGTCCAAGTTTAAGATTGTAGGCATGTATCTTAGGCAAATCCGGGATACTTTATGCTGAGAATTGATGACGAGTCCTCTTTTGGACGAAGTGATTGATGCCATGCTTCCAAGAAAAGCTTCTAAGCTTCAGGTAATAAATAATCGTACCCCAAACCAACACAGGTGGTCAGGATGAGAATTCTAAGGCGCTTGAGAGAACTCGGCTGAAGGAACTAGGCAAAATGGTACCGTAACTTCGGGAGAAGGTACGCCTCCTAACGTGAAGGACTTGCTCCGTAAGCGTCTGGAGGTTGCAATAAACTGGTGGCTGCAACTGTTTACTAAAAAACATAGCACTCTGCAAAATCGAAAGATGAAGTATAGGGTGTGACGCCTGCCCGGTGCCGGAAGGTTAATTGATGGGGTTAGCATTAGCGAAGCTCTTGATCGAAGCCCCGGTAAACGGCGGCCGTAACTATAACGGTCCTAAGGTAGCGAAATTCCTTGTCGGGTAAGTTCCGACCTGCACGAATGGCGTAATGATGGCCACACTGTCTCCAGCCGAGACTCAGCGAAATTGAAATCGCAGTTAAGATGCTGCGTACCCGCGGCTAGACGGAAAGACCCCGTGAACCTTTACTACAGCTTTGCACTGGACTTTGATACTATCTGTGTAGGATAGGTGGGAGGCTTTGAAACTGTGACGCCAGTTGCAGTGGAGCCATCCTTGAAATACCACCCTGATATTATTGAGGTTCTAACCTCGGGCAGTGAATCCTGCTCAGGGACAGTGTATGGTGGGTAGTTTGACTGGGGCGGTCTCCTCCTAAAGAGTAACGGAGGAGCGCGAAGGTACCCTCAGCACGGTCGGACATCGTGCAATGAGCGCAAGAGTAAAAGGGTGCTTGACTGCGAGACAGACACGTCGAGCAGGTGCGAAAGCAGGTTCTAGTGATCCGGTGGTTCTGTGTGGAAGGGCCATCGCTCAACGGATAAAAGGTACTCCGGGGATAACAGGCTGATACCGCCCAAGAGTTCATATCGACGGCGGTGTTTGGCACCTCGATGTCGGCTCATCACATCCTGGGGCTGAAGTCGGTCCCAAGGGTATGGCTGTTCGCCATTTAAAGTGGTACGCGAGCTGGGTTTAGAACGTCGTGAGACAGTTCGGTCCCTATCTGCCGTGGGCGTTGGAAAATTGAGAGGGGCTGCTCCTAGTACGAGAGGACCGGAGTGGACGAACCCCTGGTGTTCCGGTTGTGATGCCAATTGCATTGCCGGGTAGCTATGTTCGGAAAGGATAACCGCTGAAAGCATCTAAGCGGGAAACCTGCCTCAAGATAAGTTTTCCCTAGACTTTAAGTCTTCTGAAGGGCCGTTAGAGACTATGACGTTGATAGGCAAGATGTGGAAGTGCAGTAATGTATGAAGCTAACTTGTACTAATTACCCGTGAGGCTTAACTATACAACTCAAAAGTGACTTGTTAATTGAACAAGACGATGTTGTGGTATACCTTGAGTAAAACTCGGATACAAACCTAAACAACTCTATTCCAAGAATTTTATGTGTAGATCGCTCTGCACATAACACCAAATTGCTTGGTGACAATAGCGAGATGGAACCACCTGATCCCTTACCGAACTCAGTAGTGAAACGTCTCAGCGCCGATGGTAGTGTGGGAGGTCCCATGTGAGAGTAGGTCATTGCCAAGCTTATATCCTAAAAAACCGCGTTCCCAATTGAGGGTTCGCGGTTTTTTTTTGTCTTGAGAAAATGGCCTACGTAGAGTAGGACGAATGTGTCGTGAAAAGCCGTCTAATGGTAGCTTCTTAGCGAATGAGCAACCAAAAGGTACAAACGCAAGGCTTCTGCCCGCAGCTGGGCATTGCCATGCTTTTATACCTATATTGATATATAGTCCTAACGGGTTCTTTATTGTCTGAATTTTACAAAACAAATTCGTTCCAGGATTTTTACTGACTATTTGGAGTTTTTTACATTATTGATGATCAATACCTTTGTATATTCTCTCTTTGATATAACTTGTTTGATGTCAATTGGACTGTTGATTTATTCATATTTTTGATCTTATTGCTTTTGTTTTAGTAGATAGTTTGCTATCGTTCAAAATTAGATATTTTTTTATATGTGTATTATATCGAAGGCTAATGATTAGCGGATTCACCTATGTATAGACCTTATTTTGGTTTAAATGACTTACCTTTCAAAACGACACCTGATTTACAGATGTTTTATAAGCATGGAACAAGACAAGAAATTCTTGATGCCTTGCTTTATACCATCGAACGTGGTGATGGAATCATTAAGGTGACCGGTGAAGTCGGTAGTGGTAAAACAATGTTATTGCGTTTACTTGCCAGCAAGCTTGATGATACCTACGAGTTGGTCTATATCAATTCGCCAAATTTGTCATCGAAAGATCTATTGCTATATATATGCTCTGAATTGCATATTCAAATTGATTCCAGTGCGCCTAAATTTGATATCGTGAACGCCTTGAAACAGCGTCTGCTTGAATTACATGCCCAAAATAAGAAAGTGGTGATGCTTGTTGATGAAGCACAATCCATGTCACTTGAGACACTAGAGGAAATTAGGCTTCTCAGTAATATAGAAACGGCTGATGATAAGTTGTTGCAAATTGTTCTTTTTGGCCAGCCAGAACTTGATAAAGCGATTGAACATCCCAATATTAGGCAGTTAAAGAGTCGTATTACTTACAGTATCTATGTCAGACCTTTTAATTACCAAGAAGTTAAAGCCTATCTGAATTATCGTTTAAGAAAAGTTGGTTACCAAGGACTTGATCTGTTTGATAACCGTGTTGCTAAGAAAATCTGTAGATTAAGCGACGGTTTGCCGCGCAGTATTAATGTTTTAGCAGATAAGGCACTGATGGCAGCATTTAGCACCGATGCTAAAACCATTCACCCAAAGCATATACAACCAACTGATGATTTCAATACTGCTGAAAATAGCAGAGTAAACTCTCTTTTGATAGCGGCGCTCTTGTTTATGTTATTGATTGGAGCAGGTTATTACACCTATCACAATGTAATCACAAACCAGGGGATGGATAATGTGTCCAGTTCGACAAACCCTGATTTGCAGACTTTACCATCTGCCATCGAAAAATCTGATAATAAGTCAGTTATAAATATTGATACTTTGCAAGAGGCCAATTTGGCTGCAAAGCCTGTTGTAAAGGAAGGTGAAGTCAAAACAGATTCCAGTTCGGTCGACACGGTTTCCAATGGTGCGCCACTATCAGCAAATAATGTCAAAGAGAATGTGGCTATTGATGAAACTAAGACGTTAAAAACCCCTGCTTATCAAATCACTAGCCTTTCAAATGAATACATAACCAAATTGATCGCAGAGCACAAAAAAACTGCGGCCTGGTTGAATGCTACAGAGTCTAATTACATGATTCAGTTGTCGACAAGGCGCGTGGATAGCTTAAATAATGCTTTACGCTTTTACAAAAGAGTTTTAACATCAGATGAACCGGTTAAAGCGTTAATTGACTTTCATGAACCAAGTCAATCGTTTCGTATAAAGTTTTTTTATTTGGATGCTTTAAGTGTAAGTGGTATATCTAATAATATTGAGCAATTACCACAATCCGTAGCGCGTTCTAAACCTTTTATTACGCCTATTTCAGCACTTAAGCGTAAACTGAGCTATACTGAACAGAAACTTATCGAGGTTGGAGTTCCCTTATGATTAGTCGCCTATTTCTTTTCAATATTTTCTTTGGGGTTCTGACCTTATCATTAACAGCGTGTCAGCAAAGTGCCGTCAAGCGTGATCCCTTGGCGCCACCGGTTGCAGAGCAATTTGTCCCTAAAGGTCACTTGCAAAAGCAGACAAAAGTCGAGGACAGTATAAACGACCCGTCGGCGATTCCTTCCATTGTCAACAATCAAAAGCCACTACTGCCCCCATTGTCTGGCGCAGTCAGCACAAAGCTGTATTCCGTTTCCGCTGTGAATGTTCCTGTTGCGGATTTGTTATTTAAGTTAGCCAAAGACGCTAACCGCGAACTTGATTTATATGCCGGTATCAGCGGCAACGTCACAATTAATGCAATTAATCAGCCACTTGATAATATCCTTGAGCGAATTGCTGAGCAGGTGGGGTTTGTTTTCGAACTCAGCAGTAGTGTTGTATCAATTAGACCGGATTTTCCTGAATGGCGTAATTACAAAATCGATTATGTGAATATTTCTCGGGACAGTACCGAGTCTATTGATATGAAAATGACGGTTGCTTCGGGAACCGGGGGATCAAGTGGCGGTAGTCCTGCCAGTTCATCTTCGGTGAAGGTTACATCAAAATCAGATTTTTGGAAAAATCTTGATGAGAACATCAAGCTACTTGCACAAATAGATCCTAATGCCAATATGGTGATGTCTCCTGCAACAGCGGTTGATGGCCAAGCCGCAGCGCCGAGCCCTGCTTTATCTGGGTTATCACAAAATACGGTGGTGAATCCAGAAGCGGGTGTGATTTCTGTTTATACTACCAAACAAAAACATAAGGCGATCGCAAAATATATCGATGAAGTTACCCACCGTGCCAAAAGACAGGTGTTGATTGAAGCGACAGTCGTAGAAGTGAGCCTTAATGATGATTATCAAGCAGGTATAGATTGGACAAAATTTGGTACGGTAAATAATGTTAAGAGTAGTGTGTTCTTTACTTCGGATGCACGATTCTCATCAAGTAGTTATAGTGCAGCCTTGACCGGAGCTGGAGAAAATATACTTGATAATTTGAAATTTCTAAAGGTTTTTGGTGATACCAAGGTGTTATCAAGCCCAAAGATTATGGCGATCAATAACCAGACGGCATTGTTAAAAGTGGTGAACAATCTTGTCTATTTTAAAGTTGAGGCGAGTACAACCAGTACCACACAAGGGGTTGGTGAAACCACATACACTACCGAGATTCAAACGGTTCCGGTCGGCTTTACTATGAGTGTTACACCATTTATTGGTGATAACGACGATATAACATTGAATGTGAGACCGACGATTTCGAGAAAAATTGATGAAGTTGCCGATCCAAACCCTAGTTTGGGGGATGTTCAAAGTCTAATTCCGATTATTCAAGAAAAAGAGATGTCTTCTGTATTGAAGCTCAGAGATCGTCAAATCGCGATTATTGGTGGACTGATTGAGGATTCTAATGGCAATAACAGAGTCGGATTGCCATGGTTGGGTGACGCGCCAATTATTGGCGACTTATTTTCGCAGCGATCTGATACCACTACAAAAAGTGAATTGGTTATTTTTATTCGCCCGACGGTGATTAAAAACCCTGATATCGACAATGGCGATCTGACATCGATTCGTCGTTTCTTGACTACTAAAAATCAATAGGTAGGCTGGTTATGAGTGTACTGTTAGATGCTTTAAAAAAAGCCGCTGAAGAAAAGCGCAAAGCTGGTCAAGCTGACGTTGAAAATCCATCTGCTGAAGATAGCTCTTCAGCGAATAAGGATGAAAAAAGTAGCTCTGCTTCGAGTGAGGAAGTAAAAGCTGACAGTGAGCAAAAAGCGGATTTAGGTTTAAAGTTAAGTTTGAATTCTGACGAGAACGCTATGCCAGTCGATGAAACTGATACTGAGCCAAAAACGGTTGAAGACTCCGACAGCAATGAGCGTGCGGGTTTAACTGCCAGTGATGAAGCTGAAACCGTTACAGCACAGGACGAAAATGATGTTAATTCAGGTACCGGATTAAAGTTAAGTTTAAAGCCCAATCAGGAATCTTCCAGTAAAGATCGTACTTCCTCTTTAATGTCCGCGTTGGATTCAGACCAGGAATTACCTGTTTTTAATGTCAATGAATCTCAAGAAGTAACACCACAAACAGAACAAGTCAGTGCACCGCCAGTCGAGGCTACCAAACCAACCAGTCTTAACTTGGAGCAGGAAAATGATTCATCCGTTCCATCTGAATCATCTGCGTTAGATAATGCAATCAATGAAGAAGTGAATGCTAAAGATCCATTGGAATCTGCTCATGAGGTAGCAGCTTCTGATTGGCGCATGGATGAGTTGCCAGGTTATCAAGAGCCGGAGAGCACTACTCAAAAAACAATTGATGAAACCCCTCCTTTGGAATCCAATACAATTCTGCTGAATTCCGCCAATCACGGCGCCAAGAAAAAAAAGACCAGAGCCTCATTTGTAATGATGATGTCCATGTTTGTTATTTTGGCGTTTTTAGTGATTGGGCTTTATGCATTGATTTATTATCAAGAAAAAAATTCCGATTTAGAGCGCAGTATGAAAAAGTATGAGCTTACTACAATGGAGTTCAAGGATAAGCAAACTAGCGAGGATGCCAATCAACCTGTGGCGGACAAAAAAACGTTGACCGAAGCCAATACGGCAGATAATCCAGCTCAAGCTGAGCAGGTCGCATCAAATAAAGTCGCTAGCGATCCGGCTTCAGGGGCTGCCAGTAATGAAAATGCCAGTGTTGATGAGAATCAGCAGGCGGGTTCAAAATTGAATGACGTGTCGTCAGATAATCAAATCTCATCAGCCAGTGATGAGAATAAATCAAACGCAATCGAAGAAAAACAAGTTGAAACAAGAGCAACCAGTAAAACGCCGGTGGCCAAAAAAGTTCCAACGGTTAAGCGTGTAGCTGAAAAAAACAGGGTGATCGCTGCACAAGACCGTAAGCCTTCCATGCAACAACAGAATCTTGCAATGGCTTATTCCGCTTATGATCAAGGCAAGTTCGAAATGGCTCGCTGGGGCTTCAATCAGGTTTTAGCGGAAAACCCAAATAACATTAATGCAATGCTAGGTATTGCGGCGATAGAGGTAACTAAAGGTAACTCTGCCAGTGCGATTGAAAAATACCAGCAAGTGTTGGAAAAAGACCCTAATAATCAATATGCCTACGAAGCTTTGGCAACCTTATCAAGTTCGGTCGTTATCGATTCCAGTTGGCTAAGCGATTTGAAACTGATGGCTGATAAGTATCCAAGCTCTGCCGTGATTCAATTCGCACTGGGCAACGCTTATGCGCAGCAACAAGATTGGTTAAAAGCGCAGAGCCATTATTTCAATGCCTATGCAGCTGAACCAAAAAATCCAGATTATGTCATGAATTTGGCGGTGAGTTTTGATCGCTTGGGCAAATATGATTTAGCCAACCGACATTATATTGATGCTTTAGGCTTGACTGAAACCAGGACGGCAAACTTCGATGAGCAGGCAGTTCGTAATCGATTAATTTCCATACGTCAATTGATGCTTAAAGGACAGTAGATGCAAACACCGCTACGTCTTGGCGAGCGCTTAGTAGAAGAAGGTTATATTTCCCGTGATCAGTTGAATATAGCCTTAACGGAAAATAAAAGAACGGGACAGAAACTGGGAGAAATCCTGGTTTCTTTAGGATTTGTTTCGGTTGAAGTCGTCCGTGAAGTGGTCGGTAGCTATGTTGGCTATGCTTCAATGAGTTTAAAAGAGGTTGTTCCCGATCCTAAAGCGATATCTTTAGTTTCAGAAACCTTTGCTCATAATTACCAACTCATGCCGATTAGTGTGAAAGACCAGGTGCTAAAAGTCGCTATGTCTAATCCTGGCGACATTATGGTGCTGGATAAGCTTCGACGTCACCTGCAAAACCCGAATATTCAAGTACAACCGGTGTTGGTTGTCGAATCGGAAATTCAAAATGCTATTGATAGTTATTATGGTTATGAATTATCGATTGAAGGTATATTAAAAGAGCTTGAAACAGGTAAAGCGGATTTAGCATCCATCTCGGTTGATAATGAGTATTCTCAGCCAATGGTGCGACTGGTGGATAATCTATTAACCGATGCGGTCAAGCGTAATGCATCGGATATCCACTTTGAACCCGAAGAAGACTATATCCGTATTCGCTATCGTATTGATGGGGTATTACAAGAGATACGTTTATTGCACAAGATGTTCTGGTCAGGTTTGGTTGTGCGTTTGAAAGTTATGTCGGATTTGGATTTGACGGAGCAGCGTATTCCCCAAGATGGGCGCATGACTTTGATCGTACATGGACGTCGTATCGATTTTCGTGTTTCATCTTTGCCTTGTACGCACGGCGAAAACTTTGTTTTACGTATCCTTGACCGAGAAAAAGGCATCGTTCCGCTTGATAAACTGGGCTTGGACAAAGACTCTTATGATGAGTTGAAGTTAATGATGGCTCGACCAACCGGAATTATGTTGGTGACAGGTCCTACCGGTTCAGGTAAGACTACCACACTGTATTCGATTCTCAATGAGCTCAACGATATAGGTGTAAATATCATGACTTTGGAGGACCCGGTTGAGTATCCGATGTCATTGATTCGTCAAACACCGGTAAATGAAGAAATCGGTATGGGCTTTGCCGCAGGGATCAAAGCGTTATTGCGACAGGATCCTGACGTTATTCTGATCGGTGAGATTCGTGATGCGGAAACTGCCGAAATGGCGATACGTGCAGCCATGACCGGTCACCAGGTATTTGCGACATTGCACACCAACTCTGCGATTGGCGCCATACCTCGATTATTGGATATTGGTGTGTCGCGCTCGATTATGGCCGGTAATTTGATTGGTATTGTTGCTCAGCGTTTGGCTCGAAAACTGTGCGAGCATTGTAAAACACCTTATGAGCCCGAAGAATTTGAACGCCATTTATTGAGTATCGATAAGGAAGAAAATTACCAGTTGTTCAAAGCTAAGGGCTGTAGCAAATGCAATGGTGTAGGCTATAAAGGCCGATTGGCGGTTTTGGAAACCCTGCGATTCACTTCGGAAATGGATGACCTGTTTCTTGAAGGTGCATCGCAACACGCACTGTTGGAAAAAGCGATTGAGAACGGGTTCTCAACCATGTCGCAGAGCGGTATTCGTTGGGTCAAACAGGGGAAAACCACATTGGAAGAAATTAGTCGTGTTGTTAACTTAACTGAACTACTTTAATTTCAGGTAAAGAGCTTCTTATATGCAAAATTATCAATATACTGGCATTAATAAATTCGGCAAGCGGGTGAATGGCGTTTTGCCTGCTAATAATGAATTTGAGCTGGAGCAGAAGCTATTAAAGACCGAAATCAGTTTACTAAGTTATAAAAAACAATCCGACAGTTTTTCAATTCTGCCCAAAGAAAAGGTTACCCGAAAAGATGTTATCAGTTTAACTTTCCAGTTGGAGCAGTTAATGCGTGCTGGTGTGCCGTTATTGGAAATTATTGATGACCTGAAAGACTCTTTTGAAAGCAATGCCGTCAAAGAAATGTTGGCGAATATTTATGAGTCCATGGAAGGGGGATCTACTTTTTCAGAGGCCTTAAGCGGCTTTGAAGACACCTTTGGTGAAGTTTATATCTCGTTGGTTTCGGTCGGTGAGAAAACCGGGCAACTTGAAGATATTCTTGCTGATTTGGCGAATATGCTTAAATGGGAAGATGAATTGGTTTCCAAAGCCAAAAAAGTCATGATCTACCCGGCTATCGTTGCTACCGTGGTGGTCGCGGTTGTGATTTTAATGATGTTGTTCGTAGTACCTGAACTTCTTGGCTTTATCACTTCAATGGGAGGGGAGCTTGGTTTTGCGACCATCGCGTTGATTGCGACTTCCGAATTTATTCAGAATTACATACTCGAACTGTTTATTGTGCCAATCATTCTTATATTTATCCTCAAATTTTGGCGCAAAAAATCTCCCGAATTCAGGATTAAGACAGATGAGATGTCATTGAACATCTATATTATCGGGCCAGTGTTGTATAAGCTAAAACTGGCTCGTATCGCTAACTCTCTTGCGGTTATGTATGGCGCTGGGGTAAGTTTTCCTGAAGCATTAAAGATGGCGAGTGTTATTGCCGGTAATAAATACCTTGAAGAGAATATTAATGCCGCGGTGCGTTTGATCGAAGAGGGGAAGCCGATTTTTTCATCCTTTCAAGAAGCGAATGTATTTCCGAATATGGCAGTTAGAATGATCAAGGTCGGTGAACTCAGTGGTGGAATGGACACCGCCTTGAAAAATGTCAGTTACTTCTATGACCGTGAAGCAAAAGAAATGATTGAAAAAATCGAACCGACGATTGAGCCTTTATTAACCGTAATTATGGGCTTTATTGTCGGTTGGGTTATGATAGCGGTGTTAGGTCCAATTTATGACACCATTGCGCAGGTGCAGTAATGAAAATTGTTTTCTATCTTACAGATGAAGGGGTGACGGCATATGATAGTCGGTCTGAGCCTGGCGAGATCTTTGAATTTGTCACTTGGGACGACATTGCTAATCTAGATTCCTTTTTATCGGCGATTCCAGAAAAAGCCGAGGCGGAAGTTGTCCTTGATCTCGTTGAGGAGGATCTCTACTTTGAATGGTCTCCTAAGGTTATGCCTTGGGAAAAAGGTGCCATTATCAAACGCCGAAACCAGCGTTTGCAATCGGAAAGCGTCACTCTTACCGAAGTCAAGTGGACGGGGGCTTCTCACACCAGTGACGAAGGCCGTAAAGAAGAATTGCTTTTGGCTGCAACCATTACGGATTCTTTCAATGTCAGCAGTTTCCTTGCTGGCCTGGAACAGGCACAGATCATTGTCACCGCGATTCACTCTAAGCCATTTCTTCTAGAAAGTTATTTCCAAAAATGGATTAAGCCTCATTTTAAATTAAGTCGAGCCGATGCCGCTCGTCCGATCCTATTGGTGACCAGACAGTCTGAAAATACCTATCGACAGACGTTTCTTTATGATGGTCAGGTAAGGTTAAGTCGTCTCATTGAATTAGATAAGCAGTTGTCTAATGTAGATGAGATAAGAAAGGCATTGGTCGATGAGACCAAGCTTGCAGTCACCTACGTTTATAATCAGAAAATAGTGCCTTACAACAGCCCAATTGGTTATCTGTTCCTTGATAACGACACAACGATGTTGGAAGGCTTGATCGACGTCTGCAAAACACTAGGGTTGATTAGAGAGTCCTGGCAAGAAAATGAGTATTTCGTTGCTACGGGCAGTTATGCAGAAATCGCTCAACAAGTCTGTGTATGCCAGCATCAACAGCTCGGTTGTTACTCTCCTCAAGCCATTGTGGATTTTGTTATAGCTGCAAACCCTAAAGGCTTCTATCATACGGATTATGTCAATAAAGTCGGTTATATTCTGCAAGGTCGTAAGACTTTGATTGCCTTGAATATGCTGGTGTTTTTGGGTGGTTTGTATTACATATTGATCTCCGGCGTGGATACCTTGGTCAGTTGGCAACGCCAGGAAATGCTCGATCAAAGCATTGTCGAACATCAAGTCGAGGCCAAACGCTTGGAAAAAATGGTAAAACTGCAGGACGATGCACAACGCATCAAGGCCTCGGTAGAGTTTTCCGAAGCGATTTTGAAATTGAAAGTAAACCGTTTGATCAATTTCGATATCGACTCCTTAAGTCAGGTTTTTGCCCGGCATCGCAATATTCAATTAACAGATATTGACTGGAAAACATTGGATCGCTTCGACAGTAATCGAAATGAGATCAAGATTTCAGGTTGGGTGTTTCCGTTTTATGAGACTTATAAAAAACCGGTGCAATGGGTCGATGAGTTCGTTGCCGATTTACAAAATATGAATGGTGCTGAAGTGGTTGATTTACAAAAAGAACCGTTAAATCGACGATTGAACCAAGCACTGAATATCAGAGCAAATCCAGGGGATACCAGAGCCTTGGCATTTAGCGTAGTAGTGAGGGTGAAAGATGGCAAGTCTAACTAGCATTATTCAAGACCCTTTAACAAAACGATTTTTTTTAAAGCCGTTTTTGTTGTTGATTTTACTTTCTGCGCTTGCCGCAGGAGCTTGGTATGCGTATGAAGAAATCACCAAGGAACTTGCCGCACAAGAAAAGCCCAAGGTGCAAAAACTGAACTCCCTACGTAGCCAAGTAAGCTTTTTACAGCAGCAGGTTAGGCTCTATCAGGAATACGGTGAGAAATATCAGGAACTGGTAAAAAAGGGGTTGGTTAAGAAGCAGGATCGTGTTTTCTGGACCGATTCGTTAATTAAAATGACAGAGCAGTACATTATCCCCGACTTATCCTTCAGCTTTTCTCCGGAAAAACCATTGAGTTCAGGGCAGTTTGCCAATATTAAAATTCCTAATGGCATGTTTTTCTATAGCGATGTGACAATGAAAATGGCATTGCAGCATGAAGAGGATTTATTGCGTCTTTTCGAAACCATTAGCCAGAAAATTTCGCCGTTATATTTGGTAAAAAGTTGTGATTTGGGGCTTAAATCAGATGGACATGAAGTCTCGGCTAATTTTGATTTGACCAACGGTAATGTTACGGTCAGTTGTAATTTAATTGTTTTCCATACCCATGAAAGCAAGAAAAAGTGATGAGGCTTTAATATGAGAACACGAATCACGCATATGTTATTGCTAAGCTTGATGATGGCTGTTACCGTTGCCAAGGCTCAAGAAACACAAAATAACACTGATAACAGCAATCAAAAGGCTGAGGCAAAAGAAGATGCTGTTAAGGTAATGGATGAGCAAGCCGATGATTTACAACAAATACAGCAGCGTCATTCTAAAGGCTTCAAAACTTTGTTTTTATCGGTAGCAGAGCGTCAGAAAATCGATGAACAGCGTTTAAGTTATCTTAACCCTAAGCTTGTCGAAGAGCAGAAAGAAGAAAAAATTCTTCCGAAAACGAAAAGCAAACCGAAGAAAAAACGTATTTATATTCCACCCAAAGTGGCTATCTCGGCGATTATCGTCAAGCCGGATGGCACAACCTTGGTGCGCATAAACAATAAGTATAACCAGTCGCCTTCGAAGTATATTGATATCAATGAGCAGGCTGCCAACACCAATGGTGTTCCCATTACCGTTAAGGGTAAAACGCAAATTGTCCCGGTCGGACAAACTCTGTTAACCCGTCAAGGCAAGTTGGTTGATACTCATAAGCTGGATGCCCAAGCACGTAAACGTCAATTGCCAAAAACAGAACAAAAGGCGGTCAAACAACGTTTAGAGCAGGTTCAAATTCTAAATGCCAAGCCTGAACCGCTAAAGCCAAAAAATAATGATGCCGGTGATGAGTAAAGTCCCCCGGCCTTCACATCAACCTATTTCAAATCTAGTGTCTTTCTAATTTTATGGATCTTCTTACTTTACTGGCGTCAGCATTAGGGCTGGCCGCCGCCACCAGTTTCTGGTTCTTCAATGAATTGCGCAAACAAAAAAATCAACTGAGTCAATTACAGCAAGAAAACACGCAAATTGCGTTACTGCAACATCAGCTTGAAACCTTGCTTAAAGAGCAGCAGATTTGGCAACAGCAACAACAATCCTTTGAGTTGGCGCAACAAAAAGTCGCTGCTCTAGGCGCGGAAAATCAAGCTTTGCAGCAGCAAGTGCAAGACTTCAAAGCAACTCAATTATCTAAAGAAGGGCAGCTCCAAGAATTGCGTGACAAACTGGCACAAAGTGATAATCGTCTGGCGGAGTTAACCACCCAATTGGACAATGAAAAAGCCAATGCGGCGGAGAAAATAGCCTTATTGGAAAATGCCAAACAGCAGATGAGCAGTGAGTTCCAAAACCTTGCCAATCAGATTTTCGAACAGAAACAGCAACAGTTTCAGCAAAGCAGTCAGGTCTCTATGGAAGCGGTACTCAAACCGATGCAACAAAGCTTGAATGCTTTTAAAGAACGTGTTGAGCTGGTGCATAAAGAAGATTTGGAAGGGCGTGCCGGCCTAACCGAGCAACTCAAGCAGCTCCAGGCCTTGAATGCGCAAATGACCACAGAGGCGCATAACCTGACTCAAGCGCTCAAAGGTGATAGCAAGACGCAAGGAAATTGGGGCGAGCTGGTACTGGAGCGTTTGTTGGAGCGCTCCGGTCTGACCGAAGGCATTGAATTTGATCGTGAAAAAAGTTTTACCAATAATGATGGCAGTCGCCTTCGCCCTGATGTCATTATTAACCTGCCGGACAATAAACACATTATTATCGACTCAAAAGTCTCTTTGACCGATTATGAACAAGCATTAAACAGTGATTCGGAAAATCCACGTCAGCGCGCTGTTAAAGCACATTTAAGCAGTCTGAAGAAGCATATTAGTACCTTGGCGGATAAACGTTATGAACATTTGGATAAGCTCAATGCACCGGATTTCATATTGATGTTCGTTCCGGTGGAGGGGGCTTATCTTATGGCGATTGAAGCCGATAGCTCTGTGTTTGAAAGCGCCTTTGAACAAAGAGTCGCAGTGGTCACGCCAACCACTTTATTCACCACCTTAAAAACCATCGAGCAGCTTTGGCGTTATGAGCGTCAGTCTGAGAATACCGTTAAGCTGATCAAACGCGCGGCGGAAGTTCATGATAAGTTTGTTGGTTTTGTCGAATCGTTTGAAAAGGTTGGCAACCAATTAAATACAGCGCAAACCACCTATGAAAAAGCGCGTAAGCAGATGCTATCGGGCAGTGGTAATCTGGTACGTCAGGCCGAGATGCTAAAAGAGCTGGCCGGGCGTACCAAAAAAGAGATTCCCGATCACCTCTTGGAAGAGGCTAAGGTCAACGTAATAGAAGATGGTGAGGGCAATCTTTAGCATCTCTCAGGGTTGTTGATAGGCTATCTATTTTAGATAGTTAATTGCCAACATAGCCAGCTTTTATTATTGCGACTCGCGTTATCGAATTTCTGCCACAAGCTTGGTGGGAGTTCCTTTTCAATTTGTTCTGCTAGCAGTTGTTGATAATGGTTTTGTTGATAAAACAATTGCAAATGTGTTTCAGAAAACGCCGCAATGTTAGTAATGCTCTCGAAATGTTTGTCCTCAACCAATTGCTGGTGAATAAACTCAAGCAACGCCGTTGCTATGCCTTGATTGCGATGCTCAGGGGCGATAAACAAACCGCGTAACCACAGTGTCGTTATCGAATCCTCCACCGGCAATAAACGTGCGATGCCAATTAAAGGTTTGTTTTCGCTCGCGTTATTATCACTATGAATGAGCTTAACGGTAAATATCCAATCGTCTCGGTTGGCGCCATGTGTTTTATGGCGTTTGAGAAAATGTCTGATTTGATAAAACTCGTCAGGCTCGGCAAGTGCAAAGCTATGCGTTGCTGATAAACGGTTTTCTGGGCTTTTAGATTGACTCATGAAGCTATTGTAAAACGTCTGCTACAATGACCGCAGATTTATTATCAATCGCTTTTCCCTTAAGCTAGTTTTAACGGTGTGGATAGATATGGCTCGACAAGTTTGTCAAAATTGTCAAAGACCTGAAAAAACCTGTCTTTGTGGATTTGTCTCACTGATTGATAACGACATTGAAGTCGGTATCCTTCAGCATCCGGATGAAACCTTCAATGCCAAGGGTACTGCGGTTATTGCGCGTCTATCGCTTAAAAATTATCGTTATTGGGTTGGTGAAAATCTAGAGCAGGAAAAACAAGAAGGGCTAAAGAATGCTAAGGCGTTTCTCAATTGGTTAGCTTTGCCTGAACCGGTTTATCTTCTCTATCCGCCGACCGAAGCTGATTTGCCAGAAGTGGAGTTGGTCAGTACAGAAAAATTGATTGGTATGAACCAGCCATTTCGACTCTTGGTGATAGATGCCAGTTGGCGTAAGAGTTTTAAGATATTACAGCTCAATAAGGTACTGCAGTCCTTGCCAAGAATTCTATTAGAGCCTAAATCCCCATCGAATTATCGAATTCGCAAGCAGAAAAACGTCGATTCCTTATCTACCGTTGAGGCGGTTTATGAGCTTTTGGCGGAACTGGAAAATAACGAGACTAAATATCAGCCGCTGTTGGACGCTTTTGAGGCCATGCAACAGCAGCAGCTCAGTTTTCGTAAAGAGTGAATACTATTGAGTTACTTACGCAATGGGGTTTCGTGATCGACTTCTTCGCGCAGTTTTTTGAAAATAAACAGGTTGGAAATCGAGAAGTTGAATCCCATTCCCATCAATACCCCGATAATCAACGCCAAAATAGTATGTTCGGCAAAGAACGGTACATATTCGGTCAGGGTGTAATAGGTTCCGAAGTTGACCCCAAAACCGAGCAATGAACTCGATGCAAATGCGCTCCATTGGGTCGATTTTTTGGTTTTTTCGCGATGGTTAAAGGTGATGGTGCGGTTTAACAACCAATTCCAGGTAACCGCAGGCCAGAAAGAGATGGCTCGCGCTACCGTATGCGTTGCACCAAACATCTGTAATAGCAGATAGACTGCTAAATCGACAATAAAACCGCTGCTGCCGACCATGGCAAATTGAATGAATTCGGCTTTGGTTTTGAATTTGTATTGATAGAGGCGGCGCAGGTGACGCAGGTATTTAAGCTGTTCACTCAGGGTCAGTTTCGATTCACCGTGTACGCGATCGACAAAGTGGATTGGTACTTCCGAGACCTTGGCAAAGTTTCCCTTCACCATCACTTCCAAAGCGATTTTATAGCCGATAGGTGAGAGTTGCTGTTTTTCTGGGATGTCAGCCTTGCGTACCGCAAAAAAACCGGACATTGGATCTTTAACCTTGGTCAATGGCAGAGCAGGAATGGTCGCGACTACAGAGTTTATATAACGCCATAGTGTCCAGCTGTCATCGATACTGCCGCCTTCCACATAACGTGAGCCCAAAACAAAATCGCTGCTTCGGCTTTGTAGTTGCTCGACCATTTTCGGAATGGCGCTTGCCGGGTGCGACAGGTCTGCATCCATGACCACGACAATTTCGCCTTTGGCCTCATCAAAACCATCGATTACCGCAGGTGATAGGCCACGATTTTCTGTGCGGTTGACTAAACGAATCGGATAATGCGCCGACAGTGCTTGCGCTTTTTCAATAGAACCGTCTTGCGAGTTGTCATCCATAATAATGGTTTCATAATCGAGACCCACCATTGCCTCTGCAATCATCTGGCTTAAAGGTTCAAGGTTTTCCACCTCTTTATAGGTAGGCACAATAATAGAAATCATAGTCAGTTCAGGGTATTTAGATGTTTTTGATTAGTTTTTTCGGTTTGCAGGGGCATTATGCCCGGCAAACCATTTGGTTTCAATCTGTTTTCCGATTTTGATAAAGCGCGCTTCGATCAGAAAGTTCATCCACAAAGAAAAATACAGCGTCATGGCTATCGCCAAGGCAATCACCGGCGCCAGCATCCATAGTCGAATCTGTTCAATTGAATGGATCTCAGTGGTACCCAAAACGAGCACCCAGGCAATGGCGACAAACGGAAAGTGGAAAAAGTACATCGGGTAGGCGACTTCGGATAGCAGGCGCCAGGTTTTATTTTCTAATAGGCGCTGTTTCAGGTTTTGCCGGACCGAACTTGCTGTGGGTTTTAGTTGATAAAAACCGAATAAGATCAGTACTAATATGGCGACACTGAAAACAATGCGATGCAGGCTGATCGCGGCAAGATTGATTTGACTGTCAAATACCTGATAGTAATGAGAGCTTTCCGCATAGACTGGAAAGCGCATGCTGATATAAATCAGACTTAACATGCTAATCCACACCAAGGCTTTGACCACAGCGGAGCTTTGTAAGCGGGCATTAGGCTTAAAAAAGATCAGCCATGCCCAGAGCATTCCCAGTAGTAGCGGAGTAAGGCGTGTTTCAATGACATAATACATGCTGTCCATATAGAGGCTGATATGCTCTGACTGGAACATCTGATACCAAGGCGTCTGATAAATCAACGCATCCGATAAGGCCACCCAATAACGGGCCCCGGCGGAAAGCACTATCAGCACCACGAGCCAGAAAATACCGTGACAGCTTCTTAGCAGCAATAAAATCAGCCAAGGCATAATCAGATAAAACTGCATTTCAATCGATAAACTCCACTGTACGGGGATAATGCCTTTACTGAAAATATTTTCAATAAAGAGCAAACTGTACCAGCCATCACGCAAAAGTTTGTCGATATCGGCCAAGCCGTAGAGCAGCAAGGCAACAACAAACAGTGGATAAATTCGAAAGAAACGGTGCAGATAAAAACGCGAGACAGAGATATCCTGTTTTTTCTCATGGATATTGAGCAGCGAGTAGGTCAATAAAAAACTGCTGAGCATAAAAAAGATATCCACCGCCTTGTCAAAGCCCAAGACAAAGCTCATTGCGGGCGGAATCGAATCAATGAAAAGTTGCAGCGCTTCAGGCTGTTTTTTAAACACCACAAAGACGGCAAAAAAGACATGAAAGGTGATTACCATCAGTACACTTAGCCCCTTAAGAAAATCGACCTCGATAAAGGCTTTATTGGGCTGGGCGATGATCTCTTTGGCGTGTGTCCACGGCAAAATCAGGGCTTTGAAGAACCACAGAAACGGCAAGATGAAAATGCTTTTATTCGCGCTGGAATCGATAGCTTGCATGGGCGGCCTAAGGCAAGTAATTGCGGCAGTGATAGAAATAGTAGCTGACAATAATATTGTCATCACCGTGCATATCTAACTGGTCAATTCGCTGACATGACTCGAAGTGGTTGGCTTCATTGGTCAGCGGTGGGTTCGGCTCGTAATGAGGTGCTACCAACAATCCATCCATTCCCGCTTGTGGACGGCCATACCAAAACTCAAACTGGGTCTGCATGGAGCTGGTGATAAATACCGGTTGTGGTCTGGCATACCAAGCCAGGTGGCTGGCATAACTCCAGTTGGAAACGAACAGTGCCGGTTTTTTTGCATCACTTTGTTGCTGGATTTGCTGTTGTAACTGTTCGGCTTTGGCCGCCGCTTCAGGCCAGCCATAATCACCTTGTAATGGGTGTTTGTAATCGGCAAATGCAATCCACGGCTGATAGATAAAACTATGCAACAGTAAGACCAGAGGCACCATAATCAATAGGTGAGCCGCTATTACGTTCTTGACCCAGCGCTTTTGACGTTGTTGCCATAGGCTGTCAGCAACGATCGGAATCAACAATAGCCAAGCCAAGGATGTCCAGTGCGGCAAGCTCGGTTCAAAACCGGATCCCCAACCAAACAGTAAGGTGACAGGTAGCGCAAACGCCAACAATAAACGGCGTGAGTGATTGGCTGGGTTGATATAGTTGCTAGCTTTCAACATCATTAACCAGCCGGCAACGAAAATGAGCGGGCTGTAAACAATCAACTGAATGGCTTGGGTTTGCAATAAGCGTTCAATTTGCCAGCTGTCGCTATGGGTGCCGTGGTTAATCTGGTAAATAAACGATGCCCAGTCGTGACTGGCATTCCAATAGAGCACCGGCAGAAGCATCAGGGCGCTGATCGCAACGGCTAGGTAAAGACCGGGCTGTTTAAGCCAGTAAAAACGTTTTTCCATCAGCATTATCGCCACTAGAGAAACCACGATGGTGATGGCGGTATATTTGGCTAAAGCGGCCAATCCAACCAGTACGCCGAGCCATAGCCATAAAGATAAGCGGATTCGCTTGCCGCTATCCATCATTCTTTTGATCACCAGTAGCAGCGCCAAAACAATCACCATCAAAGGGTTATCAGGCAACATCGCCATCCCCATCAGGGAAAGAATCAGACTACTGTTAAGCAAGACCAGACTGAAAAAGCCGAGCCATCCGGCGTTGTTATCAGCGGCGCTTTGATCACCAAACAATTCGATGGTGACTCGATACAGCAGGTAATTGAGCAGGGCATAGAGGGTAATCGGCACCAAACGTGCCGCCCAGTCAAAAGGTAGCAGTGCCATCGGTAACATCTGCAGCCAACCAATTAATGGGGGATGGTCAAAATAACTCCAATCCGGCATTAATCCATATAACGCATAATGCGCTTCATCTCCGCCCAGCTCGACATGAAACGCCATAATCAGGTGAATCAAAGTCATAAAGGCGACCAGTGCGACACTGGCTTTTTGTGGTGTGTTAATTAGAGATGTCATGGCTGCGTTTTTCATTGAATCATTCTGGTTTTGTGATTGGTCTGTTAACAACGTCTTAATCTGAGTTTGCTGATTAGAGCTTCAGGCGTTTGAAAATGGTTTCTGGGATATTGCGGATAATCAGCATAATAAAACGCCAGAACCATGGTGTGTACAGAGTCGATTTACGTTTATCGATGGCTTTGACAATCGATTTGGCAACCTGTTCAGGCTGTGCCCAAAGCAAGCCTTTTTTAAAACTCGCCGTCATCGGTGTGTCGACAAAGCCCGGTTTGATATCCAGCACATTAATGTTCTTGCTATAAAGTCTGTTACGCAGCCCTTGTAAAAAGGTGCTCACCATCGATTTTGCCGCACCGTAGATATAATTCGACTGACGACCTCTATCACCGGCAACACTGGTGATCACTGCGATATCGCCGGTTTGCTGAGTTTCCATCTGATTGGCAAGATGGCTTAATAAGGCAATGGTGCTGAGCGCATTGATTTCGACTTCTTGCATCATCAGTGCGACATTGTTTTGACACGCTGTTTGATCCGGCAGAGTGCCATGAGCGATCAAAACGATATCTATGCTAGGCAGTGTTTCATTGATACAGTTCATTAACTCGCTATGGGCCTCATAATCGGTGGTATCCAAATAGAACTTATCCACCTCATGTGCGCCGCGTAATTTGGCATCATCGCTAATCAAGTTGAGCTGTTCTTTATTGCGAGCCACTAGAAACAGACGGTGGTTTTGTTTGGCATATTCGCGGATAGTGGCCTGAGCAATCGCCGAGGTGGCGCCGATAATGACGATATTTTTAGTTTGATTGGCAGCAGCGTTGGTCATAAAGCGTCTCGCATCAGTATAAACATAAAGTTAATGGGTTGAAGCATCTCAACCGAGTAGTTGCCTACTATAGCAAAAAGCCGATGAATTCGTCTGTTTTCAAGCGCTAAAGGCCGAGGCGTTGTGACTGCAAAGAGTTGAATTTCTCCAGGGCGCCATAGTGCTCGCGAACCTCTTGAAACTCTTGCCAGCGTGGGTAACTCTGTTTGAATGTCTGTTCCGACATACGCGCATCTTTAGTCAGATAAATGCGCCCGCCGTAGTCGAGCACAATGGCATCGAGTCGTTGCAGAAAAGCAAAAAGATTATTGTCCAGTTTAAAGTCCAAGGCCAAGGTATAACCCTGTTGCGGAAAGCTGAGCAGATTGTCATTGCCTTTACCGAATAGCTTGAGAACCGCTAGAAAAGAGCCGCGTTGGCTTTGCGCTATTTCGTGCAAAATCTTATGTAAGCCTTCTTGTCCCGCCTCTTTAGGAATGACGAACTGGTATTGTACAAAGCCCGACTTACCGTACATACGATTCCAGTGGGCGATCTTATCCAATGGATAAAAATACGGCTGATAGTCGACAATACGTTCGCTTTTCGGGCTCGTGACGCGATGGTAATAAAGGCTGTTGAATGCCTTGATGCTATAGCGGTTAAGGGTGAATTGCGGCAAATTAAAAGGCATGCTCAGCTGGCCTTTGTTGATTTGCTTGGATAGGTCTCGGGCATATAGTTGATCGGCTTCGTCTCCGGCATGCTCGCCCAACATTATCAGTGAGCGCCCAAGGTTGGCGCCTTTGGCAAGGCAATCGATCCAGGCTACCGAATAGGTGAAATCCTGCGTCTGCTCAAAGCTTTGCAAGGTTTCGCTTAGATTTGCGGTTTTTAAGGTGGTCTCGGCAATAAAACGGTTGTTAATAGGAATCAAACGCAGGCTGGCTTCGACAATAATGCCGGTCAAGCCCATGCCGCCACAGGTGGCATGAAACAGCGCACTGTTTTCGTTTGCCGAGCAGCGCACCATTTCACCATTGGCGAGACAGATTTTCAGAAAATTGATATGTTCGCAGAAACTGCCGTGCAAGTGATGGTTCTTGCCATGCACATCACTGGCGATGGCGCCACCGATGGTGACAAACTGAGTGCCGGGGGTGACAGGTAAGAACCAGCCGAGCGGAACAAAATGCTCGAGGATTTCGGCCAAACTGACGCCTGCGGAACAGAGCAGGTCGCCTGTGTTATCGTCAAAATCGATAAAATAATCCAAACGTTGCATGGGGATGTGGCGTTCACTCAGGCTGCTGTCGCCATAACTGCGCCCCAATCCTCGGGCAAGCAGCGAGCCGCTTTGCGCAATATGCAGCTGAACCTGTTGCATGCTATTTGCCGGTAGTGCCTGGCTATCGATTTGCGGGTAACGTCCCCAACCGGAGATTTTGCTGACATGATTCATGCTAAAAAGCCTGTTGTGAAATATTAATCATTAACGAAACACAAAACGTTTATCGAGCTGGTATTTAACAAAATAGCCGATTGCCAGGCCGATGATACCGCCGATATAACGCATCTGCTGGGTCTGATAAATGGCGTCGAAAGCGGCTTCGAATCCCCAGAAGATAACGGTGGTGGCTACCCCCATCAAGGTATAAAGATAGAAAGTTTTGCTGCCGTGGCCAATCGAGGTGGTCTGGTATTGGAAGATATAACGTTTGTCGAGAAAATATTTCACTACCAAGCCGACGGCGGTGCCGACAAAAATAGAAAGCCATAGCTCAAATTGGCCTTGATAGATTCGGTGGGTGATATCTTGACTGACGATATTAGCCGCAGTGGCGAGAACGGCGAAAATCGTGTACATTAATGCAATCTTCATTCAGTAGGCTTTTGGGTCTATTTTCCGGGCTGATATTGTAAAGAATTATAGGTTATTTACGCAGTTCTATGCCCTGCTAATTTTATGAGTGGATTTGACTCTGTTTAGCTTAATAAGCTAGCCAATTAACGTAGGCAGAAATAATTACATGAATTCTAACACTTCCGATAAGCTTGACGCAGCTAATCCGCAAAAGTCTTCCGCTTTACTTGGTTTAATAAAATTGATGCGTCCACATCAATGGCTGAAAAATACCTTTGTGTTTGCGCCATTGATGTTTACCGGACTGTTTCTAGATGTTGTCGCCATCTCCGAAGCGCTGATTGCCTTTGTCCTGTTCTCAATCGCCGCTTCGGCCACTTATATCGTCAATGATTTGCAGGATATAGAGAGCGATCGCCTGCACCCGGTCAAATCAAAAAAACGCCCGCTGGCTTCCGGACAGGTTTTGCCGGCGCAGGCCAAAATGTTACTGGCGGTGTTGTATGCTGTTTTGCTAATAGGGTTTGTGGTCCAGCCGATGGTCATGGCGGTTATCATCGCCTATTTATTGTTGAATGTCGCCTATAGCTTTTATCTCAAGCATCAGCCTGTTTTGGATATCTTTACCATCGCCAGCGGGTTTGTATTGCGCGTCTATGCCGGAGCCATGGCGATTTCGGTACCGGTATCGAGCTGGATGTTTGTCACCACCTTGTGTCTGGCGCTTTATCTTGCCGCGATCAAACGCCGTCAGGAACTTATGCAGACTACCCAGCAGGGGCGTGAAGTTTTGGCGAAATATTCGGTTGCCTTGATTGACCGCTACGCTGAGATGTCAGCCACCGGTGCCTTATTGTTCTATAGTCTGTTTGTAATGAACGCGCGCCCGGAAATGGTCATGACGATTCCTTTCGTTTTATTTGGCTTGTTCCGTTACTGGTATATCAGTGAGGCTTTAGGTAAAGGTGAATCGCCGACCGAAGCGTTGATTGCCGATAAACAGTTGTTGCTGACCGTCATTGCCTGGATTGGTACTTGTCTATGGGCGTTATGGCCGCAAGGAGGAGCTTAATGAGCGCTCCTTTAATGCCTTATCTGGCCGATTATCTTTATTTGATCACTCCGTTTATCGCCTGGCTGGTTGCCGGTGTCTCCAAGTTTATTATCAATTCGATTCGTGCCAAGCAGTTGGCGTTCGGCTTGATCGGTTATGGTGGTTTGCCAAGTAACCACAGCGCCATTGTCAGCAGTATGGCGATGTTGATCGCGTTATTACACGGTATTGATAGTGCCGCATTTGGCGTTGCCTTGACCTTGGCATTTATCGTCATGCTCGATGCCAATAGCTTAAGGCGACAAGTCGGCAAACACGCCACGCTCATCAATCAGCTGAATAAGGCTCAGAACTCAGTTCAATTAAGAGAGCGTATCGGTCATAGTCGAATTGAAATCGGCGCCGGTATTCTGGTCGGTGTCTTGGTTGCCTATATTTTAGTCGCGCTTTCAGTTTAGTCGGCACGATGGACTTTTAAGGTAATCAATAATCTATGTTCACGGCATTCACCTCTTTTATTTCGCAATTGTCCCGCGCACAGCAAATCTTGCTGGCCGCTTTTATTGTTATCAAAATCCTACTGATCGCTTTGTTGCCCTTAACCGGTGATGAAGCCTATTTTATCGGCTGGGGTCAAAATCTGTCTTGGGGATATTATGACCATCCGCCGGCAGTCGGCTGGCTTTTGGCCGCCATGTCGCAAGTTGCCGACAATCTTTATTGGTACCGTGCGTTTGCGTTTTTTGGCGCCGTGCTGATCAGCGTGTTGATCTATCAGTTTGTCATCATGCAGATGCCGGATAAAAAGCCGGTCGCGTTTTATACTGCGTTGGTGTTTTTTGTTTCGCCCATTTCATTGATGTTTGTGGTCACCGCGAATGATACGGTGCTGGTGGTTGTGGCAGTGTTGGGAGTGTTTTTCTTTAGCCGTGCCTACCTCTACCGGAAGTGGCTCGATGCGATTTTGGCGGGATTGTTTTTAGGTTTGGCGTTTTTGGCCAAATACTTTGCCGCCTTTATGCTGTTTGGTCTTTTGCTTTTCAGCCTTTGGCAGTGGCGTCAATTCAATTGGAAGCAACTCGCCGTAATGATCGCACTGGTTGTTATCGCACTGCTTGAAAACTGGTTATTCAACGCCGCACATTGTTGGAACAATATTCTGTTCAACTTCTTTTCGCGTACCGCGGAAAGCCATTTCGACATGATGAATGTCCTCAGCTATCTGTTAATGCTGCTGGTGCTGTTATCGCCCTTAGGCGTTTGGTATGGCTTGAAAGCGCTGAAGTTAGCACCTTTGATTAATATCAATTATGCCAATAAACTGCCCGCGCTGATCTTGTTTGCGACCTTGCCGTTATTGCTGGTGTTGCTGGTAGTCAGTTTTAAAAACAGTGTCGGCTTGCATTGGCCTTTGATTGCGGTGAGCTTGCTATATGTTTTCTATGCGCGCTTAAATGACCGACAATTAAGTCGTTTATTGAGTTTTAACGCTTGGCTTTCATTAATTGCCGGTGTGGCGATTTTATTAGCACTGAATTGGGCCGAACAATTGATCGGTGAATCGCAAAGACATCAGGTCGCTCTTTATAAAACACCGGCCAAGGTGTGTTCGGCTTTACCGATTGATCAACAAACGTCATTTTTCACGCTGGATTACAGCAGCCAGTCGGCGTTGGCCTATCATTGTCAGAATGATCAGATTCATGTCTTTGCCAGCCAGTCCAAATACGGCCGTGAAGATGACAAATTGATTGACTATAAAGGCTTGGATGGCAGTACCCTTAAGCTTTTGATTACCCATCAGAAGGATTTGGCAAAGGTCGAGCCCTATTTTACCAAGTTGGACGTGCAGAGCTTGCAGATCAATGCAATGACGCAATATTACTGGCTAGAAGGGCACGAGTTTAATTATTCTCTATACCGTGAGCAGGTCATAAAGCCGGTTAATGAGAAGTTTTATACGGCACCGGACTGGTTGCAGAACTTAAGTCCATTTGCCGGGCCTTGCCCATTTAAACAGCGCTATGACTTGCCCTAACCGAATTAGGCGAGCGGTGTCTTTGAACTGCGTCCGACAATGTCTTTTACCAGTTTAGGTAACAGATAGCCCGGCAGTAAACCGCGCAGCTCCTTATGCAGGGCGATGGCTTGTTCATCGTTGACTTCAAAATGCGCCGATCCGGCGACCTTATCCAGTTGATTCAAATAGTAGGGCAGAACGCCTTGCTCAAAAAGCTTATGGCTTAGCTGTTGTAAGGTTTCGACATTATCATTTACCCCTTTAAGCAATACGCTTTGATTGAGTAATGTCACACCGGCCTGACGGTATAGGTTGAATAAGGCTTCGGTCTGTGTTGAGAGCTCATCGGCATGATTGCAGTGCACCACCAGGACCACCTTCAAACGGGTGTTTTTCAGCCACGACAAGAACTGCTGCCGTGGTGCCTGATCGGGAGCGGCAACCGGAGTGCGTGAATGAATCCTCAGGGTTTTAATCTGTTCAATATCATCAATTAATCTGATCAGTTTCATCAACGCATTTTCCGACAGACTCATCGGGTCACCGCCGCTAAGTATCAATTCATGAATGCTGCTATCGGCTTTGACCGCATCCAGCGCACTCTGCCAATGACGTTGATTGACCTGCTCTTCATAAGGAAAATGACGGCGAAAACAGTAGCGGCAGTGGATATCGCATTTAGGGCTGGCGATCATCAAAGCGCGACCGTGGTACTTATGAATCAGACTCGGTTGGGGGTTAAAGGTTAAATCGGCAACCGGGTCTTCGCTATACCCGGGAACGCTGTCTAATTCAGCGGCAACCGGTAAAATCTGCTTCAGTAGCGGGTTATCAGCGGTCGGTTGTTTTTTAATTTGCTCAATAAAATGTTGAGGAGCTTTAAAGGCAAACGCGGTTTCGGCCAATAGAGGAATTTGTTCGCTGCTAATCTCTACTCGGGCTAACATCTTATTAACCGCTTGCATGGTTTTGGCTGGCTGCTCTTTTTGCGCGCTTTGTTTGAGTGCTGAGTTCATAGTTTGGGGCTAAATGGGTTGTTTTAGATAAATTTTATTGTTTTCTGCTGTTTGCATAGATGGTTGTAATGGTTTTATATAGGCGTTTATAGCCGCGGGTTTTCTTCAGCAGGGAAATAAAATCGCCTTTGAATTATCGCGATAATTTTATGTTGCTTCAATTTGCGCTAAAATACGCGGATTATTTTTCTATTTTAAGTTAAGTACTGTTTTAAAGATACAGGATAAAAGAATGGCAACATATAGCACTAACGAATTTAAAAACGGTTTGAAATTCCTAATGGATGGGCAGCCGTGTACGATTATTGATAACACGATTGTCCAACCGGGTAAAGGACAAGCCTTTAACCGTGTTAAATATCGTAATCTAATGACTGGCCGTGTTTTGGAAAAAACTTTCAAGTCGGGTGAAAAAGTCGATGCAGCCGATGTTGTGGATACCGATCTTCAGTATCTTTATAACGATGGTGAGTTCTGGCATTTTATGGATGAAACCTCTTTTGAGCAGTATCAGGCAGCCGAGTCAGCCGTGGCGGATGTTACTAAATGGTTGATCGAACAGGATATCTGTACGGTAACGCTATTTAACGGTCAGCCGATTTCGGTAATCCCTCCTAAGCAGGTAACTTTAGAAGTCGTTGAAACTGATCCGGGTCTCAAGGGCGATACAGCCGGAACAGGCGGCAAGCCAGCAACGCTTTCTACCGGTGCCGTGGTTCAAGTCCCGCTATTTGTACAGATAGGTGAGCAGATTATCGTCAACACCGAAAAAGGCGAATACGTCTCTCGTGCCAAATAAGTTGATGGCGTCTGCACGCCAACGCTTGCAAAAACGCTCTAATCTGCTTGCTCAGGTTAGGGCGTTTTTTTATGCGCGAGATGTCTTGGAGGTTGATACGCCGATATTATCGCAAGCTGCAACGCCTGACCTGCATTTGGCCTCGCTGACGACTCAAGTCAAGGTGCCCGGCTTTAAGGATAAGCAGCGTTATTATCTGCATACTTCGCCTGAATACCCGATGAAGCGCTTGTTGTCTGAAGGCAGCGGCGATATTTTTTATCTCGGCAAGGTGTTTCGTGACGGAGATTTGAGTCCGCGTCATCAGGTCGAATTTACTATGTTGGAGTGGTATCGTCTCGACTTTAGCATGCAAGATTTGATTGATGAGGTGGTAGGCCTGTTGCAAACGGTTTTATTGCCGGTTTTAGCGCAATGTGCACAGGTCGAGCAGTTGACTTATCGGCAGATGTTCGCCAAATATGCCCAGATAGAAGATGTCTTTGGGGCTGGCAGCGAGCAGTTTCAGCATTGTTTGGCACAAAACGGGGTGCCGGAAATTATCGGTTTGCAAGATGAGGATACCGCCTTATGGGAACAGCTGGTGTTAACCGAAGTAATCGAACCTCAACTTGGTAAATCGGCGGTCAGCATCATCACCCATTTTCCCGCTAGGGATGCCGCCTTGGCACAGTTGGATAGTGAGAATACAGCGCAGGCCTTGCGTTTTGAAGTGTTTGTCAATGGTATGGAGTTGGCAAACGGTTATCAGGAATTGCAGGATGCCGAACTTTATCGTCAGCGCTTTGATGAATCTTTACAGCAACGCCAGCAAGCGGGGCTGGAGCAGGTGCCATTGGACAATAGGCTGCTAGAGGCTCTGGAACACTATGGTTTGCCGGCTTGCAGTGGGGTCGCCTTGGGGTTCGATCGTTTATTGCTGCTACAGCAGGGGGCGAGTCGACTTGAAGAGGTCATCGCCTATTCCCTAGATAAGGCTTGAGAATACCATTCAAGGTGTTGGCCGAATGCCTAGCCTCTTGACAGAGGGTGTATAATTAATGAATTGGTTGTGTCTTTGTAGAAATGCGTTGGGAAATCCGTATTGGGCACAAAAAAAGAATTACCCCTATAGTCTGATGCTATAGCCGTTTTTAGAGTTTTTTTGTGGTGTGTAACAAATTTCGCACCCTTATTTAGGAGAAGTCCATGTCAGATGTACCTGTCACCAAACGTTCGGTTATGGTGTTGTTTTCCGATTCAAAAAGCCCAAGTTGTCACCGTGTACGTCTGGTTGCTAAGGAAAAAGATATTCCAATGGATATCATTGAAGTTGAACCGGATAATTTGCCGGAAGACTTGTTGGAATTGAACCCTTACGCCACTCTACCGACTTTAGTTGACCGCGATTTGGTTTTGTATGATCCACAGGTTATTATCGAGTATTTGGATGAGCGTTTTCCGCATCCACCACTAATGTCGGTGGATCCGATTTCGAAAGCGCGTGCGCGTCAGTTGCTACGTCAGATTGAAACCGAGTGGTACCCATTGATTGATACCATTGCGAATAGTGATGATGAAGCCGCTGTGAAAACGGCGCGACGTGATCTGCAAGAGCGTTTGATCCAGTTGATTCCGGTATTTGAACATAAAGAATTCTTTATGAGTGACGATTACTCTTTGGTTGATATCAGTATGGCGGTATTGCTATGGCGTTTGCCTTCGCTGGGTATTGAGTTGCCAAAAGGGGCCAAGCCGATTATGGATTACGCTGAGAAAGTGCTAAGTCGTGAGATGTTCGTTGAAAGTATGTCTGATGATGAAATCGATATGCGTGACGTAATCTAATTGGCTTTAGATATGTCAGGTGAAACCATGATCTCTAATCGACCTTATTTGATCCGTGCAATCTATGATTGGATTGTTGACAATGGTTGGACGCCGCACATGCAAATTGATGCGGGCTATCCTGGTACGCAAGTGCCGCGTCAATTTGTTCAGGAAGGCATGATTGTCTTGAATGTGCACCCGGATGCGATTATGGCATCTGATTTTAATAATCAGATGTTTAGCTTTAAGGCGCGTTTTCAAGGTGTTGAACATCAGTTATGGTTTGCACCGGAAGCGGTTTTGGCGGTTTTTGCCCGTGAGAATGGACAGGGGATGCCTTTCCCGGCAGAGCCTTATCCTGAAGAGGCAGGCGATGCCGAGCAGCAAGCTTTGGATGACGCGAAAAAGCCAACCTTAACCTCGGTTAAGGGCAATGTCAAAAAAGATAAGTCGGAATCGGGGGCTGAATCGAAATCGAAAAAAGCCAAAAAGAAACCGACTTTGACCGTGGTCAAATAGAGTATTAAGGCGTTATTTGCAGACTTGGTCTTGCAGAAATCACTACAGTTCTTGCTGAATCAGTCTTTAAAAGGTTCGATAATTCGAATATCACCGAAAGCCTGCTTAATTGCAGGCTTTTGTTTTTCCAGAAACAGCAGTTTCAAATTAGGGCCGGCATCCATCGTGAAAAAGATTTCAATGCCTTGTTCTCTAAGTTGCCAGACCTTATGCATAGCGGTGACACTTTCGGCCTGCCAGTAGACAATCGGCGGCCAGGTGGCAATCATGGTGGCATGCATGGAAAGGGCGTTGTGTTCAGCGGTTTTTCCGAGTGCGGCAAAGTCTTTTGTTTGAATTGCTTCAATAATGCTCTGCATATCTCGGTTGGCCTGTTCCGGCCAAGCCTGATAAAGATCGCAAGTATTGACCGTATTCTGCATGCCTTGGGTCGAGCTTAGCGGTTTTTCTTTGATGTCGACCTCAACTAGGCCGATGCAAAATTCCGGCCATTTAGTGTCGATGGCTTCGGCAAAACTGTCCAGGCCGTTTTCGTTCTCGCCTTTATGCCATAAAGCAAAACCGTTAAATAGCGAGCGGCTCGCGCTGCCACTGCCTAAGCGTGCCAATAGAGATAATTGTTGACCATTGAGTTGCCAGTCAAACAGGTCATTTAATGCCAGTACCAAGGCCGCATAACCGGAAGCGGATGATGCCAATCCGGCGGCGGTAGGTACGCTGTTATAGGTGTTGATGGCGAAGTGTTGATTGTCGCCACCGCGGAACAGGTCAAGAAACTTGCTCACCCGTTTGGCAAAAGCATGCTCCGCTGGCAGTGGCTCGTTGTTTAACAACACCTTATCCTCTGCGGCTTCAATCAGGCTAATCTCGGTCTCTGTTCCCAACCCCGGCAGACTAATGGAAACACTGCCGTTTAGCGGCAGGTTCAACTCGATATCACGTTTTCCCCAGTATTTACTCAAAGCGATATTGACCGGAGCCTTACCCGTACCTTGAGTTTTTTTTGCCTCAAAGGGTTCTGTTTGTGCAGATTGCGTTAAAACCTGATTAACAAAAAGTTGTTGGCGGGAAAGTGTTGTTGAGGTTGGCATAAAGCTTTGTTCCAGTTAAACGGCAGAGTAATGAAAAAAGTTAAATTATAGCGCTTCGCTATAGGCGCCTTGTTGGCTAATTTGAATTTGGATGCTTTGGTAATGGCTGAGGATTTTCTGCGCTTGATTCGAGCATAGGTTAAGTTCGCCTATGCCTAATACACAATCGCCAAGACCCGAACCGGATATTTTCGCACAATGAATATCGGCACAACCATTTAGCGCCATAATGATCTCATCCAAAACACTGTCGCTGACGCCAAGGTTTTCCATCTGTTTTTGATAGTCTTTGCAGGCTTGGTAAAAGTTCTCAAATTGATGGTGTTCCAGCGCATAAAGCGCACCACGAGTGATTTTGGCCATAGAGCGATACAGCATTTTCAGTTTATTCGGTTTGTCCTGCCAGTCAATGGCAACCTGTTTCAAGACCTCGGCGGTAGGCGTCTTATAGCCACTATAGATCAATACCAACGGTAGGTTGATCGGCAGTTTTTTGATAATCGGCTTGGCTTGGTTTTCATTAACCGGTTGGAAAAAAATCATTCCACCAGCCAGACTGGCGGCCAAGTCGGTACCGGAACCGCGCCCTTGAATATCAATGATGATTTTATGGCCGAGACTGAATTGTTCGATAAGGGTAAGCTGTGCTTGGCAAATGTGGTTCAAGCCGGAAATCATCGCCGCTAATACCGCCGCCGAACTACCCAATCCAATGGTTGATGAGAATTCACTGTGAATGGTGATATCCAAACCAAAATTGAGACGACTTTGAAACGCTTGAAGTACGGCAATGACAAAGTTTAATTTCGGATGTTTGCTGATCTGGTTGATTTGGGTATGGTGTTCTCCCAACGCGGAAACAATATGCAGACCTTTATCAGAGCGTTGCTGCCATTCAATCGTGACATATTGATCCACTGCGCAGGCTATTGCCGGATGGCCATAGACCACGCTATGCTCACCAAGAATCATGGTGTTTGCCGGCGCTTGGCTTTGCCATTTTTTTAGTTTTGCTGACACAGGGCGCCCCTCAAATCCATTGCGATTGGGTTGATATCAAAGCCGTATTGACGGCATAAATCCACAGGTGGCTCGTCCGCTACACAGAGAATGATTCCTGCATTATCGCCTTTAATGGCACCGGAACCACATATTTTTGCACTTGCTTGATAGTGTTTGCTCAATAAACCGATAAAATTCTCAATCGTTCTGGGCACCACGCCGATGCTGTTTAATAGTTGTTGGTTCTTTTCAATGGCAGCTTTAACGGCCTTGATATCTCTATTTTGCCAAGCCTGACTCAGGGATTGGGTGGTGTGGCTGAACTGCTGCCAAAGCGGTTGATTGTCGGCAAATTGATTGCGCACCTGAGACACCGCTTGCCCGGTCGTGCTTTGGGGTTTGCCGCTATCGATCAGCCAAGCATTGATTGAAGGGGGATTTGTTTCGCTGAATTTAGTCGGGCACTGTTGCTCAAAACGTATCAGGCCGCCAAGTATTGAAGTGGCCGGGTCAAGACCGCTAGATCGGCCATGCTGGCGTGATTCGACCTGTTTGGCAAGAGCGAGTAATTGCATATCGCTACAGTGCAGTTGGTGTTGGACCACAAGCGACTTTAACACGCTGACGATAATCGCCGCCGAGCTGCCCAAGCCTCGTCCGATAGGAATTTCTGAGGATAATTGGACCTGCCAGTGGCCACGGTTCAAACCGAACTCCTGTTCAAACAGGTGGAAAGCGCAAATAATGAGTTCGAACGGGGTATTGAGAACGTTTTGGATGGCAATCGCATTTTGTTGAAAGAGGACAAAACGGGTTTCCAGTTCAACGGCGATTTGATGCCATTCGGCGAGCGCAAAGCGCTGGCTTTGGTTAAGGTCATCGAGAATTATGCTCAGACCACTGGTTTGCCGTTCATCGAGCTCGCAGCGGCATTGCGCATAGCGTTCTATAGCCATGCTTAGGGCAGGAGCGCCATAAACCACCGAGTGCTCACCGGAAATAATCAGTTTGGCAGGTGCTGAACAAAGTGTTTGCATGGTCGCCTTCCGGTTGAACAATTAGCGCGTGCTCGACATATACGAAACAGTCAAGCGCCTATTGTGAATCAGTGGTTTTTTCGTAATAGCGTTTATGGTCATCAATACCCGCTAAACGGTATGGGCCTTTATTGGTTTGCGGAAAAATAATGTTTTCCGGCAGAGTTTCTTGATTGTGATAATAGTCCAGATACTGCTGGTAACTTAACGGTTGACGTTGTTCAATCTGGCGTAGGTGATCACCGGTCATTAAGACTTTTTCATAGCCGGGCTGGATAATACCACTGAAAAACTCTGCGACACAGCCGGAACCGTAGCTGAAAAAACTGACCCTTTTACCGGCCAAGTTGTCTTTGACATTATCCAGCAATGAAATAAAGCCGACAAATAGTGAAGCGCTGTAACTGTTACCGACAATGCGGTTATAGACTTGGCTCGGCAATGTTTGCTTATCAAATTGTTCCTGAGTCACGCTGGCCGCGACTTTTTTAACCAGAGTCTTATGCGCTTTTTCCGCCATTTTGGTAAATGGAATGTGGTAGCAGAAGTAATCGATGTCTTCAAACTTGCGTCCGGTCTCTTCAACAAAATGCTGCCAAGCGTGTTTCAGGCTATTCAAGTACACTTTGGTGGAATATTTACCGTCCACCAAGGCGGTGGTTCTGTTGTTAGGACGCCAGAAATCCATAACATCATCGGTGTAGTAACCGGAGCCGGATTCGATTTCGATAATACGTGGATTAGCACTTACCAGCATGGCAACGGCGCCACAGCCTTGGGTCGCTTCGCCTGAGGTATCAACATCGTATTTGGCGATGTCTGCTGCGATAACAAGAATTTTTTCTTTATGGTTGGCCTTGACCATGGTGGTTGCCATCTGCAAGGCGGCCGCGCCGGCATAACAGGCGTGTTTGAATTCGACCACTCGGCAACGGCTCGGCAGTTCCAGCAGACCATGCAAAAACACACCGGCCGATTTGGATTGGTCAACCGATGTTTCGGTAGCAAACAACACCGCGCTGATCTGGCTGGCATCGATTTTTTCTAGGATCGGCGCTGCGGCTTTGGCGGCCAGGCTGACAATGTCTTCATCCGGCGGGGCGATCGACATTTTTTCCTGGCCGATACCAACGATATACTTGTCGAGCTCAGTCTGTTTTTCCTCGGCAAAAGTATCTAGACCGAGGTAGTAATCGGCGGTTGCAAAGTGAATAAGATCAATACCAACTTTCATCATTAACGGAGTGTATATCTTTTTATTATCGCTGTTTGGCTTAAGCCTGTTGCGCAGTCTCTTCTGTGAGTCAGTCGGCAACAACCAGCTGTTTGTTTAAATGCAATTTAGGCGCCTTATCTACACCCAGCAAAAACTGAGCGGTCTGGAATTCCTGCTTAAATTGCCCGATCGTTTTTAATACGGCTTCTGTTGAGTCTTGTGCCGGAGCCAAAAATGGCGCCGCAATACCACAAATTCGGCCGCCCATTATAACAGCTTTTATCATATCAATACCGTTTCGTATGCCGCCGCTGGCAATAAAATAGCCTTGTTTTTGGTAGGCTCTAGCTTGCTCTAAGCTCTGCAAAGTGGTCAGTCCCCAATCCTGGAACAGTTCGCCAAGACTGTTGTCGGATCGATGCGATTCGATGCGGCTCCATGAAGTACCGCCTTGACCGGCTATATCAAAATAACGGATACCGGCGGATAAGCCCAATTCAATGTCTTTATCGCTTAAACCACAACCGACTTCTTTTAGGATAATCGGCACATCGATTTTGTTTTGCAATTGGGCGATTTTTTCCAGCAAATGGGCAAAATTGGTATCGCCTTCGGGCTGAATCAATTCTTGTAACGGATTGAGGTGCAGATAAAGCGCATCGGCTTCAAGAATATCGATAACACGGCGCGCTTCATCTTCTCCGAAACCGTAATTCAGTTGCACCGCTCCCAAGTTGGCAATTAACGGAATGTCGGGGGCGTAGCGACGGATATCGAAACTGGCTTGTGCGGCCTTATCGAGGATCATCGCTCGTTGTGAACCCACCGCCATGGCGATGCCTGCTTGTTGCGCGGCTTCGGCTAAATGGCGGTTGATATGCTGCAGGTTTTCGCCACTGCCTCCGGTCATTGATGCGATCAGAAGAGGCAGGTCGAGCTGTTTATGTAAAAAACGTACTGAGCTGTCGAGGCGGGCGAAATCCAATTCGGGCAAGGCGCGATGTTGCAGGCGAATGCTTTCGAAACCGCTATTGCCTCGCTCGACTAGCGGGTCATTGAGCACGGCATCGATATGATCTTGCTTGCGACGATTAACCTGTTGTGCCTGAAATTCTGTGCTCATCGGTTCTCTTTGCGGCTATGCCGTTTTAGGCCTTGTGCTGGCGTTCCAGTTTAATATGCGCTTGCATCAGCTCACCCGGATTGGTCTGCGCCGCAAGTAAGGACAGTTCACCACAAAATGCGGTCGCACCGGCAATGCAGGCCAAGCGACGAGCATTGCCTCCGGCAGGCAGAGAGTCGTCAGCACAGCCCAATAAACGCAGGTTTTCCAAAACGAAATCCAAGCCTTTACCGTTGCCGACCGAGCCGACAATCAAGTTAGGGAGGGTGGTTGAAAAATACAAATCGCCTTCCGGGGTGACTTCGGCATGGTTGATGGCCTGAGAGCCTTCAACGATATTGGCGGCATCTTGTCCGGTGGCGAGATAAAAACCTAACAGCATATTGGCGACATGGGCATTGGCGGTTCGCAGACCACCGGAAACAATGCTGCCGATCAGGTCTTTTTTGATATGCAGATCCACCAGCGCTTGCGGTGTGGTTTTTAAGTATCGCTGACAGAGCTTGGCAGGAATAGTGGTCTCACAAACCACGTATTTACCTCGGCCTAAGATACCGTTAACCGCCGAGACTTTTTTATCGGTGCAGTAGTTGGCCGAAATCGATACATAATCCAAATCCGGGTATTCGGCCAATAACCAAGGAATAATTTTATCCGCTGCATTGGTGGCCATATTGTGGCCCGAGGCATCACCGGTATGAAACTCAAAGCGCAGATAAATCAGATTACCGACCACTTGGGAGTTCATTTCCAAAAGTTTGGCGAAACGACTGCTTTGACTGACGACCTCTTGAATATCTTCCTGACGGCTTTTGATTTCGGCAAGGCGTTGGGCAGCAATGCCGGCGTGTTTGGCTTGCAGCAAAATGGAGCGGGTCATACGCTCATCAATCAAGGTGACGCGAATGCCGCCGGCTCTGGCGGCCACTCGAGCACCGCGAGCCACAGAGGGCCAAAGCGGTGTTTCATAGGTTGCCATCGGCACCATTAAATCATCGGTTTCGACATCACCGATGAGTTTAAACGGGCCCACGGCCTGCATCGGAATTTGGGCAAATGGCTGTACGTTTGTCTCTGATATCTCTTTCATAGTCGCTATTATAAGTGGCAGGCCGGTTTATCGGCAGAAAAATCATCAAGCTATTTAAGCAAACCTGTGCAAAATGCAATTTTTGCAGGTTGATTAAATATATTAAAATTCTTTTAGGCTAGATTGTAGCAGAGCCAACACTTGAATTTTGATAATCCATCACCATTAATTTGATGATGAAATCAGTTTCTCGTTTATAAACTTAAAAGGAATAAAAATGACTATTGCGACAGCTCGACATATTCTGGTCGATAGTGAAGAAAAATGTAACGACCTAAAAACGCAAATTGAAAACGGTGCGGATTTTGCCGAGTTGGCTAAACAGCATTCAACCTGTCCATCAGGTTCTGCCGGTGGTGATTTGGGTCAGTTCGGTCCGGGAATGATGGTGCCTGAATTTGATAAGGTGGTTTTTTCCGCTGATGTCGGTACCGTTCAAGGGCCGGTAAAAACCATGTTTGGTTACCACCTGTTGGAAGTCACTAGCCGCACTTAATACGGCGAGTTAGCGGTTTTATCCAGCTAATAAAAAGCCCGACAAGCCATGCCGTTTGTCGGGCTTTTTGCTATTTAATGGTTGGTTTTAAAGCATGTTTTTGCGTTGTGCCAGATAACCCAGAAAATAGAAGATGGCAATGACAATAAACGGTAAAAACGCCGCATTGGCTTGTGCTAGCCAGCCGCTTAAGAACGGTGACATCACCGAGGTGATAAAGCTAAAGCCGAAAGCACAGAACACAACAAACAGGGTGATGCGCAAAGGCATCTTCAAAGCACCGATCTGTTGTTTAACGATTTGCAGGATATTGTCACCGTAAATCACCAATAAAGTGGTGATCATAGCGAGAACAATCTGGGCTAAATAACCGCGCATCCAGTCAGAAACATCAAGTAATAAGTCGTTTAAAATTCCAAGAATATCCATCGGTATCCGATTTCCTTTATATCAGTAATGTCTGTCAGTAATTGTCATCAGCCAGATTAGTTGGGATGGAAGTTGAATTTCTGTCCGCCTAAAGTGGCTTCATACATCAAACCACCCTTGGCAATACTGAATACCGCCATACCTTTGTAGTACTGACCTTCCGCCTTAACATACTGGTTACCGATATTACCGGTTGCCGAAGTCCCTTTGGTTGAGGCTTCGGCATTGGCGCCGGCGGTAATGACAATCGCCGAGGCCTGAGCACCGAACTCGAAGTTGCCGGAAGTGAATTCATCATAAGCGCGCTGATCTTGGAAGAAAATGATCTGACTGAAAGCCTGACCACCGAACTGGAAACCGATAGTCGCTTGAGTCATTTCTACATTGCCCGAGTAACGACCTTGTTCAAATACACGACCTTGCCCGTAGGCTCCACCAATAAAGAAACCGGCCTTACCGATAGTCGGGAAAACAGCATAACCGTAAGCGTGTTCGAAAAAGGCACGGCTTTGCGGGGCTTTTCGAAAAGCGCGGATAGTGTCTTCAAACTCTTCATCGGTCATGTCTTGAGTCATCTGCGGTTCCGATTCAGGAGTGTGTTCTTCCATACCAGGTGCCGAATCATTAAACTCTTGCGCGAACGAAGGCGTGGCATAAACCATGAAAGATGCACTGATTAGTGAAGCTAAAGTGGCTTGTCTGAAAACTTTTTGTAGTGAAAATGGCGACATAATCCTCGGTATCCTCAAGTATGAATTGTTTTATATGGGCTTCATTTTAATCCTAAATACGTACGCTGTGAAATCCGATTGAGCAAAATTTCATAAACTCTCAATCTTTGCCCTACAATAATCAACGATTTAATTAAATTGTTATCGATTGACATGGATTGTTATAGGTTTTGTAAAACAGGGAGCTCGTTATGTTTAACCGCCCAAGCAAAAAAAAGATTCTATTGCCTGTTATGCTTTTGGCGTTTGCTGCCACTAGCGCTTTGGCGCAACAATCCAATTCTCACACCCCGCATCAAGCCGCATTCGCCATGCCGGACAAATACAGTGCGCAAACGGTAAAGCAGATATTCGCCAAAGGCGGTAATGCCGTTGATGCGGCGATTGCGGCAGGATTTTCGTTAGCGGTGACCTATCCTGAAGCGGGTAATCTTGGCGGCGGTGGTTTTATGACCATTTTCAATGCCAAACCCGATAATCAGCAACACAGCTATTTTCTCGATTACCGCGAAAAAGCACCGATTGCCGCCACCGAAACCATGTATCTGGATGAAAACGGTGAGGTGATTCCTTATCGGTCTTTGGTCGGTTATCGTGCTTCCGGTGTACCGGGAACGGTAATGGGAATGTGGCAAGCGCATCAAAAATTCGGCACTTTGCCGTGGTCTGAGTTGTTGCAACCGGCCATCGATTTAGCGCAAAACGGTTTTCAGGTATCACCACAACTGGAGTCTCGTTCGGCTTGGTATAGCGGTTGGATTGCCGATAAATCGACACAGCCGTTGAACTTCAACGATTACTTTTCCGGGTTGAAGATCAATCAGCTGCTCAAACAGCCGGAGCTGGCACAAACCCTAAGTCGAATTGCCGAAAAAGGTGTTGCAGAGTTCTATCGCGGTAAAACGGCCGATTTATTGGTCAAACAGATGCAGCAAGGCGGCGGTCTGATCACCCATAAGGATTTGGCGAGCTATCAAGCGGTTTGGCGTCAGCCGGTAATCGGTGAATGGAATGGTATGCAGATCGTTTCGGCACCACCACCTAGTTCCGGCGGTGTCGCCATTATCCAGCTTCTGAAAATGCAAAAACAGTTGGAACCGCTTTATCAACAGTATTTAGCCGATCAGCAGAATTCAGGTTTGAGCGAGCAGGCGATTGAAGCGCATTTTTATGCCGAGATGGCAAAGCGGGTCTATGCCGATCGAGCCTATTATCTGGGTGATAGCGACTTTGTTTATGTGCCGATCACTGAGCTGATTAGTGACGATTACCTTTTCGAGCGTGCCAGCGAGGTCAATCTTGAGCGTATTTCCGATTCGGCGCAAATCAGCCACGGTAAAATCGAAACTCCGGAAACCACGCATTTCTCCATTGTCGACCCCTATGGTAATGCGGTATCCAATACCTATACCTTGAATATGCCATTTGGTAATGGCGTGGTTATCGAAGGAGCCGGTTTTTTAATGAACGATGAAATGGACGACTTTTCCACCAAGCCGGGAGTCGCCAATGTATTTGGTGTCGTAGGTGGTAAAGCCAATGCCATTGCGCCGCAAAAACGCATGTTGTCCTCTATGTCGCCAACCATTGTCTTAAAAGACAATCGGGTCGATATGGTGGTCGGTACGCCGGGCGGTTCTACCATTATCACTTCGGTATTTCAGACGATTATGAATGTCTATAAAAAAGGCATGAGTGTACAGCAGGCGGTCGATGCGCCACGTGTGCATCATCAACTATTGCCTATCAATCAGATCGCCTATAACCCTGAATTACCGGATAAGGTCAAAGACGACCTGCTTATGCTGGGCTATAACCTGAAAAAGAATAACTATATGGGCGATGTGCAGATGATTTTGCATACAACCGAAGGCTACCAAGCCGCCTCGGATGTGCGCGGTGAAGGGGTTGCCGGTATCTGGACGGCGCAGTAGTCTTTTGTTCTAGAGTGGTGCCTTATTCGGTTTTAAAACGAAACTTGGGTAGGCCGATATCGTATTTCATCGCAACCACTCGGGTGCAAAACATTAACAGACCGGCCGCTAAGGTTGCCCAAGTAATGTCCCAATCAAGATACAACAGACCGATAAACAGCAAAGAGCCTACCCAAGCAATGGTGCCGTAAAGGGAGCTTTGGAACACTACCGGCGGCTCATTGCAGAGAATGTCTCGTAAAACACCTCCCATAATGCCGGTCAGCACGCCCATGAAGCTGGCGACAAACCAAGGGGCGCCAAACATTAGTGCCGCCAAGGTTCCGGCTATGCTGTATGCGGCCAGCCCGGCGGCATCGGGAATCAAAAAGAAGCTAGGATTCACCGCCCAGCGTCGGGCGATGATGAACATCAGCACCGAGCTGAGTACCGCGACAATAAAATATTCCTGATTAACGATCCAAAACGCCTGTTTGCCCAACAGCATATCGCGCACCGAGCCGCCGCCAATACCGGTGGTAATGCCGATAATAATCATGCCGAACAAATCAAACCGACGAAATCCCGCCTGTAAAACACCGGATGCGGAGGACACTACCAATGCCACAATGGTTATCCAATAGAGGTTTTCAATTAGCGTGGGTGTTGGTTGTAATTGCATAGTCCATTCAATAATTTATTCGTTATGACTGGTATTTTTCGGTAACTCTCTTAATATAAGTTAATTCTCTAAATCAGCCAAATTTTAATCGTTACGTTCTACAAAGGAGTGAATGTGAAACAATCTATTTATGTCGTACTGTGTTTTTTACTGCTGGTGCCAACTTCTCAGGCCTTGGCAGAACAGGATGAGCGCCAGCCTATTTATTTAACAGAGCAAGAAAGAGCGGTTGTCCTTGCGGAAATGCGAAACTTCCTGGAAGTGGTACAGCAAATTATGCAGGGCGCTATAACCGAAGATATGCAACAGGTCGAAAATGCGGCTCGTCCGGTTGGCTTGGCGGCAATGCAGGGCATGTCTCAGGAATTGCAGAAAAAACTGCCTGATCCATTTTTATCGATGGGACCGCAAACACATCGTAACTTTCAGATGATTGCCGATGATGCGCGTGATTTGGGTGATCCTGCTTTAACGCTGGAGCAGCTTAATAAAAACATGAAAAATTGTATTGCCTGTCACCGTGCTTATCGTTTGGAAGTTGCGCCTAAATTGCCATAAATGACAGATTGGATTATTAAATTGTTTAGACTGTTTTGAAAACAGTGGATCTCTCTTAATTTTAAATAAGGGGGGAGAAGCCTTTTTGATTATTTGGTAACTCCTAGAATCTTTCTATCAGGCTTCTCGTTACTTTATTTGCTTGCCCAAATAAAGTAACCAAACAAAAGGCACCCTGCTGACACAATCTATTTCACTAAGCTCGTGAGCTGAGGTTTGAGAGTTCGCTTCGCTTTGCACGCTCAAACCTTTAATCGCTCTCTTCGCCAAGTGAAATCACGATTGCTTACAAAAGGGGACCCGTTCCGCGCACGCTATTTTGGTTTAACCTCTTTCTTTTTCTCGTAGGTTTTGAGTTTGGAGGGTGATGTTTTCCCGTCTAAGAAAGGTGACTTTGACACAAAAAATCCCTTTGGAATAAATAGTGCAGAGTTCTTAACGAAATGAGCGGTTAAAAAACGCTGCTGTTTGAGCGACGCTTGCGGCGCGAGTTCTGCGTTTTCAGTGAATGAGTTTTAGAACCTGCCTATTTATGGAGCAGGGTTCGTTTTTCGCTTACCTTTTGTCGAACAACAAAAGGTAAGGTGAAGCCTATAGAGAAAACTAAAGGCAAAGCGATTAAATTTAAAAAGGCTTCGCAATTGGTGTAATTCAAATTTTGCGTAGGCTACAGTATGCTTCCTTACCAATTTTAAGTACAGAGTTAAGTGCTATAGCGCAAAATCCAGCAATGGCACCTGCCGTAAGTCCAAATTCGATTGCAATAGTTGATGCAATTAGTGCGACTAAAGCATTTGTTCCTTTTTCTTTGGCTGAGTTTAAAGCTTTTCTAAGCTCTCTATATTTTGGATCATTTGTACAAATAAGAATAGCAATCTCTTGTTTGACTGCCTCCCAATATTTTTTAGGTAGACGTTTTTCTTTTTTACTGTGGAGTGAGCTTTTATGGCTTAATTGTCTTCGTACTGAAGCCATTGGCGGTTGTGGGCCTTCTGCGTAAAGAAAGCTTGCTGCTTGTTCGGTATCTTTTTCATTACCAGAGTTTAAAAGAGATAGTGGCGAAGCAATGTATTGCAGTTCATCGACGTTGATATGTTTAAGCCATTCATTCATTGGTTATCTCTGCTTAGGTTTATTAGCGCGCTCTAACCGAAAAACTATCCGTCGCCTTAAGCTTAATAATATTAGGATTCGGCGTATTCTGCTCAATCAACCAAGCCAACTCGTCTTTGACTTTAGACTCATCCAAAACCTTCTGCCAAACACGTTCGGACACATTCCAACGGTAACCTCGACTGCGCAGGTTGTCTTTGACATCAAACGGCGCACCGGTGGCTTTTACCAAACATTTGCTCTGGCGTACAGCCTCCAAAAGGTAACTAAACGGTGTGCGTTGTTGCTCTCCGATAGGACAGGACAACAATTCGGTCAAAGCCTGAACATCATCCAAGGCACGGTGCGCATCGTAGAAGAATTGGCCGACTTTCCAACTTAAAAACTCCTGAGAACGAGAGCCGACATGAGTCAAGGCCAACCAGTCGATTTGCGCGACCGAGCAACCCCAGATCATATCGACAAAAATTTCGTTATAACGCTCCACCACCGGACGGTCAAAACCGGCATTGTGTGCCACACAGAGTTTGACATCGGCCAAGTCGGCTTCGACTTCATCCCAAGGAATGCTGTGACCTTTGACATCGTCCATGGTAAGGCCCGTCACTTGGATGACTTCCTCGCTGATAATGCCGTCCGGTTCTTGTAAGAAGTTTTTCGCTTTGACCACCTGATAGAACAGGCCGTTGGAATCGAATTCGACAATCTGATAACCGAGCTCGATAATCTCGCAGACATCGGTATCCAAACCGGTGGTTTCGGTATCGATAATGCAAACCTTATGCACGGCTTCCGGGGATGGTGAATGGAACACGGTTTTTGCCTGTAAACGCCGCAGAACTTGGTAGTCGTTTGATTGTTGCAGAGTTTTCAGGCAGCTTTGTAAATTGTCGTTAGTGGTATTCATAGATCGCGATTCGTTTTTATTGATTGCAGGTGATTCTAGCAATTATGTGTCATTTTTGCTTAGTTGATCAATCAACGATGGCGATCTTTTCCAGAAAAGGTGGTGATTCAATTAGCAGGGTTGATAACTCAGTTTTGCGGTTTATGGTGGTATTGGCTCTGTTTTTTGCGCCACCAGCGTTTCAGCTGAGTGATGCGGTGTAACCAATACAGTTTGGCAATGACGAACATGCGATGGACAAAATCGTCTTCATCGGCAATCAAGTCGAGATTGATTTGCGGCCAAAGGCAGTCGATTTCAATGGAGCGGCCGTGATGGGCTAAATGGATAATCTGTAGAGGTTCTATTTCAATATGGCGTTTGCCCAGCTCTATTATTCGTTGGCTCATATAGCGGCTCAAAATCCGTGGTACATAGCCGATCAGCATTTCTCTGGCCTGATCTTCGTTGTCATTGTTATCATCGGTTAATTGCAACCAGACTTGAATAGCGTAAAGATCATATTTATTGGTGGGTTCTGGTCTTAAGGTCAGCCTGGCGTTTTTTCCCAGCAAGTCGTATTCCAGTGCCAGCCAGGCATCATAATAGAAACAGCCTTTAAGCGGAAAAATCAGCTTCGGTTCGATATAAGCCGGCAAAGTTAGCATTACGCAACTCCTTTGACCGCATTAAACCTTTTAGCAAAGCACTAGTCGGTCATTGAGAATGGGTAAAAATCCATTGAGTTTTGTTCTAACTGATAGGTTACGCCCTTTTTTTCAATCGGGCAAATAAAGCTTATTTTGTAAGCGGTTAGCTGTAAATCAACGGCGAAATTCGGATCTTTTAACTGATCCCGATCTATAAGTTGAGCATTGAGCTTTTTATCTAAATCTGCCGAGCCGTGGAGTCTATCTCCGACAATAGGGTGATGGATTGAAGCCAGGTGTTTTCGAATCTGGTGTTTGCGCCCTTGTTCAATGGTGATGTCGAGCAGGCTGATATTCAAATCATCGAGATATTGCAGGCTTTGAATATGTGTCACGGCCTTTTTATTATCGATTGGGGTTGCAATGCTTTGATGCGGTTTTTGCAATTTACCGTGTACCCAAGCCTGGTACTGCTTTTTGACTTGATTATGTTCAAATAATGCGGTGAGTTTCTGTGCGGTTTTTTTATTGTGTGCCAGCAATTGCAGGCCGCAAGTGGCTCTGTCCAAACGATGCACTAACCAGCATTGACGGTTGTTGCCATCAGGCTGGTAGTGCATTTCCACCCAGCGGTAAAGGGCGCTGAAATCGCCCCATTTGGAACCTTGCGAAAGCATGCCACGCGGTTTGCACCAAAGGCTATAGTCGTGCTGGTCGCTAATCAACGTAGCCGCCGGGCAGCTCTGCTGCAATACCGCGGGGTTATAGTACAAATCGAGTTGTTGCTCGGCTTTGAGTTCGGTTTTGACTCGTCGCAGACGTTCGGCTTTTTTATGACGGGTAATCCATAAAGCGCCTTTTTGTGCGGCGTCTTTGAGCTGTTGCTTGCTTAGCCCGGTCTGTTGCGCCAGCAGTTCAAGCGCGGCAATCGGCCGAGTGGCGACAAGCTGGTAATGCTGGGCGTTATTGGCGATAAAGTTTGTCATCGAGTCGGCTTAAGAGAGCAAGTTTAGTTAAGGTTTATGATGGTTCCTGTTTCAGACAAAAGCCTGTGGATTTTGGCACAGACAATAGCTTTAACGTTATTATAAAGGCTAATAATTGAACTGATGAATTAGTTCGCTATCAAGCGCGTATTTGTCAGTCTAATGGTTTTTATTGCTAACGGATTGAATTGATAAAGCCCGATTTATGATTTTTAAAAGCAAAGCACCGAAGCGATCTCGCTTGCCAGCAAAACCAGAGGTGGTTGAGTTGGGCGATTATCGCTTTTATCTAAAGCGGCAAAAACGTAAATCCATCGCCTTGAAGTCGGAGCGTGATGCGCTGATTTTACATATCCCCAAACAGCTTAATGCTCGCCAAGTCAGTGGCCTGCTTGATTCACATCAAGCCTGGTTGCTCAAACATGCACAGCGTCTGCAAAACAGTATTGAACAGGAGTTTCGCGCTGTCGAGAATAGTCGTTTCCATTTTCTTGGCCAGTTGTGTGAACTGGTTTATGTCAGTAAAGATCACGCTGATCAAGCGGCACGGTTGCAGCCGTTAACGCCTTCGCCAAATCGGAACCCGGTGCAATTTCAATTACAGGTCGCGGTTGATGCTGATAGTTGTCCGCTTAAGCAAGAACAACAAGCTGCGGATTGCCTAAAACAGTGGTTTATCGAGCAGGCGAACAGCTACCTGTTGGAACAGCTCGAACGCTATGCCGAACAGATGAGTTTGGATTACAAAACACTGCAGGTGAAAACCTATAAGGGTCGTTGGGGAAGTTGTTATCGCGATGGACGTATTCAATTTAATTGGCGTCTACTGCAAGCGCCTAAATGGGTGGTAAACTACGTAGTGGTTCATGAGCTTGCACATAGGCGTCACCCCAATCATTCAAAAGACTTTTGGCAACTTGTCGAGCAGTTTTATCCGCTCACTAAAGACGCCAAATTATCTTTAAAACAGCAAGGTGCCGGCTGGATCAATTTTTTACAGGCTTATCAATAGTGGTGGTATTCCACGGTTTAGCTTGAAACACTCAACAGGAAATATTGTCTTCATTATGGATTCCAATCAAATCGTTCATATCACCGCCAATAGCCGTTTGACCGCGAGCATTAAACAAAATGCGGTATTGCAAGCCAATACAGAGGTTGTCAATACGCCATTGGTCATGACATTGGAACAGTGGTGGCAATACTGGCAAAACCGGGCTTTATTGCAAGGCGTTTTTGCCGGCCAGAGCCTGCCCGGCAAAATTCTCAATAATTTTGAAGCGCAGTGGTTATTTGAACAGAGCTTACAAGAGTTGTTGGATCAGCAAGATAGCGCTGAAGAGCAAAACGGATTCGATGAGCAGCTGCAGCCACAGCATTTGCATAAATTGGCTTTGCTAAATATTGGTGCCACTGCCAAACAGCTTTATCAAGCCTGGACTCTAAGTCAGGAATGGTTGCCGGAAAACTGGAGTGACAATCATTACCTTAGTGCCGAAAGCCTGCTTTTTGTGCGCTGTGCCAAGCGCTATCAAAGCAAGCTGGCTGCCCAGAATTGGCTCGATAAGGCTCTGTTTTCCAAGCAGCGTTTGCTTTGGTTAGCAGAGAGTTTAGCAAGCCAGCAGGGAAAGGCCTTGTTGCCGGCCAAGTTTGTTTTGCATGGGTTTGATGATTTGACGCCCAATATTCGTGCTTGGCAATATCAGCTCGAACAAGCCGGTATTGTCGTGGAAATCCTTGGTAAACCCGTGGCCTTGGGCAATGACTTTGAGCTGCAATATCAGCAACTGGGTTTTTATCAAGCGCAGGATATTTATGATGAAGCCCAGCAAGCCGTGCTTTGGGCGGTTGGGCATTTAAAAGCGCAGCTGCAACAGGTGCAGCAAACCTATGGCGATGAATTGAGCTTAGCCAAACAGCAGGCGTTGCAAAGCATTAGAATCGCGTTGATTGCGCCGGATTTAAATGAATACAAAGCCTTATTGCGCCAATTACTGGATGAAACTTTGGCGCAATACGGCTGGGACGAGTTGCAGACGTTGCAAGCCCGTGGCGGTAACACCATTTATAACTTCTCGCTGGGTGAACCGTTGGTGCAGATGCCGTTGGTGCATAACGTGCTGTTGAGCTTGAATTTGGCTATGCAACCCCATAAATCGATGGCTTATCAACAGTTCAGTGATTGGCTGATTTCGCCTTATACTCTGGGTGATATGATTGATCGCCAGCAAGCCGACAGCGAACTGCGTCAGTTGCAATGGGCGAATATTGTCTGGCCGAAATTATTGGCGCATGAACGCGCGAAATCGTTACCGAAATCTTTGTTCAAAGCGCTCAATAGGTTAGTCGAGCTTCATCAATCCCAAGCCAATAAATTCAGTCTAAACGAGTTTGCCGATTACATTTGGCAAGTCTTGGATGTAATCGGTTGGCCGGGTTCCAAAAATCTGAGCTCGATTGAGCAACAGCAACGTCAGGCGTTAGAGAACGCTTTGCAGGAATTTGCAGGATTGGGCGAGCTTGGCGGTAAACAACCTTGCGCTTACTGGTTAAGTCTACTGAACCGTTTTATTGCCGAAAAAGTGCATCAGGTACAAAGCACCGCTTGGCAGCCGATCCAGATTGTCGGGATGCTTGAGGCCGGTGGTCAGCAGTTTACTGCTATCTGGTTGATGGGTTTAACCAACGAAGCTTGGCCGCGAGTTGCCAAACCGAATGCGTTTTTACCGCATCAATTACAGCGCCAGTATGGATTACCCAGAAGTGATGCGCAGCGCGAGCTCTATTATGCCCAGCAAATCAGTCAGCGCTTGGCCGATTCCTGCGAATTACTGATCTGGAGTTACCCTGCTAAATCGGGTGAAGCCGAATTGCTCCCGACTCCGGTTTTACCCGGTGCGTCGCAGCAGGCGGCAGTCTTTGAATATCAACCGCAAGCCTATAGCAGTTTGGCGCAAAATGTTTTTGCCCAACAAAGCTCAAACGCTTTGGATTGGCAGGATGACAGCCAAGGCTTACCGATTGTTGCCGGTGAAAAGGCTCCCGGTGGAGCTGGGATCTTGCAGGCGCAGAGTCAGTGTCCGTTAATGGCTTATATCGATTATCGTTTAGGGGTTAAATATGGTCTGAAAACGGTGGAAGACAGCTTGGCCAATACCAATCAGGGGACATTGATACATGCTGTTTTAGAGCATTTCTGGCTGGAGTTGAAAACGCAGGTCGCCTTGCTGTCGAAAACCGATGAGGAGTTGACCGCGATCTTGAATAATCATATCGGCAAAGCTTTCGATGAGCTGCAATTAGGACTGGATGAAGGTTTGATGACGGTGGAAAAACAGCGCATTCTTGAGCTCTGTCTGCAATGGCTCGAGCTTGAGAAACAGCGTGATGCGTTTAGTGTCGAAAGTACCGAAAAAAGCTTGACGTTGGAGTTGGCCGGGATCGAGTTCAAAATCATTATCGACCGCATCGACGATGTGATGGGACAAAAGTTCATTGTCGACTATAAAACCGGTAAAGCCTCGATTAATGCTCTGCTCGATACACCGCTTAAAGCACCGCAGCTGGCGGTATATCTGTTTGCGGTAGAGGATGCCGAAAACACCATGGCCGGTTTGGGTTATGGACTGCTGCATTCGGATGAAGCCGCCAAATTAAGCGCGCTGATTGCCGATAACGATAGCTTGATGAATGATGCGAAAAATCCGCGTAGTATCCAAGTGTTTTCCAAACTGGCGGAAAAAGAGGGCGGCGACTTCTATCAATGCAGTTGGCAGGATTTTATCAGTTCCTTAAAACAGGAAGTGCTCGCTTTGGCAGAACAGATCCAACAAGGTTATGCGCCATTACAATTCGATAAAGACGCTGACATCGCCTATGCCAAAGGCGATTTGGCATTGCGTTTGCCGGAAGCGCAAGTGCAATGGAATCAGGCTCTGAAAAATGCCGTAAACGACAGTGGAGAGGCGTAATATGAAACATGATACGCAACACGATCTTTTTGCCGAACAGGCAGCGCAACCCGAAGTGATGAACAACCATTCAACCGACCTTTTAAGCCAATACGGTTTGCAATGCGATAATGCTTTAGCCGATGGTCCGCAGCGTTTTCAGGCAATCAATCCTTTGCATTCCTATATTGTCCAGGCACCGGCGGGTTCGGGAAAGACCTCGTTATTGGCGCAACGCTTTTTGGCTTTATTGTCGCAGGTGGAAGCGCCCGAACAGATTCTGGCCATGACCTTTACCAAAAAAGCCGCAGCGGAGATGCGCGAACGTATTTTAAAGGCGTTGCAATCGGGGGTTGAGCCTTTAAGCGATGATGCCAGTCTGGTCGATGCCAATACCTGGAAGCTCGCCCAGCAGGCATTAAGACGAGATGCCGAGCAAGGCTGGTCGCTGTTGAAAAATCCGAACCGTTTGCGTATCAAGACCATTGATGGCTTGAATAGTTATCTGGTCACGCAGATGCCGCTGTTATCAAAAATGGGCGGACAAAGTCGCATTGTCGATGACGCCAATGACATTTACCTGCAAGCGGTGCGTGCCACCTTAAAGGATAAGGCATTAACCGAAGCGGTAGGGCGACTGCTACGTCTGGTGAATGGCCGCTTCAATCGCGCGGAAAACCTATTGACCTCGATGCTGGCAAAACGTGACCAGTGGATGCGCACTCTGTTGCAGTTTCAAGGTGATGAAGCGCGTTTCCAGCTGGAAGGCTCGCTGGCTGAAATTGTCGAGCAAAGTTTAGCGCAGAGCCTGGATGCGATCTATTATTTAAGTGGTGCTTTTGACAAAGCCTGTCAGATTGCCGACTATGCACAAAACAACGATCAGCCGCAATTGGCTGTTTTGAGCAATGCCTGGCCTTTGCAAAAGAGCATAGAAGATGCGTCCAAATGGCAAGTGCTGGCACAATGGGTGTTGACCAAAGACGGCAAATCGATCCGTAAACGTCTAACCAAAAACGAAGGTTTTCCTAGCGGCAAAGGCGAAGCGGCCGAACAAAAATCGGCTTTTGCCGAAGTGCTGGAAACGATTCAGGCGGCGGTAAGTACAGATGCTAAAGTCTTAGCGGCTTTGCAGCTGCTGAAGAATTTGCCGCAACCGCATTACAGCGATCAGCAATGGCAGGATCTGCAATGGTTGATTCAGATACTAGTACGCTGTCTCGGTTATCTGCAACTGGCGTTCCAGCAAGTGCAGCAGGTGGATCACATCGAAGTCGCTCAAGCCGCTTCTCTGGCGTTAGGTTCGGAGCTTGAACCGACCGAATTGGCGCAGCAGCTGGACTATCAAATACAGCATCTTTTAGTTGACGAGTTTCAGGATACCAGTAGTGAGCAGTACCGTTTATTGACACAGTTGGTTGCCGGTTGGCAACCTGATGATGGACGCACCTTGTTTTTGGTGGGAGATCCTATGCAGTCGATTTACCGTTTCCGTGAAGCAGAAGTGGGTAATTTCTTGACCGCTTGGCAAGGCCGAATTGGGGAAGTGGCGTTAAAGCCGTTAAGTCTGGCGGTTAATTTCCGATCCAGTGCGGCGGTGATCGATTGGGTCAATTTTGCCTTCAAAAAAGTCCTGCCGAAAGAAAACGCCATTGAAAAAGGCGCAGTTTCTTATAGTGATTCGATTGCCGCATCGGATAACCGTGAACCTGCCATTTTTACCGATTGGCAGCTCAACCAAAGCGCTCAGCAGGAGGCCGAAAAGGTTGTTGAGCTGGTCAAGGCGCGTTTGCAGGAGTTTGCCCAGCAGCCGACAGGCAAAAAACGCCAAATAGCCATTCTGGGACGTTCGCGCAGTAGCTTGATCAGCATTGCCAATGAACTCAAACAGCAAGCGGTGCCGTTTCGCGCGGTCGATTTACAAAGTCTGCACGAACGTCAGGAAGTGCAGGATATTCTGGCATTGACCCGTGCTCTGTTGCACAGTGCCGATCGCGGTGCCTGGGTGGCCTTATTGCGCTCGCCTCTAGTCGGTTTGAACCTGCCCGATTTGCATCGTCTTCTCGATTTGGCGCCTTATAAAACCGCCGTACATGCGTTAAATAATTGGCAAAAACACCCCGAACAGAATGAATCGGTCTTATCGACAGAGGCCAATCAGCGTTTGCAAACGGCATGGCCGCTGTTGCAGCGAGCGATTAATGCAATTGGCCGAACTGGTTTGGCGCAATTGGTCAAAGAGGTTTGGTTAATGCTGGACGGCCCCCAGACGGTGGACAGTGAAATGGCGTTGCAGAATATCGATGTATTCTGTCAGACTCTGCAACAGGCTATTGAAGACAGTCAAGGCGGTAGTTTGGATTGGCAGAAACTGGAGCTTTATCTGGCAAAACTCTATGCACGCCCGGACAGCTCTCCAGAAAGTGAGCAGGTTGAACTGATGACCATGCATAAATCGAAAGGCTTGGAATTTGATACGGTAATTCTGCCGGGGCTTGGACGAGCACCGCGTGGTGATGATGCCGCGCTGGTGTCGTGGTTCCAGTTTATGGACGATGCGGCCGAAGAGCATTTGGTCATCGCGCCGATTGACCAAAAAGGCACCAATGAATCCCCTTTACGTACCTTATTAAAAGGTTTTGAAACGGAAAAACAGCGTTATGAATTGGGCCGAGTGTTATATGTTGCCGCGACTCGTGCCAAACAGCAGCTTCACCTGTTCGGCCAAGTCAGTTTTAAGATCGATAAGGCCGACAGTTTACCCAAGCCGGCGAAAGACAGCCTGCTGGAAAGCCTTTGGCCGGTAGTGGAAAACGATTTTATCGACCTGGCGCAAGCCTGTGACGAAGACCCTCAACAAGCCAGTGATATGCTTTTGCCTTGGCCTAAGGTGCCGCGTTTGAGGTTGCAACGTAATGGTTTCGAAGCCTTGTCTGCGCTAGCAAAACAACAGGCTTATACAGCCACGGAGCTAACTCCGTTGAAGAGTGCTTTAAAAGAAATGACGCTTACCGAAATTGATGATGAAGGCCACTCAACTTCAGCACAGGGGGCAGAAATGAAATTTTCAGTACAGAATGCCTTGTTGAATACCTCTGTGGGGAATCTGGTGCATGCCATATTTGAGCAGTGGGCGCAAACCGGCTTTAGCGGCTTTGATGAGACACAGTTTAACCGACAAAAACCCGCCTATGAGTTCTGGTTAAGCCAAGCCGGTTTATCCGCTGCAGAACTCAACCAGGCCTTGCAAAGGGTCAAACGATCGCTATTGAACGCCAGCACTAATGCCAAAATGCAGTGGGCGCTATCAGGCGAGCATCAACAGGCCGCGGAGGAATATGCGTTGACCTCAATGACCGACAATCAGGTCAGCAATCATATTATCGACCGCACCTTTATCGATGCAACCGGTGTGCGCTGGATTATCGATTACAAGACCAGTGTCTATAAGGGTGAAGATAAACAACAGTTTGTCGAATATCACAGTGAAAAATATCTTAGCCAGTTGCAACGCTATGGAGAGTTGTTCGATCAGCTCGAACAGCGAGATCAAAAATGGGTGCTCTATTTCAGTGATGCCGATATTTGGCATGAATTGAATTGATTATTAATCATTAAAGCGGATAACAGCAAATGACACAGAATTTAGAAAAGACTCAAGCGCAGATTCTTCGCCATCACGGCGGTGATGCCGAACATGCACGTGAAATGATCACACAAAGTTATCAGAGACGGCACGATACCGATTTTTGGGAGTTTTGGAACGAGCAGATGGCTCCGGTTATCGACAGAAATGAGGTGTTACTCGATTTAGGTGCAGGAATAGGTCAGTTTGTCGATGACTTGGCTTTGCGTTACGAACACAATACGGTGATCGGTATCGATGCGGCCGAGTATATGCTGGTGGCGCAGCTGGCGCTGCCGAAAAACGCACGTATGTTAAAAGACGACCTGAATCAACCGCAGGCGAATATCCATAACCACAGTGTGGCCACGGTGATGGCCAATATGTTGGTTCATGAGTTGCCTCAGCCGATCAATATGTTCAAGGCGGTGTATCAATGGCTTAAACCGGGTGGGCGTTTTTGCATTATCGATTTGGTTCGTCAACCTTTGGCGGATTACTTATCCCATAAATATCCACAGGCCGAAATTTTCAACGAGCAGGTTTCACGTGAAGAGTTGGAGGACGTGTTCGAACACTTTTTAGAGCATAACCGTTATCACGCCGATGATATTGTTTATATGCTCAAAGGTGTCGGTTTTAAAGTAATCGAAGTCACACCACAGCGTGATGGGCGGTTTGTGAGAATTGTAGTGGAGAAGTAAGTTGTTCTATTTAGTTGATAGATAAAATTTTTCAGTTTTGCACGTGATGATTTTTTAATTGAATGCGATTAATTATTTCAGGATAAATATATGAACAATCCAGACAAGTTTGATTATATTTGTGGTGTTTTGTTTGCCAAGCTATATGAGAACTTTCCCGTTCCAATAAAAACTGCCGATATTGAAGAATTTGATAACCCTGAAGAATATAAGTTTCGTATGCATAGTTTCCGTTGGCTTAAAGAAAACGGTTTAATCGAAGGAAATCTTGTTTCTGATGGGAGTATGAATAACGTTAGAGCTACACTGAAAGGTTTGACTATATTGAAGGTTACTCCAGAGAGCCTAAATCAAAAGAAATCAGTTGGAGAGGCTCTGATGGATGCAGCTAAAATCAAGGCTCCTGATTTAATTGCAGAGGCTGCAAAATCAATTTTTCTTAGATTCTGATGAATAGAGGGTAAGTAAAATAAAGTTTTCTTTGAGGGGTGATCTTTTCAGATTTTGTAAATTCTTAACTCTATTATTAGATTTCTCGTTACTTTGATTTGGGCAAGCAAATAAAGTAACCAAACAAAAGGCACCCTGCTGACACAATCTATTTCCCTAAACTTGTTCGCTGAAAACCCTGAACTCGGTGAACAAGTTCACCTCAAACAGCAGGATTTCTTAAACGCGCCCTGCGTTAAGTGAAATGACGATTGCTTACAAAAGGGAACCCGTTCCGCGCACGCCATTGCTGAGCAGTAAATTAATTAAGTATTGGGTTTGATGATTTTTGATATTGGGCTAATTCCCTTTGGAATAAATAGTGCAGAGTTCTTAACGAAGTGAACGATGAAAAAATCCTGCTGTCCGAGCGCAGCGAGTTCAGGATTTTCAGTGAATAAGTTGTAGAACCTGCCTATTTATGGAGCAGGGTTCGTTTTTCGCTTACCTTTTGCCGAACAGCAAAAGGTAAGGTGAAGCCCATAGATAAAATTAGAGACAAAGCATTGAAGTTGAAAAGGCTTCGCAATTGCCTATTTTGAATTATTTGGTAAATAGGTAGGCGCTAAACAAGATTGAGTTAACACTGAGTTAGGGGTGTCGTTTGTTGTGCAAGAAATAAAGTAAGGTGAAACCTATAGATAAAAGTAAAGACAAAGCGATGGAATTCAAAAGGCTTCGCAATTCACTATCGTTAATGTTTGCTGATTTGTTTTGTAAAGCTAAGTTGAAATAAGGGGGTTAAATCCCGAAAGCATTTTGAATCCATTCCGGTTGTTCGGCATCGGCAAGATAACCGATGACATCGAAACGCATGGCGTAGTGTCCGTATTGGGGATGTTGTTGCAGATAACATTGCGCGCAATGAATAAGGTGGCGCTGTTTATTGGCATTGACAAATTCGCTGGGGTGACCAAAGTCGTTTTGCTTACGGTATTTAACTTCGATAAACACCAGAGTGTCTTCAAAGCTGCCGTTCGACTCGATCGCTATCAAGTCAATCTCACCACCTTTGCAGTGGTAATTTTCAGCAATTATCTTCAGCCCTTGTTGACTGAGCCACTGTTTGGCTTGAGCCTCTTTTTGTTGACCGATATCTCGTTTATTGTGGATAGAAAACCAACTCATTGCAGCAGCCTCGTTAGTTAATTAACCAGCTGTCTGCAACGACCCTTCAAAACGAAAAGTTGATTTAGTTGGCAGGCAGCACTTCAATAGCGTTGTTGTCTGGAGTGACAGCCTCAAGCTGTTCTGTGTTGGTAGCGTTCGCCGTTTCCGCTTCCGTGCTGAGTCGCTGTTTAATCGGTAAAGGTTGTGAAGCGTTTAATTCACCACGTTTGCTGTATTGCGCCCAGACATATTTTTGACGGATGCGATTGTCGTCTAACGACAGAATACCGGTTTTGCCATCGGTTAAACAAGCACCATCGCGTAAGTTGTTTAGGTGACGACTGACAAGAAAACTATCCCAGCCGAAGGCTTCAAACTTATTGCTTAGGTCGACCGGCTGCAAGACCGCAGGGTAGGTTAAAAAGCGCACGTCTTTCATATCGGCATTGATTTTTTTGTGCTGGAAATCCGATGGCGTCAATGCCGAGCTGCCGAGAATCGGCATGTCGATAGTGAAAAAATCGAGTTGTGGTCTGAATACGGCCATACGCTGTTCATTGTCAAATACCACCAATGCATCCAAATCCTGACGGGTGCGCGGGAAGTAATCCAGGTTTTGGCCGAGCATCCAGCGCAGGTTGTTTTTGCGTTCGATACTGGCGTCTTCATTGATCAAGGCACCAAGCGCTTTACGCAGTCTTGGGTTGCTATCCGGGTAGATATGAATCTGTGCTTTGTGACCCAGCTGCTGCCAAAGGTATTGCAGTTGTTGGGCATCGGCAAGCGACTTTTTATTATCGGTGGTCATAATGCCGATACGTTCATAATTGGCGGCTTGCAGCTTATCAAGCATCTGTTGGCTTGGATTGGCGGATAAGAAGCTGAATTGAACAAACTGGGAGTTTTCAACTTCATTCAGTGCCACAAGGCTCGCATCCTGGTAGCCTGCCAGCTCTTTAATCGCCTGTTTTCGCAAAGGGCCGATAATACGGGTGGCACCATCCAGTTTGGCCTGACTGTAAAGGTTTTGAATATTTGCCAAATCGGTACTGTCATAAAAACGGATAGTGGCTTGTTGATTAGAGGCTAAATAGGCCTTAACAATACCGTTGCGAATCTGATTGCTGACAATCTTGTATTTGCCGTCGAATGGCAGCAATACCGCAATCTGCTCGGCTCCAGACAGTTGTTGGCGTTGTTCGAGAAGGCGAGGCAGCAGATGTTTATGGAAACTGGCATCGGCACTGAAGCTTTGCAGGTTGATAATACCTAAATCAAAGGCGGAGTTTTGTTGGTTAAGGGTGGTTTTCAAGTCCAACCAGGCTTGTACGGTTTCAGAACGGCTGTTCTGTAATTGCATAATTTGCGCGCTATTCAATGAGCTGATGATCGACCAGGCTTGTTCTTCGAGATCGGCTTGCTGCTTGTCATTGGACAGAACCCATAACTGTTGGTTATAAATCAAATAGGCTTGCCAATCCTGGTTGGCGGCAGCGTTACTCAGCAACCGTTTCAATTGTTGCTGATCCATCGCCTGCAAAGTTTCTGACGGCAGAGCGCTAGCAGCTTTTGGCTGAGCAATCACTTCGGTTTGCGCTTCTGCTTGTTTCTGCTCAATCGGCGCGGTGCTGGTACACGCATTTAACATCAGTGCGGAACTGGCTAATAGCAATGCATTGCGAATCTTTGGCATGGCGTTTTTTTTCGTCAAGTTAAATGGCTTCAGTGACATCATTTGTTTAGAATAACTCTGTTTTATCGTATGACTCTGTCATCGATTGACGCTGTTTATGAGGTAACGACAGGGTTTAGCGGCTTTAGCAACGGTTTAGGTCCAGCTTAAGTGTGCGTAATCTGTCTATTGAACATCTCTCAATTCAGTCAATGATTATATAGTAATTTTGCCCGTTATCGTGCTTAATCTATGAGGTCAATCTTTGAAATAAGCTAACGCTGCAAGCTTGGGCATCTTATCTAAACCATTCATTCCAGATGTTTTAAATGGCTTGATGTCTCATTCACTTTAAGGAAATTTATGTCTTCTTCAATCAACTCTGTTAAAGCCGTTTCGGGTCAAGGCAAACTTTATGTGGTGGCCACGCCAATCGGCAATTTATCTGATATTTCAAGAAGAGCCATTGAGGTGCTGCAACAGGTTGATTGGATTGCGGCTGAGGATACCCGTCATACCAAGCAATTGTTGAACGCTTTGGCGATTAACCAGAAGTTGATCAGTTTGCATGAACATAATGAACAGCAACGCAGTGAGCAATTGCTAGAGCATTTGCAGTCGGGTCAAAACGGTGCCTTGGTCTCGGATGCCGGAACCCCGCTTATTAACGATCCGGGTTATTTTTTGGTAAAGACATTACGTCAGGCCAACCTTGAAGTGGTTCCTGTTCCAGGCCCCAGTGCGGTAATCACCGCTTTAAGTGCCGCAGGGCTGCCGACCGACCGTTTTTGCTATGAGGGTTTTTTACCGGCAAGAAAATCGAAGCGTTTGCTTGCATTACAAGCCTTGGCGAATGAGCCGCGCACCTTGGTGTTTTATGAATCGCCACATCGCTTGATGGATTGTCTGCATGATATGCAAGAGGCTTTTGGTGCTCAGCGAGAATTGGTGGTGGCACGTGAGTTGACGAAAAAATTTGAGCAGTTTGTCGAGGGTGAATTGCAGCAGGTTATGGGCTATTTCAGTGATAATAGCGATAAGCTACGTGGTGAGTTTGTGCTTATGCTTAAAGGCGCTGAGCTGGTAGCAGATAAAGGGCAGACTCGACTTGAAGTGGATCAGTTGCTTGAGGTGTTGCTGGCGCAGAATTTACCGGTAAAGCAGATTGCCGAGATTGCATCGCAGTTGAGTGGCGAAAAGAAAAAGCCGCTTTACCAGCGCGTCTTACAGATGAAAGAAGAAGGTTGTTAAGCGTTTTTAATTGTTATGCAGGTGATGAATCGAGACTTTATTGCCATTGAAATTGCCGCGCTGTTCAAGCAGGTTGTAGATTACTTTGAGCAGGCTGATCGGTGTAAAGGGTTTTTTCATCCATACATTGACGCCAAGAGTTTGCGCGGTGGTTTTCGGTTGATGGCTATCGTCTGCCGTCAGCAAGATGGCTGGTAGTCCAGCATTGCGATGGTTTTCTGGAATTGACTGGATAAATTCAAACCCGTTGCGCCCATCTTCGAGCATGTAATCGACAATCATTAAGTTGTATTCATTGCTGTTAAAGAGTGACTTGGCCTGTTCAACGGTAGAGGCGACATCGACATGCATGCCATCACTTTCCAGTGTCATTTTTAGAAGGGATTGAATGACTTTTGCGTCATCTAACACCAATACCTTTACCATAAAACCTGCCTTGAAATTTGCCTAGAGGGATTGAAAAAACCAGACTTGCTAACAATATTCTAACCTATTTCCAGTAAGGATGCTTATCTAGGTTATTTATACTTACTATTATAGAGCGGCTGTGCAGGCAAGCTAAATTGAAACTTTTAATGGCTTGCCTTTTGTTGCAAATGCTCAGTTTTTGTTTGAGGGCATCTATTGAATAGATGTCATAACGTGTGTTCGGACTACTTACCGCCGAGGTCGGTGCTATATTGAACTGGTTTGCAATAACGGGCGCTCCTTTAGGGCGTTTTACCACCACTCTATAAGAGGCTTTTTTCAGTGCCTCGTTAAGCAACCGTTCGCTGTCCATATCCGGGCCTATTATGTGTTGCAGTAATTGCATCTCTTTTTTTGCCGCCGCTTTTTTCTTCTTTTCCGGATACATCGGGTCCATATAGACAACTTCAATCTTATCTGGACAGTTGGCGATAAAGTCTGCGCTGTCGGTATTGTGCAGGTGCATACGTTGGAAAATGGCAAGGGTTTGACTATCCAGTCCGGCTGTCTCTAAGGCACGTTGTAAGGCATCTGCCAATAAGGCGCTGACATAGGGAGAGCGCTCCAACAGGGTGACATCAAAGCCGAGTGATGCGAGAACAAAGCTATCCGATCCCATCCCGGCGGTTGCATCCACTATACGGGGCAGACGATTATCGATTTTTCCCATGGCGCGAACCAGCGGTTGTCCCATGCCGCCGCCAAACTGCCTGCGATGGGCTTTTTTGCCAGCAAGAAAATCAATAAAAACCGGACCTTGTTGCAGGCTGCAAATCGCTAGGCAGTTAAGATCGGTTTTTTTCGGGGTGATACAATCAAGCCAAAACAGGTTGTCGTGCAAAAGATCATCCGGCAGTTCTTTAAGCTCGAGGGTCTCTTTAAGCTGTTGCGCCTTGGTGCAGGCATTGGCCTTAATAAAAAGCGTTGTATTTTCGGCAGAGGACATAGAACGCATTACCTTAGTTTGCCAGCGGGCCAAGTAAATTGATGCTTAGAATAAATGCCATGGCTGCATTCATAAAACCGTATAGCGATAGACTCCAATAGAGCCACCAAAGCTGCAGGCCGGTCTTAAGATAATAAAAATAAGGGATAAGCAATACCAGTAGATTGACAAGGGCGACTGCAATCAACCATAGAGGTTGCTCAACGGAGATTTGCCAAATAAAGGTTGCGGGCAGAGAACTGACAAACAGTAAATATTGTACGCCATCCAGGGTGTCTTCAGGCAATAACCAAGCAAAAGCAAAAGCCCAGATGGTTCCGTAAAACAGGCTTTTGAATAAGGCGATATTGATTTTATTAAGGTTTTGTACTGCTGGCGCGGATTGGTTTTCAGGCATAAGGGTTACTTTTATTATAGGGGGCGCTAAAACTTTGCCATGATCACGGTTTTTTTATTAAGCGGGCTGATTTATCATGCTCAATATCGTCGGCGATTACCCCGTGTAGGCTCGGCGCATTTATTTTATCGGCTATCTTAAACGAAAACTCCGATGATTTATACTCTCTAAGATTTATGTTGAAAAGAGGTGTTGAGGCTGATTTTTAGGGCAGTGATACCTTGTTGAGGAATGCATTTGTTAAGAAAATTTTTGTTAATGGCGGCGCTGTTTTTTGCGGCTTCTATTGCTCCGGCTAGCGGCGCACAAAATGCGCCTGTCAATACAGCGGCACAGCAAAACGAGAAGGCAAATGCTGAGCAAAACGTGCAGAGCGTGTTAGGGCGTTTGGCTCAGCAGCCCGCTTGGCAGCATTTTCAGAGTTTTGCCGAAGCCGGTTTTGTGATTGACACGCCTCAAGGAATTAAACGCTTTAACGCCGGTCAGGCATTTGTGCCGGCCTCGACCACCAAATTGATAACTGCCTTGCTGGCACTGCGACACTGGGGAGATGCATACCGTTTCAAGACCGAGTTTTATATTAAACGCACTGCCACGCAGAACATCTTATTGGTAAAAGGTTTTGGCGACCCGTTTTTGGTTTCAGAAGAGTTGGCTCTGATAGCCCAGCAGTTAAAGCAGAATTTGATGCAGTTGCAGATAAGTCATATTGATGCGATTTATTTGGATGACAGTTTTTATCAGTCCGATTTAATTATGCCGGGTACCTTATGGTCGGATAATCCGTATGATGCAATTCCTTCTGCGATCGCAGCAAACTTCAATACCATCAATGTCAAACGCGTCAGCCGCCAAGGAAGTATAGAAATCATCAGTGCCGAAGCACAGACGCCGATAACTCAAACCGCACAGCAGTTTGCCTTGACGCATAAGCTCAAATCATCAAAAGCTTTGCGTATCAACCTGGGTCAGGATTTATCGGTTAATCAACGTCATTTCGCCGAATTACTAGCCGCGTTTTTACAGCAAGAGTCGCTAACGGTTGGCCAAACTGTAGCAAATGGTGTTGTTGATAATACTTTTCAGCCTCTTTATAGCCATGACAACAGTCGTACTCTGGCGGATGTCATTGAACCGATGATGAAGTATTCGACCAACTTTATTGCCAATCAACTGGCGCTTAATCTGGCCGCGGATCAATTCGGCGCACCGGCCAATCCCAAAAAGGTGGCTAAATTGTATCAACAGGCTTTACAGCAGCTGTTCGGTTGGCAGGATTTTCTGGTTGAGGACGGTGCGGGTCTTTCACGGCAAAACCGCTTGTCGCCGGATCAGTTGCTTGAAGTGCTGCAGGCCTTTAAACCCTGGCGGTATTTATTGCCGCAGGTCGAAAATCATGTGGTGGCCAAATCGGGTTCACTTATCGGCGTGAGTACCTTGGCAGGGTTTTATCAATATAAAAATACATCGTTACCCTTTGTCATTATGATTAATGAGCAAGGGCCTTATCGGTTACGTAATCGCTTAGCCAGAGAATTGGCTGAGTTTTATCGCCGATAATATTGTTTTGTATTAGACGTTTTATTATCGCCTTTTATGGGTAAATAGGTTAGGATAGGCGCCCTAAAGTGGGTCGGACAACCGCGAAAGGATTACTTTGGAGGAAAGTCCGGGCACCATAGAGCAGGATGCCAGCTAACTGCTGGGCGGTGAGAGCCGACGGACAGTGCAGCAGAAAATATACCGCCGATGGCCCTTGTGGCACAGGTAAGGTTGAAATGGTGCGGTAAGAGCGCACCGCGCTTTTGGTAACAAAAGTGGCAGTGAAAACCCCATCCGGTGCAAGACCAAATAGGAAAACGCAGATAACTTTGTTATTCAACCTGCTGCTCGCAGGAGTTTTCGGGTAGGTTGCTTGAGTAAGGCAGTGATGTCTTTACCAGATGAATGGTTGTCGCTCGCGAGAGTACAGAACCCGGCTTATAGACCCACTTTTTCTTTTTCCCCTTTTTTCTTTGTATTCGTTTTTAGTCCGTTTTCTTGCTCCCGCTTGATCTTTTTGCTCCGAGTGGTTGAGTTTGTCGGCTGTTAAAGCAATTCTTTCTGGCGATTATCGTTTGTTGTCGATCCGTTCTGGTTTTTTTGCCTGTTTTCGTAGTTTTTTTGGTTATCCAGTGTGCGTTATTGAGTATTTCACTTGTGCGCATGGTTTCTGTGAGTTCAATTCCGTTGTCCTGTTGGCAGGTTGTAATTTTTGCCCGAAAAATCAAAAGCAGGGCAAAAAAACCACTTTTTTTAATTTTTTTTAATTTTTAGGAAAAATTCGCCACCTTTTTTTTAAATAAAAAATAGACCACTATTTATAGTGTTTTGCAGGCTGTATTTGTCAATATATTGTAGGCGTGCGAGAGGCGGAAAAGGTCGCTGGTGGCGGGTTTTATTTACTTTTTTTACCGGCCAATAGTTAGAAATGGTAAATGGAGTGTTTTGTAAGGTATTGAAAAATAATGCTATTTGAAAATAGCAGTAAGCACGTTTTTATTGTGTAAGTTTCGCTAAGTTGTTGTCAGTTAATGAAAATCCATGTTTGACGGTGTTGACAGTGGCGTTAAATATCAATATAGTGGCGTCAAGTGGGGGAAAGTGGTGAAAAGTGGTAAAAATGCTTTTTTTCAGAGGAATCAATTCGGTTAATATCGATACCAAGGGTCGCATGGCGATTCCGAAGAAGTATCGAGAGTCGATTGCGGACGCAAGCGACAATCAGTTGGTTGCTACCATTGATTTGCATAGCCCTTGCCTACTTATATATACACTCGATGAATGGGAAGTTATCGAGCGTAAGTTAATGTCATTACCAAACGTTGATCCACAAGCTAGATTGTATCAGCGTTTATTGCTTGGACATGCCTCAGAGATGGAAATTGATTCTCAAGGGCGTGTTCTGTTGCCAAGCCTTTTGCGTGAGCATGCCAATATCGGTAAGCCGGCAATTTTATTGGGGCAAGGCAATAAGTTTGAGTTGTGGTCGCAAGAGGCTTGGGATGCAAGTCGTCCTGAAATGCTCGATACCGCTATGTCGAATGAGATTTCAGAATCTCTGGCGAGCCTAAGTTTGTAACCCAAATTGTTGTCCTCGCGAAATACCGGGAGCTACAAAGGAAATACAGTGGACTCACAACAAATACATTTTTCAGTTCTTTTACAAGAGTCGGTCGACGCGCTGAATATTCAGCCGAATGGTATTTACATTGACGGCACCTTCGGTCGAGGTGGTCATAGTAGAGCTATTTTGCAGCAGCTTGGGGAGGGGGGGCGCCTTATTGCGATAGACCAGGATCCTCAAGCCATCGAATATGCCAAGCAAACCATTGATGATGCCAGATTCGAAATTCAATACGGCAGTTTCGAAAATATCAAATCGTACTGTGAAAGCAGGGGTTTGGTTGGTAAAATAAATGGTTTATTATTAGACTTGGGTGTGTCTTCGCCGCAGTTGGATGAAGCGGAACGTGGTTTTAGCTTTATGCGCGAAGGTCCTTTGGATATGCGTATGAACCCGAATGAGGGATTGAGCGCAAAAGATTGGTTAAAAAGTGTTGATGAAAAAACACTTAAACTGGTGCTGCAAAACTATGGTGAAGAACGTTTTTCCGGACGTTTGGCACGAGAGATTAAAGCGGCTTCCGACAGAGACGAGTTGCATACAACGACCGATTTGGCCGAACTGGTAAAGCGGGTTTCGCCAAAAACAGAAAAAAACAAGCATCCTGCGACCAGAACATTCCAGGCAATCAGAATTGCCGTAAATAGGGAGTTGGATGTATTAAAAAATGTTTTAGAGTCAGCGATTGAAGTCTTGGCTCCGGAGGGCAGACTGGCGGTGATCAGTTTCCACTCCCTTGAAGATCGAATCGCAAAAGTATTTATCCGTGACCAGTCACGTATAAAAGACTTGTTTCCAGATTCACCGATTCAAATCGAAGTGGTTGAGCCGGTGATGAAGAAAGTCGGAAAGCCAATTTTTCCGAGCAAGGAAGAGTGTCAGCAAAACCCAAGGTCGAGAAGTTCGGTGTTGAGGATTGCTGAAAAGCTCTGAAATTAACCAAAATACATTATTTACATTATTAATTAGTCATGCTGATTTAAGGGGATATATCGTCATGAATTTTGTCGGAAAAGAAGTCACACCAGTTCGGACACCTGGTATGCCTGTCATTAAGGTTGTAGGCCTTGGCGGCGGCGGTGGCAACGCAGTGGATTACATGTTGCGTTCCAATGTACAGGGTGTTGATTTTATCTGCGCGAATACCGATGCGCAGGCACTAGAAAATTCTTCTGTAGAGACTCGTATTCAATTGGGGGCGAACGGTCTTGGTGCCGGTGCCGATCCAGAACGCGGGCGTCAAGCGGCAAAAGACGATATTGATACCGTTAAAGAGAAAATCAAAGATGCGGATATGGTTTTCATCACCGCAGGCATGGGGGGCGGAACCGGTACAGGTTCCGCGCCGGTTGTTGCTCAAGCAGCACGCGAACTAGGTATTCTGACAGTTGGTGTGGTCAGTAAGCCGTTTGGTTTCGAGCGTCGTACGAAAGCTGCGGAAGCGGGTATTGAAGAGCTGGCTGAGCATGTCGATTCATTGATCACGGTTCCGAATGACAAGTTATTGAAAGTGCTAGGTCGTGATTTCGTCCTGGCGAAAGCATTTGATTATGCGAATGAAGTATTGCATGGTGCGGTTCAGGGCATTTCCGAGCTGGTTACCAAGCCGGGTCTAATCAACGTCGACTTTGAAGATTTGCGTACCGTAATGGGTGAGCGTGGTGTCGCCATGATGGGTGTCGGTACCGCTACAGGCGAAGACCGTGCTATCAAAGCCGCTGAAAAGGCGATTGCCAACCCATTGTTGGAAGATATTTCTGTATCCGGTGCTCGTGGTTTGTTGGTTAATATTACCTCTGGTATCGATTTCACTATCGGTGAATTCAACGAGGTCGGTGATGTGATCGATACGGTTGCTGCGGAAGATGCGCGTGTCATCATCGGTACTTCTTTTGATGAAACCATGACTGATGAGATTCGTGTTACCGTTGTTGCCACTGGTCTTTCTACGGTTGCTGAAGTGGCTGCGAAACCGGAAGTGGTTAAGCCGAACATGCAAGCGGTTAAGGCCGTTAACGAAACCGTTCAGGCCGAAACGGCTCCGAAAGCCGAAGAAAAGCAGCCTGAATTGTTGCAGCCTGAGCCAGAAGTCGTTCGACCAAAAATGGTCGTCAACGGTGCGGCATCGACTGGTGCCGAAGGCGCAAGTTACCTGGATATTCCAGCTTTCTTACGTCGTCAGGCAGACTGATCGGTTTGGCCTGGTGTCCATAGGCTAAACCATTGGTTTGATGCATGCATCGATAGGTTAATATGCAAAACACATCCCCAGAACCCACTCACTTAAAAGCGTTTAAGTGGCGTGGGTTTTTTCTTTTGCTACTTCTGTTTATCTGTTTAGTGACATTGTTGGCGATTGTCAAAACCCAGCATGAAATTCGCAGTGTGGAATCGACTTATTATCAGACCTTGCAGCATGCACTGGAAGCACGCGAGGAATGGGGGCGCTTAATGTTGGAAAAACAGCATTTAACCTCGCCTGCGCGTGTTGAGCAACAGGCGAAGCAATTGAATATGACACTAGATAAAACCCATTACCAGTATATCTATATCCAACCGGATGCTGAGCCGTTAACGGAGACGGGCAATGCCGAAAATTAGGCGTGATTTAGTTGTTTTTGCCCTCATTGTGATTGGCTTTATCGGTATTGCGGTGCGCGCTTACTACGTTCAGGTGGTAAAAACGGATTTTCTGCAGGAAGAGGCCGAAAAACGTCAAATCCGTGATATTGCGATTCCCGCTCCACGTGGAGCTATTTATGACCGCCACGGCAGTCTGCTTGCCTTAAGTACTCCTATGGCTTCTGTTTGGCTTGATCCTAAAGTCATTACGCAACTGGAAAGCGATTATCTAACATTCCTCAAGCTGATCAACTTGACCGATCCCCAGTTAAATAAGTTGGCGGAAAGAAACCGTTACAAACGGCTTAGTTTTATTCGCCAGATCAATGACAGTGATTTGATTGATAAGCTGAGCAAATTGGATTTGCCCGGTGTCTATATCAAGCAGATTGAATTGAATTATAGCCATAACGGCAATGTGATAAACGTCAATAAAAGCCTGCCTTCGGTTTGGGTGAATACCAATTTATTGAATCGTTATCGTTACACTTTCGATAAGTTGGCGAAACACCTAGACTTGGATAGAACGGCCTTGATGAAAAAGGTATATCGTCTATCTAAAAAACGATTCCTTTATGTAAGGCGTGGACTGGTACCGGATTTAGCGGAAAAAATAGAAAGTCTACACTTGAACGGGGTTTATACTCAGGGTGAGTATCGACGTTATTATCCGGCTGGGGAAAGCAGTGCGAACCTGATCGGCTTTACCAATATCGACGATAAGGGTATTGAAGGTATTGAGCTTGCCTATGACAGTTGGTTGAAAGGTACGCCGGGTAAAAAGCAGGTGTTAAAAGACCGCGCTGGTCATGTCATCGATTTTGTCAAAGACATCAAGGATGCCAAGCCGGGAAATCAATTGAATTTAAGTATTGACCAGAATCTGCAGTATTTTACCTACCGCAGTCTGAAAAAGGTGATGATTGAACACCAAGCACTGTCTGCCAGCAGTGTGATTCTCGATGCCAAAACCGGTGAAATCCTGTCAATGGTCAGTTTGCCGAGTTTTAATCCCAACGATTCGGCGCAAAGACGTGGTCCGGGAATTAAAAATCGTGTCATAACCGATCTGATTGAACCGGGATCACCGATGAAACCCTTTATTATCGCCAAGGCTTTGCATGAAGGTGTGATTGATGAAAATACGGTAATTGATACTTCACCAGGATCGATTCGCATTCAGGGAAACCGTATTAGTGATACCAGTAGGCATGGTGAGTTGACCCCTTTGGAGATTATTCAAAAATCAAGTAATGTCGGGGTGTCCAAAATCGCCTTGATGATGAAACCGGAACAGCAAAGAGAGTTTTGGGCCGATATTGGTATCGGCCAGGAAAGCGGTTTGTTTTTGCCAGGTGAGAACCACGGTTACCTAAAACCCGGACAGGAATGGCAACCGATTGATCAAGCTTCCGCTTCGTTTGGCTATGGTTTTAACACCAATCTATTGGATTTAGCACACTCTTATCTGTTGTTTGCCAATCACGGTGAGATGTTGCCTTTAAGTATCCTTAAATTAAATGAAGCTCCACAAGGTCATCAGGTAATTGAGTCTGAAATTGCCGATTCGGTATTGACCATGATGGAATCCGTTGTGGCACAAGGTGGTACCGCACCAAAAGCACAAATTCCGGGATACCGCGTCGCGGGTAAGACTGGAACCGTGCACAAAACCAAAAGCCGTGGTGGTTACAAAGAAAACACCTACTTATCCTTGTTCGCGGGGATTGTGCCGGTGTCGGATCCGGATATGGTAATGATCGTGTTGATCAATGAACCAAGTCGTGGCGTTTATTACGGCGGCTCCGTTGCCGCGCCGGCATTCCGTGAAGTCATGTCGGAAGCTTTGCGTTTGCGCAATGTGTCACCGGACCAGTTGGTGGAGGGAAGCTAGATGGCTAACAGAACTCTGAACGAGCTCTTAACATTTATTGAGCGGCACGCGAATCTGCAAATCATGCAAAAGTCGGGCAGCTTATCTGGGCAAGTTAAGCTGAACCAGATGACGCAGGATTCACGTGATGTTTCCTCGGGTGATGTGTTTATTGCCTTGCAGGGAGAGCAGGTACATGGTTTGAGGTTTTTGGCTGATGTCTTGCAGCAGGGCGCTGCCGTCATTATTGCCGATAGACCTTTGCGAGCCAGTGAAAAAGCGCTGCTTGAGCAAATTGATCATGATGTTATGGTGCTGGCACTACAAAATATCCAAACCATGCAGGGGGATTTAGCGGCGTGGTTTTACGGTTACCCAAGTCAGTCGTTAAAAGTGATTGGCATTACCGGTACCAACGGCAAGACCTCTTGTGCCTTTTATTGTGCCCAGTTATTGCATGCGCAACAGCAAAAAGTCGCCATTATCGGCACACTGGGCAATGGTGTGTTTAATGGCGAAATGCTGCTGCATGCACTGCAGAAAACCCGTAATACCACACCGAATGCAGTCGCATTACAGCAATTGTTGGCCGAGTTTGTGGCGCTGGGCGTTGAATGGTGCGTGATGGAGGTTTCCTCTCATGCGATTTGTTTGGGACGTATTCAAGGGGTGCACTTTTGTGCTACGGCCTTAACTCAGGTGACGCGTGATCATATGGATTTTCACCCAACCTTGAAGCACTATCAGCAGACTAAGATGCAGCTGTTTCGCGACTATCATAGTGATGCGAAAATTATTAACAGCGAAGACGAAATCGGTCGCGAATTGTTGACTGAATTGCTTGATTTGCAAAAAGATGAGCAGCAGGATCAATGGTCTGTTTGGGCTTATGGCGAGCACTGTTTAATCAGTGGTTTGCCTGATTTGTGGTTGGATAATATGCACTTATGCAGCTATCAGCTGTTGGCCTTGAATGAACAAGGTATGCAGGCGCGCTTCAGTACCCGAAAATCGATTGATGATAGTAATTTAACGGTTAATATTCCATTGATTGGCCGCTTTAATATCGAGAATGTCAGTTGCAGCTTGGCGATTTTGTTATCGCAAGGTTTTGCGTTAGCGGATTTGTTGGCTTCCTGTGGGCAATTGCAAGCGGTTATGGGGCGAATGCAGATTGTCAGTCAGCAGCCAAGTGTGATTTTGGATTTTGCCCATACTCCGGATGCATTGCAGCAGGTATTGATCGCATCGCGACATCACCTAGAAAAAGAGGCTAAGCTTTGGGTGGTGTTTGGTTGTGGCGGCGATAGAGATCGTGGTAAAAGACCTTTGATGGCCGAAGTTGCGGCCGAGTATGCGGACAAGGTTATGGTGACTTCCGATAATCCGCGCAGTGAAGAGCCGCAATGGATTATTGATGAAATTATGACCGGGTTTGACACAGCCCAGAAAACTTCAGTGATGCAGCAGGTCGATCGAACCGAGGCGATTCAGCAGGTCTTAAGCCTGGCTGCAGAACACGATTTGGTGGTAATTGCCGGCAAAGGTCATGAGGATTATCAGGAAATTAAAGGCGAGCGCCAGCCATATAGCGACTTTGATGCGGTGCAGCAGTGGCTGCACAGCAAAAGGTGATGCAGATGAACAATACAGATAGCCATATTGAGAAGACCTTAGAGATGATGCAACAACAAATTGTCAGCGCAAAAACCGATTCGGAGTTTTATTGGTATTTGGAGCAACTGCAGCAAGCCACCGATGGCGATTTTATCGGCCCTTTATTTGATCAGCAAAAAATACGGTTCACTTCGGTCAGTACCGATACGCGAACGCTACAGGCCGGTGCCTTATACATTGCCATTAAAGGCGCCAATTTTGATGGCCATGCCTTTATCGATGAAGCCATTAAGCAAGGTGCGGTTGCGATTTTGGTCAGTGAAGATGTCGAGACGATTGTTCCCGGAGTGCAGGTCGATGACACGAGAATTGCTTTGGGGCAGTTTGCACGCTGGCACCGTCAGCAGATGCCGTTGAAAAAATTGATTGCGGTGACGGGCAGTAACGGCAAAACCACAGTAAAAACCTTATTGGCCGATATTTTTGCTCTCAATGGCAATGTTTTAGCGACCGAAGGCAATCTCAATAATGATTTTGGCGTGCCGCGCACCTTATTGAATATTCGCCCCGAGCATGATTATGCGGTCATTGAAATGGGCGCCAATCATTTGCATGAAATCGGTTATCTGACCGCTTTGGCATTGCCTGATATCGCATTGTTAAATAATGCTTCCGGCGCACACTTGGAGGGTTTCGGTAGTCTTGAAGGGGTTATCGAGACCAAAGGTGAAATCTTTGATGGTCTGAATGCCAATGGCGCCAATAATGGTGTTGCCATCAGCAATACCGATTCGGCAGGTTTTGATTATTGGCAGAATAAAATCCGCAACAGCGGCATTGCTCATAATTTGACTTTTGGTAGCAATGAGCGAGCAGATATTCGTTTGATCAATTGTCAGACTCGATCCGATACAAAACTTGGTTTAGAGCTGGTTCTGCAATTTGAAGAACAAGGGCAAAGACAAAACCACCAGGTGATTATGCCGGTTTTGGGTGAGCATAATGCCATGAATGCGGCTGCCTGCTGTGCAGTAGCGCTAGCGGCTGGGTTGAACTGGGCTCAAATCAAACCGGCTTTAGAAACCTTTAGTGGAGTGGGCGGGCGTTTGCAGCAGAACCGGATTGCGAGCGGCTGGTTATTGGATGACAGCTATAACGCCAATCCAGAATCGGTTAAGGCAGGCATCAAAGCCTTGACTAGTTTGCAGGGCGAGTCGGTACTTTGTCTTGGAGCCATGGCCGAAATTGGTGAGCAGAGCGATTCGGCTCATATAGAGGTGGCACAGTTTGCTTATCGGCAAGGTGTGAGCACCTTATATGTATTGGGTGAAAAAGCCAGGGTGATGACCGGGGCTTTTCAGGGTGAGGCGATGTTTTTTGACGATCATCAGGCGATGGCTGTTGTATTGGCAGCGAAGATAAGGCAAGCCGCTGAGCAAAATAACAAGCTTAATGTCTTGGTGAAAGGCTCGCGTAGCGCTCGAATGGAACAGGTCAGTCAAGCGGTGTTACAGAATTGAGGTGTGCTGTAGGTAACACGGCAACCGTTACATCATCGTTACTGATGCGAGCAGTTGGGCAAGCCTTGAAGGCTCGCTTGATAAAATAATAAGAAAATTTTTGATAATCTGCGTTTACTTAGTAAACTCTTTGAATAACTTTAGAGCGTAATATTTTACGGGCTCTATACTTTATATTGATAGGACACATTTCATATGCTCATTTATTTAACCGAATATCTTCAGCAATATATTTCGGGATTTGCGGTTTTCAGTTATATCACCATGAGAGCCATTATGAGCGTATTGACTGCGTTGGTTTTATCATTCGTTATTGGTCCGGCGATGATTCGTTGGTTAACTCGTCTAAAAGTCGGTCAGGCGATTCGCAGTGATGGCCCGCAAACCCATCTGATCAAAGCCGGCACCCCGACAATGGGCGGTACCATGATTTTGTTCTCGGTTGCCATGGCGGTATTGCTTTGGGGGGATTTAAGTAATCATTATCTATTGACTGTCACCTTGTCGATGCTCGGTTTTGGGGTGGTCGGTTTTGTCGATGATTATAAAAAAGTGGTCTACAAAGATCCGAATGGCATGAGAGCACGTACCAAGTATCTATGGCAATCCATTATCGGTTTCGCCACCGCCTATGCTTTATTTGCGATGGCAACGGTTCCTGCTGAAACCGAACTGCTGATTCCGTATATGAAAGATACGGTCATTCACCTTGGCGCTTGGACCGTGGTATTGAGTTATTTTGTCATTGTCGGGACTTCAAACGCCGTCAATCTGACCGATGGTTTGGATGGCTTGGCCATTATGCCGACGGTCATGATTTCTGCCGCATTGGGTGTGTTTGCCTATGTATCCGGCCATGTCTATTTTGCCGACTATTTAAATATTCCATATATTCCCGGTGTCGGTGAGATGACAATCCTGTCAGCGGCGTTGGTTGGTGCCGGCTTAGGGTTTCTCTGGTTCAACGCTCATCCAGCGCAGGTGTTTATGGGCGATGTCGGGTCCTTGGCGATCGGTGCTGCCTTAGGTGGTATGGCGGTAGCGGTTAAACAAGAGTTGGTACTGTTTATTATGGGCGGTATTTTTGTTGCCGAGACCTTATCGGTCATCCTCCAGGTAGGTTCTTTCAAATTACGTGGAAAACGTATTTTCTTAATGGCGCCTTTGCATCATCATTATGAGCAAAAAGGTTGGCATGAATCTCAGGTAATTGTTCGTTTTTGGATTATCACCATTATTTTGGTATTGATCGGTTTAGCCAGCTTGAAGATTCGTTAACAAGCCGGTTTGCGTTGCACAGAGTTGTGCTAAAGAGAGTGACATAGATGTATTTAGTTGCTGGTTTAGGCGTTACAGGACAGTCTGTATTGCGCTACTTCCACAGCCAAGGCGAAAACTGCCTAGCATTTGATACCCGTGCTGATTTTGATATCAGTTCATTACAACAAGAATTTAGCGAAGTGGAATTCGCTTTGCAAGAGTTGCCCAGTGGTTGGTTGCCTCGCTTTGATACGGTGGTGCTTAGTCCCGGTATCTCTAAAGCCGAACCTTGGGTTGAGGCACTCCGTCGTTCCGGTAAACAGGTCATCGGCGATATTGAACTCTTTGCCCGCGCGGTCGGCGCTCCGGTTATCGCCATTACCGGTTCCAACGGTAAAAGTACGGTCACCACTTTGACCGGTATGGCTTTGCAGCAGGCCGGTTATCAGGTCGGTGTCGGCGGCAATATTGGTGAGCCGGCGCTTGACCTCTTGATTGATGATAACGAATACGATGTTTATGTGCTGGAGCTATCCAGTTTTCAACTCGAAACGACCTATTCGTTACAGACCGAATCTTCCACTGTGTTGAATATCAGCGAAGACCATATGGATCGCTATAACGGTATTGAGGATTATATTCAGGCCAAAACCAAGGTGTTTGCCGATACCGAGTTTGCCGTGATTCCATTTGGTTTTAGTGAATTCGCAATGGTTCATCACGGCCAGTTACTGCATTTTGGCTTAAAGCAGGTGAACGAGCTAACCGATATGGATTACGGTATCGTCGAACTGGATGGCAAGCTTTATCTGGGGCATGGCCAGACCGCGCAAGTCGCCATAGAGGATATGCTGTTGCAGGGCGGTCACCATCAGTTGAATGCTTTGGCAATGCTGGCTCTTTGTCGACCGTTCCAAGTGGAAAATACTCATTTTATTGAGGTCTTGAAACGTTTTAACGGCTTGCCGCACCGCACGCAATTGATCGCTAACCATAACCAGATATCGTGGGTCAACGATTCCAAAGGGACCAATGTCGGCGCGACCATCACCGCGATTGAAAGCTTGGGGGCTGCGTGCTCAGGAGAGTTGGTGCTGATTGCCGGAGGAGTGGGCAAGGATGCCGATTTTTCCGGTTTGAAAATTCCCGTTGAGCAGTTCTGTAAAACGGTGGTGTTGTTTGGTAGAGATCGCGAAGATATCTATCATGCGATTCAAGCAACCGACCTGCAAAATGAACGCGAAGTCGATGTTTTATTGGTCGAAGATTTAAATGAAGCGGTTAATCGAGCCAAGCAAATTGCTACCAGTGGCGATTGCGTCCTGTTTTCTCCGGCATGTGCCAGCTTTGATCAATTTAGCAACTATGTCCAGCGCGGTGAAGTTTTTGAAAGCCTTGTTAAGCAGTGTTGTGTTGAGTGATGCAAGTAGGTTGAGAGTGATTTGATGCTGCTAGAGTTCTGTCAAAAAGTTAAACAGCAAGATCGAAGCTGGCCAATGGATTTTTGGTTGCTAGGTTGTATTTTGGTGTTGGCAGGGATTGGTTTAACGATGGTTGCCTCCAGTTCAATTGCCATCAGTCAGGAGCGTTTCGATCACCCTAATCATTACTTTATGCGCCAAGCGATGGCGATGGGGCTGGGGGCAATCATCGCCTACGGTTTATTTCAGATTCCGCTGGCAACCTGGCAGAAACATCGCGGCAAACTGTTTTTATTTGCCATCGCTTTGTTGGTCGCGGTGCTGATTTTTGGTCGTGAAATCAATGGTTCAAAGCGTTGGCTACCACTGGTGGTAATGAATTTCCAGCCATCCGAGTTTATGAAGATGGCGGTGGTCATTTTTATGGCCGGTTATCTTGATCGCCACGCCGATGCGGTGAAAGAGAGTATGGGCGCGGTATTTCGTCTCGCATTGCCCTTTGGCTTAATGGCGTTTTTACTGTTGTTGGAGCCTGATTACGGTAGTACCTTCGTGATTGCCGTTATGATTACCGGGATGCTGTTAATAGCCGGAGCGCCTTGGCGTTATTTTGCGTTTTCGGTAGTACCGATTATTGCCATTCTGGTTTTTCTTGTGGTCACCTCGGAATACCGCATGGCACGTGTCACCAGTTTTTTAGATCCCTGGCAAGACCCTTTCGGTAAAGGCTATCAGCTAACGCAGGCATTAATCGCCTCCGGCAGTGGCGAATGGTTCGGTGCCGGGCTCGGTGCCAGTGTGCAAAAGCTGCTCTATTTGCCGGATGCCCATACCGATTTTCTGTTTTCAATTTACGCTGAAGAATTCGGCTTCTTTGGAGTGTTATTTTTGATCACTTTATATCTGGTGATCACTTATCGCTTGTTTCGTGTGGGGCGCAAGGCGGAATTGGCAAATCATTTCTTTGGCGCGATGATCGCCTATGGGGTTGGTATCTGGGTGATATTACAAGCAGCCATCAATATGGGGGTTAACCTCGGAGCCTTTCCTACCAAAGGCTTGACCTTGCCTTTTATGAGTTATGGCGGAAGTAGTGTGTTGCTATTCAGCGCCGCTTTGGCGGTGGTATTTCGTGTGGATTATGAAAGCCGTTTCTATCCTGCCGAACCTAAGGCGCCAAACTTTGATGAACCGGAGGATAAAGACGATTTTGAATTAACCCCTCCCGTACCGCCACGCCGCCGTAGAGGGAGCAAGAGCCTTAGCGCCAAAGATTATAAATCCAGAGCCAAGAATGGTGTAACGGGAAGCTGACAGCATTGTTTAACAAACCAAGAGAGTTTCTGTGCAATCGACAAATAGCAAAAAAGTGATGATTATGGCCGGAGGAACCGGTGGTCATGTGTTTCCAGGTATTGCTTTGGCAAAAGCCCTGAGTGAAAAAGGTGTGCAAATCAGCTGGCTCGGAACCGCTGGAGGCATGGAGCAGACCTGGGTAAAAAATGCCGGCATCGAGATTGATAATATCGCCATTCGTGGTTTACGCGGCAATGGTTTGATTGGATGGTTGAAAGCGCCATTTAATGTCTGGTGTGCTTGGCGTCAAGCAAGAGCCATTATGCAGCGAAGAAAGCCTGATCTGGTTTTAGGTATGGGTGGTTTTGTCTGTGGGCCGGGTGGTTTGGCGGCCAAATCTTTGCGGATCGATCTGGTCATTCATGAGCAGAACGCGATTCCTGGCATGACGAATAAGTTATTGGCTCCTTTGGCGAAAGAGATCATTTGCGCATTCAAACAAAATACATTGCATGGCGACAATGTTTTCACCTTGGGAAACCCGGTTAGGCAAGGTCTGGAGCAGATTGATTGTGTGGAAAACACCCAGCCATGCCATCTTTTGGTTTTAGGCGGCAGTCGCGGTGCCTTGGCTCTGAACGAAACCTTGCCTAAGGCCTTAGCGTTAATGGCTCCCGAACAACGCCCGGTGGTCAAGCATCAGACCGGCGAGAAAACCTATCAGCAAGCGGTAGATGCCTATGCGGCGGCGGATGTGAAAGCCGAAGTGGTGAGCTTTATCGACAATATGAATATGGCTTATGCTTGGTCGGATATGGTGTTGTCGCGCTCTGGAGCCTTGACTGTCAGTGAATTGATGGCGGCGGCAAGACCGGCAATTATGGTGCCTTATCCCCATGCCGTGGATGATCATCAAACCGCCAATGCTCAGGCTCTGGTCGAATTGCAAGGCGGTGAAGTGATTCAGCAAAGCGAGTTGAGTGCGGAAACTTTAGCTCGTGCTTTGTCTATTTGGTGTGGCCAGGGCCAGAAACGTGCCGAAGCCTCACAGCAGATCCGTTCTCAGGCACCACAACAGGCAACTGAGAAAATAACACAACGGCTATTGGCTATCTTAGGCGTTGATTCACAAAGCTAGAGCTGGATTCTAGTGCTTGATTAAAGGCAAGGAGGCGAGAAGCATGCAGGGGCTGAAAACTAAGCGTATTTTAATTACCGGTGCATCCAGTGGTATCGGTGCGGGTATGGCAAGAGTATTGGCGCGAGAAGGTTGTCGTCTGGTATTGCATTACAACCGCAATGAAGCCGGTGTTTATCAAACGCTGAAACAGGTTCAAGAACTTGGCGCCGAAGCACAGATTCTTAAGGCGGACTTTCGCCAGTTAAATCAATTATCGTTATTTTTTAACCAGGCCTGGCAAATTTTTGACGGCTTGGACGGCCTGGTCAACAATGCCGGAATCGTCACCAAATCAACCGCCTTGAAGGATGCTGACGGCAGTCAGTTTGATGATACGTTGGCAGTCAACCTGCAGGCGCCGTATCGCTTGAGTGCGGCTTTTGCACAGGCCTGTATCGATTCTGAGCAAGGTGGTGCCATTGTCAATAACAGCAGTATCCATGGGCAGGCCTCTTGCGAATGGTTTTCCGCCTATGCCGCATCGAAGATGGGCTTGGATGCCATTACCAAGGTTCATGCGGTTGAATGGGGACAGTATGGTATTCGTGTCAACGGGTTGGCGCCGGGTGTCGTGCCGGTGGAAAGAACCGAGCACATATTGAATGAGCCTGCAATGCAGCAGAAGTGGTGCGAGCGAATGCCGTTAGGCCGTTATGGTAAAACCGATGAGATGGGCGAGGCCACCGCTTACCTGTTATCCGATGCAAGTGGCTGGATGACCGGTTCCATTCTCACGGTAGATGGCGGATTAATCGCTCGTGGTAATTATCCGCAACGTTAAGTCCAAAATGGCCGCAATATAAAAAGATTTCTTGAGTTTTGTACGTAACTTATCGCGCCTAGTTTTCAGGTCGTTTCAACGATGTTCAAGCTAGCTTTAAAATAAGTAAAAAATACAACTGGCATTTAGTTTGCTAGGCTTGGTTAGGTGTCAATTTAATAGCAGAAGATATATGAAAAACTGGTTAACAAAACTCACAATTAGACAAAAAATGCGTTTCGGTTTTGGTGTGATTTGGGCTGTACTGGCAATTATTACCATCCAAGCGGCAGTCAATCTAAGTTTCGTGCGCAGCAATATGTCCGATGTGGTTGAGAAACATCAGCCAATCGCTCTGAATGCCAATGAATCCGCGTTCCTGCTAGAAAAAAGCATGAATGCCTTGAGTATGTATGTATTGACGAATGATCCGCAAATCCTTGAGCACTACAATAATGGGATTGCCGAAGTTGAGCAGCGTATAGCCACATCAATCGAGTCGTTAAAAGGTTACGGTGACGAAAGCCAGACTTTGCTTGAAAGTTATCAGAACTTGCAACAGCGTATTAAAAAATTGCCGCCATTGATTGAAGAGATCAAGGTTTTCCAAAACGACCGTTCGAAAAAGTTTCCGGCATTCAATTATATGAATATGAATGTATTGGGACTTGCCCAGCGAACTCAGCAGATCCTGCGTACCATGTTGGATTCCGAGTTGAATGAATTGGATTATGAACGTAAGGCTTTGTTGTCCGATTTATTGGAAATGCAAAAGACTTGGCTTAACGTGACCAGTAGTTTGCGAGGTTACATCGGCTTTAGAAATAAGTCGATGGCAGAAGCGACCGATGCTTATCTGGATAGATTTGAAACACTGATGAATAAAGTTGCCAATCAGGACTCTGTGGAGCTGACGATTGAAGAAGAAGATGGTATTGAGGTTCTGCAGACCATCTATCAGCAATACCGTGAACACTATATGGTGGTTAAAGGGATTCATGGTGGTGACAAATGGCGTATGGATGTCTGGTTGATGAAAACAGAGATTCTGCCATTATTTGAACAGCTGGATAGTGAGCTGATTTCAATTTCCGATTATGCGGTCAGCACCGTGGAAGAGGTCAGTGACGGTGTGCTTGATTTGAGCTTGAACAGCATTATCATCCTGCTGACGATTTCTATTGCCGGACAGTTAATGGGGATGTTCGTCTCATCTCGTGTGACCAAATCGGTAGCTGAGCCAATCAATGAGATCTCCGAAGCGATGAAAGACATCTCCGAAGGTGAAGGCGACTTGACACGTCGCCTACCGGTGAAGAGTCGCGATGAAATCGGTCAGATGGCAGAGCACTTCAATAAATTCGTTGAAAAGATTCATGTCATGCTCTCGCAGGTGTCTTCAACCATCGAACAACTGGAAGTTTCTTCAAAAAGCCTATTGAGTATTACTCAGCAAGCTAAAGAAGGCGCCGAACAGCAGTTGGCGGCAAGCGGAGGCCTGTCAAATTCAATGATTGATATGACACAGAAATCTAAGAGTGTTGAAGACCATTCGCACAACACATCCAAGGCGACCGAGCAAGCGGTGATTCGTGTTAAGGAAGGTGGTGACATGGTGTTGGGTACCGCTGAGCAGATCAATCGCTTGTCAGAAGGTATGAAGCAGATGACTCTATCGGTCAATAATCTGCGCGAAGACAGTGAGTCAATCGGTACCGTGGTCAATGTTATCCGTGAAATCGCCGAGCAGACCAATTTACTATCGCTTAACGCAGCGATTGAAGCGGCGCGTGCTGGTGAGCATGGACGTGGGTTTGCTGTGGTGGCAGACGAGGTGCGGGGGCTGGCACAGCGTACTCAGGAATCGACCTTGGAAATTGAAAAGATTATCGACAAAATCCGTCAGGCGACCATGTCTACGGTAAAAGTCGTCGAGTCGGGACAAGACGCTACCAAGGCAAGTTGTGAGGCGATTGCCAAAACCAAAGAGACCTTGCAGCCTGTGGTGATCTTAATGGAAGACATCAACAATATGAGCGGACAAATGGCTTCTGCGGCGCATACTCAGAGTGAGTTGGCACAGCAAATCAATCAGAATATCTCGCAAATCTTCGATGTTTCTGAAAAGGCCGCTGAAGGTGCGCAAAGCACCGAGTCGGCAGGTCATGACTTGCAGTTGCTGGCTGACCGCTTAGAGCAGCTGGTACACCAGTTTAAGATTTAATTCGTTTTTGTTAAAACTGGTAAAAAGCGGCTTCAAAGCGATTTGTTGCCGCTTTTTTATTGCCCTTTATTTAGTTATCAATGATTTCTTGGCGTGTTTTGTTTAAGTTTGTTGGGTGCTGTCCTATAATGCCAATTCAAGCTGAAATAATTCAGAAAAATATAAAAAACAAAACATAAAGAATTCAATCTATGTGGACATATCCGCAACTTGATCCAGTTGCTCTCGATCTCGGTTTTTTTCAAATTCATTGGTACGGCTTAATGTACCTGATCGCTTTTGTCGGTGGTTGGGGGTATGCCTTATTACGTGCCCGCACGCGTCAGCCTTGGAATAGCGAAATGGTTGGTGACCTGTTGTTTTATGTGGCAATGGGAGTCATTCTCGGTGGCCGTATCGGTTATATCCTGTTCTATGATTTTGCACACTACCTACAGAATCCGTTGGATGTATTCAAAGTTTGGCAGGGTGGCATGTCCTTCCATGGCGGACTGCTTGGCGTGTCCTTGGCAATGTGGCTATTTGCACGTAAAACCCAGCAAAGCCTGTTATCAGTAGCCGACTTTGTCGCGCCGATTGTGCCGCTAGGTTTGTTGACCGGTCGTATTGGTAATTTCATTAATGGGGAATTGTGGGGCAAGCTGACCGATTCGCCTTTAGGTATGTGGGTATACGATCCGCTGTTAATGCAAACAGTGCAGAAATATCCAACGCAGTTATTGGAAGCTTTTTTGGAAGGAATGGTATTACTGCTTGTATTGGCGTGGTTCAGTGCCAAGCCAAGAACGCCGGGTGCTGTGGCGGCGCTATTTTTAATCGGCTATGGCGTCTTCCGATTTATCGTAGAGTTCTGGCGGGTGCCTGATCCGCAGCTAGGTTATCTGGCTTGGAATTGGCTGACTATGGGGCAGATTCTCTCAATGCCGATGATAATTGCCGGTGTGCTTTTATGGTGGTACGGCAAAAAATGCAGTGCCGTTAAACCTTGAACTATCAGCGCTATGGCGCCTAGGCAAAACAAGATCGATTTTAAAATTAACATGAGACAAAACAGCATATGAGACAGTATCTAGATCTTTTGCAGCATATTTTGCAGAATGGTACCGATAAAGGTGATAGAACCGGTACCGGTACCCGTTCAGTATTTGGTTACCAGATGCGTTTTGACTTGCAACAAGGTTTTCCGTTAGTCACCACCAAAAAATTGCATATCCGCTCTATTGTGCATGAGCTATTGTGGTTTTTGAGTGGTGATACCAATATCAAATACCTAAAAGACAATGGCGTGCGTATCTGGGATGAATGGGCGACCGAGTCCGGTGATTTAGGGCCTCTATACGGTAAGCAATGGGTCGCTTGGCAGAACCCGGACGGTAGTACCATCAATCAGATTGCCGAAGTGGTCGAAACTCTGAAGAACAACCCGAACAGTCGTCGCATGATCGTCACCGCATGGAACCCGTCTGACCTGCCGGATGAGTCGATCAGTCCGCAACAGAATGTTGAAAATGGGCAGATGGCGTTAGCGACCTGTCATGCGTTTTTCCAGTTCTATGTGGCCAATAATCGTGTTTCTTGTCAGCTATACCAGCGTAGCGCCGATACTTTTCTAGGGGTGCCGTTCAATATTGCCAGCTATGCATTGCTATTGCACATGATTGCTCAGCAAACCGGCTATGAAGTGGGCGAGTTTGTCTGGACCGGCGGTGATGTGCATCTGTATAACAATACTATCGAGCAGGCCAAAGAGCAGATCAGCCGCGAGCCTTATCCTTTGCCGAAGTTGGTCATTAAGCGCAAGCCGGAATCGATTTTTGATTATAAGTTTGAAGATTTTGAAATAGTGGACTATGAATCACACCCGCATATCAAAGCGCAGGTGTCGGTATGAATGAAAGTCAAATGAGAATATCAATGATTGCTGCGATGACGACCAATCGTGTCATCGGCAAAGATAACGATATGCCTTGGCATCTGCCTGATGATTTGCAGTTTTTTAAGAAAAACACCTTAGGCAAGCCAGTGATTATGGGACGAAAAACCTTTGAATCTCTGGGCTGTCGTCCACTGCCGGGAAGACCCAATTATGTGATTTCCAGACAGACCGACCTGAATTATTCCGTACCGGTCTTCGATTCGGTAGAAAAGGCGTTACAAGCTGTTAAGGCCGACAATCCGGATGAAGTGGTTATTATGGGGGGCGGTCAATTATATTCTCAAATGATGGAGCAGGCTGAACGCCTATACCTGACCTTGATTGACGCTGATATTGACGGTGATACCTTTTTCCCGGATTGGCAGCAAGAGGGGGAGTGGTTCGAAGTTTCCAGAGAGCATCATCCAATTGATGCACGTCATCAATATGCCTTCGATTTTATCACCCTTGAAAGGGCGGCTTGATCGCTTCAGGTTTCTTTGCCCAGATCATCAAAAAAGCCTTAGGTTAAATGGCCTAAGGCTTTTTTGTTTCCATATTAGGCATTCAGTCTATAAACCGCTCAGCACTATTTTTCTGTGTTAGGTTTTAATTGCAGAGCAAGAAAGATGAGTGTTGCCATCAGCACGATCGCCGGACCGGTGGGGAGGTCAAATTGAAAAGATAAAGCCAAGCCTGCAAGAATCGACAAGCTACCGAACAGCATGCTGGTAAACAGCATGGTTTCCGGTGATTGCGCCAGTTTTCTTGCCGCCGCGGCAGGAATAATCAATAAAGACGTTACCAGCAGGACGCCGACAATTTTCATTGAAAGGGCAATCATAAACGCGAGCAACAGTGCGAATTCGAATTGTACCCGCTTGACCTTGATACCTTCAGCTCTGGCCAATTCCGGGTTAAGAGTAATGTTTAATAGATTGTCCCAATGGCGGATATGGAAAAACAGAATCAATACACTGGTGAGCAGAATCAACCATAAATCCAGTGGTGTCACCGCCAGGATGTCGCCGAACAGGTAACTCATTAAATCAATTTGCACACTACTTTGCAGGCTGATAAACACCAAGCCTAGCGCCAAGCTGCTGTGTGCCATAATTCCCAGTAGCGTGTCGGTGGAAAGCTGGCGATATTGGCCTAGAGCAAAAATCAGCGTGGCCACCAGTATTGAGGTGATAATCACACTTAGGGTTAAATCGATGCTGAAAAACAGGCCAAGGCTAATGCCCAGCAGTGCGGAATGCGCCAGAGTCGCACCGAAGTAGGATTGACGTTGCCACACCATAAAAACGCCCAAAGGTGCCGAAATTAAAGCTAAGCCGAGACCGCCTAACAGTGCCAGCCAAATAAATTGTGGAAGATCAAATAACATTATTTAACCTCCTTGTGGTTATTGAGGGTCAGTTTTTCTTCATTGGCGCTTTCTTGATGATGTTCACCATGAGTGTGCTGGCATTGAGAGTGGTCGTGATGGTGTTCGTAGATGGCGATTTCATCGGCCATTTCGCCGAATAACGCCTGGAACTCAGGGCTTTGGCTGACGCTTTGCGGGTGGCCGGTACAGCAGAGATGCTGGTTTAAGCACAAGACTTGGTCGGTATGGCTCATGACGATATGCAAATCGTGGCTGACCATCAAGATGCCGCAGCCATATTCATGACGAATTTTATTGATGTATTGATAGATTTCGGTCTGCCCCTGCAAATCAACCCCTTGAACCGGTTCATCCAATACCAATAGGTCCGGTTGTCTGATTAGCGCGCGCGCCAACAAAATACGTTGCATTTCCCCGCCGGACACTTTTTGGATCGGTTGGTTTAGCAGATGGCCAATATCCAGTTCTTCAATGGTTTTATTAATCAATGTGTTATCATAGCGAGCCCTGAAAAACAGGCGCTCAACTAAGCGTTTGAATAAAGGTTTTCTGCCTTTTGCCAATGCGGCTTTGTGATTGGTTGGGTGATGACGGTTTAAACCAAGTTGCAAAAAGCGTTTAACACTCATTGGTAGAGTCGGATCGACCTGGATTTTTTGCGGCATAAAACCGATGCGAAGATTTTCAGCACGGCGAATCTTGCCTTCGCTAGGCTTGATCAAGCCGAGTAGAATCTTTAACAGTGTTGATTTACCGGCACCGTTTGGGCCGATTAGGGTGACAATCTGTTTGGGTAGGATCTGCAAAGAGATGTTTTGCAGTACCAGATTGTCGGCAAAACGGTGGTTAATGTTTTGCGCTTCAATCAGGATTGAATCTGCTGTGGATAGGTTATCGACAGGAGTCATTGAGCTGTGGTTTTGCACGCTAAGCCTTAGTGGAACATGAAATAAAGATGATAATAACAAATTTACTAAAATTTAATTACCGCTTCGCATCAAAAGCGAGCAAATTCGCTAGAGTTTTTCTATGGGCAATGTTGGCCTTGGCGGTAAGCCAGAGCGCTTATGCACAATCGCCAACCAAGAAAGGCGTTATCGTCACGGTAAGTATTGCGCCTTTGGCAGGTTTGATTGAACCTTTGTTGGATGAAAACGACAGTTTGCAGTTATTGCTCAATGCCAGTAGCAGCCCGCACGGTTTTCAGCTCAAACCTTCTCACCTCAAAGCATTGCATCAATCTGAATTGGTGGTGATGAACGGTGCCGGTATCGATGCTTGGTTAAATAAATCTTTATTCAGTATTTATGCGCCTGTTGTCCAGTTTGCCAACTTGAAGGACATTAAGCGTCTGCCGGTTCGAGAGGGCGGCGCCTGGCAGGCAGGGCACGATCATGAGCATGGCCAAGGTAGTCATGCGGAGCACAAGGATTTGGTAGTCGACGGTCATCTTTGGCTGGAGCTTGATAATGCGGTGCAATTGGTCAAGGTTGTCAGTCGGGAACTGCAGCGGTTGGCGCCATACAAAAAACAACAGATTGCCACTCGTGAAGCCAAGTTTGTGCAAGCTTTGCAAGCCTTGGATAAACAGGTTCAGGAAATGTTGTCGGCGGTTAAGTCACGGCCTTATCTGGTTCTGCATGATGCGTTTCAATATTTTGAAAAGCATTATGGTTTAAATGCGGTCGGTTCGATCCAGTTAAACCCAAGCATTGCGCCAAGTATTCGTCGTGTTTATGAATTGCGCAATAAGGTGCTTGCCAAAGAGGTGGTATGTGTCTTTAAAGAGCCACAGTTTCCCGAAAGACGTATTCAAGCGGTCACTCGTGGTACCGATGTCAAAATCGGCGTTGCCGATCCTTTAGGTGTCGGATCAGCGGGGCAGTCGACTTCACGACAGAGCAGTGATAAGGGGTTTGTTGGCTATGAGAAGCTTTATCACAGCTTGGCGCATGAAGTGTTCAAGTGTTTGCAGCCATAGAAATTGCAGGATGGCCTAGAAGTAGAGTCTGAAAGAAAGCTATGCAAAACGCAGGTAATTTAAAAGTGGTATTGACCGGTTTGCCCGGTTGCGGAATATCGAGGTTATTATCGACCTGGCAGCTACAGTTTGTCGATATGCCAACGGCTTCTTTGCAGCTCGCGGAATCAGTAGATAAGCCGGGGCTTTATAGCTGGTCTTTTGTTGACAATGGTATCGTCGATTTCCCTGTTGTACAGGACGATGTGCACCATGCCTGTGTGATCGATGTGCGCAGCTCGCCGCAGGCGTTATGCTGGTTGCCAGGTTTGGAAAGCTTGCTGCTTGCCCAGCTGCAGGGAGCCGATAGTATCGTCTTCAACTTCACAGAACAAAGCGATCTGACATTGCAGGCAGAGTGGAGCTCATGGCTAAAAAAACATGGCCTGAATGCTCTACCGATTGTTAGGGTGATGAACCAGCAGTGGCCGCAGGATATCTTGACGACTTTTAGTAAAAAGCAAAACGCTCAAAAGCAGTTAAGCCACCCTTGGGTTGGGCAGCAACTGCAGTGTTTGCGGTTTGATGTTTCTCAGATGGTGTTCGACCACTTGCTGATGGCTTTGGATAATTCACGCCATAGTTTGACCATGCCGATATTGCGTGTCACTGCGAATCTTAATACTTTGGAGTACGCCAATCGTGTACGTTTAGAAGGCAGTGCTTGTCGCTTGGATAGTTTTGCGGCGGATCAAACGGAACCAGAGAATTATCTAAAAATCTATGGGTTTGAGCTTAATGATGAGTGGTTCGAGCAATTGATTAAGGCCGCGCGTTATTGAGGTGATAATTCTACTTAATGTAATTTTTTGTCGTGGTCGGCATTAGGATTTTTATGTGATCCGCATGGACTTTTTTTGAATAACCAACTAAAATACTCAGATATTAATATTAGGCAATTTTATCAAGATGGCTGAAGCAGCAAAAATTACAGAATTGGTTCCTGAAGGCGCGATGCAGACAAGTCAATACGAAGAAATTGACAGCCTTCTGGCGAAAAACAAACACTATAAAGAAGGTTTTGTTACCACTACCTCGGTTGAGACATTTGAACGTGGATTGAACGAGGATGTCGTGCGCGCCATTTCGGCGAAAAAGAACGAACCTGAATGGATGCTTGAGTTTCGTTTAAAAGCATTCAAGCATTGGCAGACCATGGAAGAGCCCCATTGGGCCAAAGCCGAATATACGCCTCTGGACTATCAGGACTATAGTTATTATTCCGCACCTGAGTGCGGTTCTTGCGCCGGAAGTTGTGAAACAGACTCAGGTGTTGAAGAGCAAATCGATCCAGAAGTAGCCAAGGCTTTTGCCAGTCTGGGGGTACCGATTGCAGGAGATGAAGCGAATATCGCGGTCGATGCCATCTTTGACTCGGTTTCTATCTCAACCACTAAACGTGAAGACCTGTCTAAGCTAGGTATTATTTTCTGTTCGTTCTCGGAAGCCGTTCAGGATTATCCTGAATTGGTGCAAAAATATCTGGGTACTGTTGTGCCTTACCATGACAACTACTTTGCCGCATTGAACTCGGCAGTGGCATCGGACGGTACCTTTGTTTATATCCCCGAAGGCGTGCGTTGCCCGATTGACCTATCTACTTACTTCCGTATTAATGAAGCGAAGACCGGCCAGTTCGAGCGTACCATTCTGATTGCCGATAAAAACAGCTATGTCAGTTATATCGAAGGCTGTTCTGCACCGGTTCGTGACAGTTACCAGTTGCATGCAGCGGTAGTTGAGGTCATCGTTTTGGATGATGCCGAGGTAAAATACTCAACCGTACAAAACTGGTACCCGGGTGATGATGACTGTGAAGGCGGTATCTTAAACTTCGTTACCAAACGTGGTGTCTGCGAAGGGCGTAATTCGAAATTGTCATGGACTCAGGCCGAAACCGGATCAGCGATCACCTGGAAATACCCAAGTTGTGTGTTAAAGGGTGATAACTCGATTGGTGAATTCTATTCGGTTGCTTTGACTAATCGTCGTCAGCAGGCCGATACGGGTACCAAAATGATTCATATCGGTAAAAACACGCGCAGTACCATTATCTCCAAAGGTCTTTCGGCAGGTAAAAGTGATAACACCTATCGCGGTCTGGTAAAAATCCTGCCAACCGCCGAAGGTGCACGAAACTTTACCCAGTGTGACTCCATGTTGATTGGCGATCAGTGCGGAGCCCATACATTCCCATATATCGAAGTGGAGAATCCAACTGCTCAAGTTGAGCATGAGGCGACCACTTCCCGTATCGGTGAAGATCAGTTGTTCTACTGTCAGCAACGCGGAATCAGTGAGCAGGACGCCATTTCAATGATTGTAAATGGTTTCTGTAAAGAGGTGTTCAGTGAGCTGCCTCTTGAATTTGCTCAAGAAGCCGAAGAGCTGTTAGCCATCAGTCTGGAAGGTTCGGTAGGTTAAAACCGAATCAACCAGAGTCCAAATTAAATATTGCAACCTTATTAGTGAAAGAAAACCATGTTACTTAAAGTCGATAATCTACAAGCAGAAATTGATGATAAACAGATCCTCAAAGGATTGAATATCGAAGTCAATCCTGGCGAAGTTCACGCCATTATGGGACCAAACGGAGCGGGTAAAAGTACCTTGGCGAATGTTTTGTCTGGACGAGATGACTATGAAGTAACCGAGGGAACTGTCACCTTTGATGGTGAAGATCTGCTGGATATGGATCCTGAGGATCGTGCCCGTAAAGGTCTGTTCTTGGCATTTCAATATCCGGTTGAGATTCCAGGTGTGAGCAACAAACTGTTTATGCAGACTGCGGTCAATGCGATTCGTGAAGAACGTGGCGAACCGGCCTTGGATATGTTTGATTTTGATGAGTTTGCACAAAGCAAGATCGAACTGCTAAATATGCGTGCCGACCTTCTTGAGCGTTCGGTTAATGTCGGCTTCTCCGGTGGTGAGAAAAAACGTAATGATATTTTCCAGATGGCTCTACTTGAACCGAAACTATGCATTTTGGATGAGACCGATTCCGGTTTGGATATCGATGCACTTAAAGTCGTCGCCAATGGGGTTAATGCCTTACGTGACGATAAGCGTAGCTTTATAGTGGTCACTCACTACCAGCGTTTATTGGATTACATCAAGCCTGATCATGTGCATGTGTTGTACAACGGAAAAATCGTCAAATCAGGTGGTTTTGAACTGGTTCATGAGCTGGAAGAAAACGGCTATGACGAGATTATTCAAGCACACTCTTAATCATAGACGTGTTTGACTAAGAAACAAATTCATCCTAATCGATAGAAGCGAACTATTAGATGCAAAGAAAAATTTCACCTGTCGCACAGAAAGCCGTTGATCATTATTTGAATCAAGCGAAACAATTGAACGCCAGTTGCAGTAATCCACAAGTTGTACAAATTCGAGAGCAAGCGAGTCAACTGTTTGCAAAGCAAGGTTTCCCGACGCAGCGTGATGAAGACTGGCAATATACACGTTTGACCGGTTTTGTTCAGAAGCACTTTGAATTAAAGCCGGCTCAACCTTTGACTAGCGATGATATTCGTCCGTTTATGCCTAGCTTTGCGGCGATTGTCTTGGTGTTTGTTGATGGCTGGTTCAATGAGGCCTTGTCGGATAATCTGCAAGCTTTACCTGATGGGGTTCAATTTGAGCTGTTTAGAGACGGGGAAGAGTTAAACAGCAATGCGGATAAGTTGTTTACCAATCAGGAAAAAATCAATAAAGAGCCGTTTGGTCTGTTGAATAGCGCATTGCTGGCCGATGGTTTTGCGCTCAATGTTGATGCCAATACCCAGATTACCATGCCGTTTTACATTATGAATGTGCAGACGGCGAACAATAATCTGGGCAATATCCGTAATCGAATAGAAGTCGGTGAAAATGCCGAAGTGACTGTGGTTGAGCGCTTTGTAAGCCTATTAGACAACGTCGATGACAGTGCCTGTACCAATGTGTTGACAGAAATTTTCGTTGCCAAGTATGCCAGAGTGCATCAAGTGATTTTGCAGGATCAAAGTGAAGCCAGTTATTACTTCAATAACCAGTTCATCGATCAGCAGGCAGGTAGCCAGTTCAATAGTTTCTTTGCCTCAGTGGGATCTGCGATTTCTCGTCAGCAGAACTATTTGACTATGAATGGCGATCACATCGAAAACAATCAGAACAGTGCTTGTCTGGCAACGGCCAGTCAAACTGTTGACTCACGTACCAATACCGAACATAACGATACAAATGGCATTAGCCGCCAGTTGCATAAATATGTGTTGTCGGGCAAGGCAACAGGTGTCTTTAACGGTATGATCCGTGTTGACCAAAAAGCACAGAAGACCGATGGTCAGATGGATAACAAAAACTTGTTATTGTCTGATAGTGCAAAAATGGATACCAAGCCTCAGTTGGAAATCTACGCTGATGATGTGAAGTGTTCTCATGGTTCGGCTTCCGGTCAGATTGATGAAAATCAGATTTTCTATCTGCAGGCACGTGGTATTCGTCGCCAAGATGCGATCAATATGATTACCCATGCGTTCTTATTGGAACCATGTGAAACCATTGCCAATGATGCGATTCGTTTTTGGGCGACCGAGTGTCTGTCAAAAGCATTAAATTCCGTGCAACAAGCTTAATAGCGTTTTAATTGGACTGATATAAACATGGCTGCAACGCAAAATTTTGCTGATATCCGAGCACAATTCCCGATTCTCAACCAGCAGGAAAATGGGCACCCATTAGTCTATTTGGATAATGGTGCGACTTCGCAAAAACCGCAGATGGTGATTGATGCTTTAGCACGTTATTACCGTCAAGAAAACGCCAATGTACATCGCGGTGTTTATGGTCTGAGTGAACGCGCCACCGAGAAATATGAAGGTGCTCGTGAAAAGGTGCGTCAATTCATAAATGCCGCCTCGACCAAAGAGGTGGTGTTTGTTCGCGGCACCACCGAGGCGATTAACTTAGTGGCACAGAGTTGGGCGCGTGAAAATCTAAAAGAAGGTGATGAAATTATTGTCACCGAAATGGAACATCATTCCAATATTGTGCCTTGGCAGTTGTTGCGTGATCAGCTCGGTATTCGTTTGAATGTGTTGCGCATGAACAATCAGGGCGAGATCTGTTTAGGTGCTCTGCAAGGTATGGTTTCGGAAAAAACCAAACTGGTTGCCGCAACCCATATGTCGAATGCACTGGGAACCATTAACCCGGTCAAGGAAATGACGGAAATCGCCCATTCGGTAGGTGCGAAAATGTTGGTTGACGGTGCACAAGCGTGTGCCCACATGGCGATAGATGTTGCCGATATTGGTTGTGATTTTTATGCACTTTCCGGGCATAAGATGTATGGTCCAACCGGTATTGGTGTGCTTTATGCCAAAGAAACCTTATTGGAAGCAATGCCGCCTTATCAAGGCGGTGGAGACATGATCTATTCGGTGACCTTTGAAAAGACCGAATATAATGTCTTGCCTTATAAGTTTGAGGCAGGTACGCCAAATATTTCCGGAGCCATCGGGCTTGGGGCCGCAATCGATTTTTTAACGGCTATTGGTATGGAGCAGGTTGCTGGTTTCGAACATGAGCTGTTAGCTTATGCAACGGAGAGCTTGAGTCGGATCGACGGTTTGCAGATTATCGGCCAGGCTAAAAATAAAGGCGGGGTCATCTCCTTTATTATTGAAGGCGTTCATCCGCATGATATGGCGACTTTGATGGATCAGGACGGCATTGCGGTGCGCGCCAGTCATCACTGCGCGATGCCGGTCATGCAGCATTTCAATGTGCCTGCCACGGTGCGAGCCTCTTTAGGGGTTTACAATAATAAAGCGGACATTGACCGTTTAGTCAGTGCGATTGAAGAAGCGAAAGATATGCTGCTTTAATTGCGCTAAAGCCAGCCGCGGTAAATTGGATAAAAGCGACTTCGGTCGCTTTTTTTATTTAAGCGGTTTTGTGTATCAGCATAAAAAATTAATCGCCAATCGCATTGAGTTGCCCCGGGCTGTATGAGATAGTTTAAATGCAGAGAAAAAGGATAGGGTAATGAGTGAAGAGAAAACACCTTTGCACTGGATTCAGTTGGAATTGATTCCATTGGCTAACTTTGAAGATCGCTTTGACACGATGATGGCCTGGTGGAATCCGGATGAAGGCTTGCTGGAAGGAGCGGATGAGGTGATTTGGCAGATGATTGAGCAGGCCAAGCAAACCGGACATGTTGAAAGCCAGTTGGGTTCAAGTATTGAAATTACCGAACCCTTGAAAAAGACCACGGAACTGGCGGCAATTCTGGCGCAGTTTTTCTGGGTGGTGCCAAGACCGGTCAAGGAACCTTTTGAAAAAATTGAAGAAAATGAAGAGCATAAGCAAGAGCCCGTTTCACTGCAGTAATCTGCAAGGGTTTCTCAACTTAGCTGAGCCGAATCGATGCTAGCCTAGTAAGCAATGAATTTGTTACATAGAGTCGATAATTGGCGCTAACCTAAAACAGGTTTCGTTGTATGATATGGTTAATCATAATCGATGCTGAAAGTAGCAAAACGTATTGAAACCAATTAATCAAATCAACTGATCCCTTCAGTTGTCATGTCTTAATAGCAGAAAGCTAGAATTTAATGAAAGAACAGGTAAAACAAATCCATTTTGTCGGTATCGGTGGTGTAGGTATGGCCGGTATCGCTGAAGTCTGTCTGAACTTGGGGTATACCGTAAGCGGTTCGGATATCAAGCATAACCCTACGGTTGCCCGCCTTGAATCGCTTGGTGCTTTGATTCAGCTAGGTCATAATGCCGAACATGTGAAAAATACCGATGTGGTGGTGGTTTCCACCGCAATCGGTAAAGACAATCCCGAGGTCAACTGGGCACGCGAAGCGCGGGTTCCGGTCATTCCAAGAGCGGAAATGTTGGCCGAATTGATGCGTATGCGTTTTGGTATCGCCATCGCCGGTACTCACGGTAAAACTACGACTACCAGTCTAACCGCGGCGGTATTGACTCATGGTGAGCTTGATCCGACGTTTGTGATTGGCGGAAAGCTCAATCAAGTGGGCACCAACGCCCGTTTGGGATCCAGTAACTATCTGGTGGCCGAAGCCGATGAATCGGATGCTTCCTTCCTGCATTTGTCGCCAATGATGTCGGTAGTAACCAATATTGATGAAGATCATATGGATACTTATCAAGGCGATTATCAGATATTGGAAAACACCTTTATTGAATTTATTAACCGTTTGCCGTTTTACGGTATGGCGATTATGTGTATAGACGATGACAATGTGTGTCACATTTTGCCTAAATTGACACGTAAAACCACGACTTACGGTTTCTCTGAAAACGCCGATATCCGTGCCATTGATGTTCAGGCAAAAGGCTTGAAAATGCAGTTTCAGGTTTTAGTCGGGCGCGATAAGAGTTTTGCCGTAGAGTTAAACTTGCCAGGTAAGCATAATGTGCAAAATGCCTTGGCAGCGATTGCGGTCGGCTTGCAATTGGATGTGCCGATTGCCGCGATTCAGCAGGCATTGAAAGAGTTTGGCGGTGTTGGCCGTCGTTTCGAGGTTTATGACAACAGGCAAATAGCCGGTCATAATGTCACCATGGTAGATGATTACGGTCATCACCCAACCGAATTACAGGCAACGATTGCAACCGCTAAGGAAGCGTTCCCGAACAAGCGCCTGATTTTAGTCTTCCAGCCGCACCGTTACACGCGTACCCGCGATCTGTTCGATGAGTTTGTTCAGTCCTTGACCGGGCCGGACATGGTGGTGTTATTGGAAGTCTATGCCGCGGGGGAGCCACATCTGCCGAGCTTTGATTCGAAAGCCCTGTTACAGGCGTTGCGTGTCCGTGGTGGGCATGGTTTCTTTGCCGAAGATTTCGCGCAATTAGAACAATTGGCGACGGATGTTTTACAGGATGATGATGTTGTCTTGGTTATGGGGGCTGGTGATGTCGGTCAATTGGCCAGACAATGGAGTGAATCCAAGGCTTTGACCGAGACAAATTAGGATTGGAGAGATTGATGGATTTTGGCAAGGTTGCAGTATTAATGGGCGGTAAAGCCGCCGAACGAGAAGTCTCTCTAAGAAGCGGACAGGCGGTCACTCAAGCCTTATTGGATCAAGGGATTGATGCCGTATCCGAAGATGTCGATAGTGTTGCCGATCTGTGCCGTATTGCGCAAGATTATGATCGTGCCTTTATCGCTCTGCACGGTCGCTGGGGTGAAGACGGTGGTGTGCAATCGGTATTGAGCGATTTGGGCCTGCCTTATACCGGCAGTGATATGGCCGCTTCGGCTATTGCCATGGATAAGCTGCGCACCAAATGGCTTTGGATGGGAGCCGGGCTGCCGACTCCAGGTTTTGTCTGGGTTTCCAAAAACATGCCGCTTGATATGGATAGTTTTGATCTGCCGTTTCCTGTCATTGTTAAACCTTGTCATGAAGGTTCCAGTATCGGCATGCGCAAAGTCTATGATAAGCCGCAACTGGTTGAAGCCGTTTCATTCGCCCAACAGTATGACAGTGAAATTCTGATCGAACAGTGGATTACCGGTCGTGAATTCACCGCGGCAGTATTGAATGATGAGGCGTTGCCGTTGATCGAGTTAAAGACAACGCACGATTTTTATGATTTTGATGCAAAGTATAAGGCCAATGACACACAATATATTTGCCCATGTGCGCTGGACGATGAACTGACTGCCGATATTCAGAACCTGGTATTGGAAGCATTCGATGTCGTTGGTGCCAAAGCCTGGGGACGAGTTGATGTGATGTTGGATGAAGACGAACAGCCTTGGTTGATCGAACTGAACTCCGTACCGGGGATGACCGACCATAGTTTGGTGCCGATGGCGGCCAGGGCGAAAGGTTTGAGTTTCGAGCAACTTGTGGTCGAAATCTTAAAAACTACTTTGGATTAATCAGACTGGCAATGAGACGCATTGGGCAATTTTCCTTATTGTTTGCGCTGCTATTTTTTATAGTGGCGGCGGTGTGGCTGTTGCTTGCCAAACAATCACCATTTTATAAACCGGTGTCACATTATGAGCTACTGACGCCTTTACATCAGGTGAGTGATGTCGAGTTGTCCGATGCCGTTTCTCCCTATCTGGGGGAGTCGTTCTGGCAGTTGCCGTTGCAGAAAATTCAAGCCAGTATCGTTCGTCTGGATTGGGTGCATTCGGCACAAATACGCCGCAAGTGGCCCGATCTGCTCTATATCTCCATTAGTGAACAGCAACCGGTAGCACGTTGGGGTGAATCCGGATTGATCAACCGCCATGGCGAAGTGTTTTTCCCGCGTAGCATTGCAGGTTTTGAAAATCTGGTGCGTCTACAGGGGCGCCTTGATCAGTCGGAAAAAGTGTTAACTGAATTTATGCAGACACGGCAGTGGTTTGCCGGTCTAGATTTGGTGATTGCTGAAATGCGTTTTTCAGTAGATAATGTTTGGCAAATCCAGTTGCTTGGCGGTGCAGTCATTAAAGTCGACGAGCTGAATTACGCCAATAAAATCGAACGTTTTATCAAGGCTTATCCACAGCTCAGTGCTGAAATGAGAAACTCAGCACAGACTTACGATTTACGCTATAGTAATGGTTTTATAGTGGCGCAAAATTAAATCACGCTCAAAAGGCATGGGTTATACACTAGCGAAACCGGTCTGCCGCTACGCCTACAGGCGGACTTGGAAATTTCAATTGGGAAAAGGTAAAGCACAATATGGCGCGAAAACAGCACTCTTCTAATATGGTCGTCGGACTGGATATTGGAACTTCAAAAATTGCGGCTATTATCGGTAAGATCAAAGCGGATGGCAGCATTGAGGTAGTAGGGATGGGAACTCATCCTTCAAGAGGCTTAAAGAAAGGGGTGGTTGTTAATATCGACTCTACCGTTGAATCTATTCAGCGCGCCATAGACGAAGCCGAGCGTATGGCCGGTTTCGAAGCCCAGTCAGTTTATGTCGGTATTGCCGGCAGTCATATCAAAAGTTTCAATTCGATGGGAATGGTGGCTATCCGTAACCAGGACGTTCAGCATGAAGATATCGAACGCGTTATGGATGCGGCGCAAACCATCGCCATTCCCGGCGATCAGCGTGTCTTGCATATCCTGTCTCAGGAATACATTATCGACAATCAAGGCGGTATTCGTGAGCCGATCGGTATGTCCGGTGTGCGTCTAGAAGCCAAAGTGCATATGGTCACCGGTTCGGTGAGTGCGGCGCAAAACATTACTAAATGTGTCGAGCGTTGCGGTTTAGGTGTTGCCGATATTATTCTTGAGCAGTTGGCATCGAGCGAATCGGTATTGTCCGAAGATGAAAAAGAGCTTGGTGTCTGTCTTGTCGATATCGGGGGCGGTACTACCGATATCGCGGTTTTCCATAACGGTGCGATTCGCCATACTGCGGTGATTTCGGTGGCTGGAGATCAAGTCACTAATGATATCGCCGTGGCTTTGCGTACACCAACACAGGCCGCCGAAGCGATTAAGCGTAATCACGCCTGTGCTTTGCCGCAGTTGATTGACAAAGATGAAGAAATTGAAGTGCCGAGTGTCGGTGATCGCCCGGCGCGTTGTCTGTCTCGCCGTACTCTGGTTGAAGTGATTGAGCCGCGTTATGAAGAGCTGTTCCAGTTGATCCAAGCCGAGCTGCGTAGTGCCGGTTTTGAAGAGTCATTGGCGGCCGGTATTGTCTTGACCGGTGGCAGTTCTTTGGTCGAAGGTGCGGTGGAATTAGCCGAAGAAGTCTTCCATATGCCGGTACGTTTAGGTTACCCGCAAGGAGTTGAAGGGCTTAAGGATGAGGTTAACAGCCCATCTTATGCGACAACGGTCGGCTTGTTGATGCATGCTCGTGAACACTTGGGTGATGCGATTAGCGAACTTTCTCAACCACAAGGTCCCGGTGTCAGCGCTGGT